>JANOWU010000163.1:0-4725 GCA_031418035.1 Acidimicrobiia bacterium
CCGTGCCGTCGGGCTGGATGATGGGCCGGACCTCGACTCCGGGCTGGCGCATCGGGACGAGCAGGTAGGAGATGCCGGCATGCTGGGGCGCCGCGGGGTCGGTGCGGGCGAGCAGGAACACGTAGTCGGCGTGCTGCGCCCGGGTGGTCCAGACCTTTTGGCCGTTGATGACCCATTCGTCGCCGTCGAGCACGGCACTGGTCTTCAGCGACGCGAGATCCGAGCCGGAGTCGGGCTCGCTGAAGCCCTGGCACCAGGAGATCTCGCCCTTGAGGATCTGCGGCAGGAAGTGCTTCTTCTGTTCTTCGGTGCCCCACTGCAAGATGGTCGGTCCGACGAGCGTGTCGCCGAAGAAGTCGGCCCGGAGTGGTGCGCCGGCATGGTGAAACTCTTCGTTGAGCACGACGTTCTGCATGACGCCGAGACCCTTGCCGCCGTACTCCTTTGGCCACGACGCGCAGATCCAACCTCCGCCGTAGAGCTTGCGTGCCCAGTTCTCCTGGAACTCGCGCTTTTGCGCGGGGGTCATTTCGAAGCCGGGCTCGAACCAGCCTTGGGGAAGGTTGGCGGTGAGCCACTCCTTCACTTCGGTACGGAATGCTTCGGCCTCGTGGGGGTAGGAAAGTTCCATGACCATTCATCGTAGAGAACACGGCGATGGTTGATGAAATTCAAACCGAGCAAAAGCTCGACTTTCGCCGTGTCTTTCGGAAGAAGAACCGTTAGCCGGTGCCGCCGGTCGAACGGATCTTGGAGAGTTGGTCCAACACGTCCTGCACCTCCGCGGCCGCAACCACGCTCTCGGGGGCCGGAATCGTTGGCACCTTGGCGCCCTTTTCGGAGAACACGATCTCTACGGGTCCGGCGAAGTCCTTGAAGTTCGCTACCAACTTGTCGACGCTGCCCGCGTTGTTGACCCAGTAGGTGGTGTTGCCATACCGGTAACGATCCAGTGCTGTGCCGTTCAGATCTGCTGTGCCGACAAAGGCAACGTCGGTGCGCTGACGCAGCAGGATCGGATTTTCCGGACGCTCGTTCGACATCGAGTTGATCAGAACAATGACGCGATCGAGCGGCGATGTCTTCGGATTGATCTGACGTGTGGTGAAGCGAACTCCCGAACGACCCTTTGCTTCCATTGCCGCTTCGAGCCCTTCGATCTGTTGAACCATTTGCTGCAGGTTCCAGGCAAGGGCGACCGGCGCTTCGGGCTGGCCGTCACTTCGTGTCACGCTGAGTGTGGCGTTGCCGGCGTAGTTGATCCAGTCGACCTGCCCCGAAATCGTGAACGTAGCCGCGGGACCGTAGGGGACCGTCGCGACGAACGACGCTCCCTGATCGGCACGATTCTTCGTGAGGAGCTTCGAGAAGGTCGACGCCTGTGCAGTGGTGAGCCGAGTCTCGCCCGGAGCGAGCACGTCCTTGTTCGGCGTGGCGGTCGCCGAGCCCGCCGCGTTCGCTTCTGTTGGCGTCAGTTCGGTCGTGATCGACGAGTCGTTCGAACACGACGTCAGGACCGACAATGAGCCCAGCGTGACAACGAAGGCAAACGCGGCGCCGCGACGAGATGGGATCGAGCTTCGAAGATGCTCACGTGGGGAAGACATGGTCAGTCAACTTTCGGGACGTTGATGGTGGCGAGGTCCACGGTGGGAACACCGTCGCTGACCACAGTGGCAGGGCCCGTCGGGTTCGTCATCGACGGTTGCCGCCCAGGTAGCGGCACCGTGCGATAGTCGACGTCGGGGGGCGGCTTCACCGCCGTATAGGCGGTGGTCGCGATGCGATCCTCCGCGTTCGAGTCGCAGGGAAGTACCGACTCGATCGACAGGGGAATGGACCGCTCGAACTGATTCTTAGCGAAGCAATTGCCTCGAGGGGGGATGCTGGCGGAATTGGCGGCGTCGACGTAGGCAAGATCCACACCGTTGGCCGCAAGGACGTTCTCGTCGATGCGATTGCCTTCGGGCTGATAGCCGTTGAGGTCGGTGACGATGACCCCGACCGACGAATTGCCCCGGATCAGGTTCTTCGTGAGGTGATTGCGGTTTCCTCCTGCGACGGCCAGACCGACACCGAATCCACCCTGCGCTGTGGCGGGAGCGTCGGCCGCATTGTTCGTCTCCACGAGATTCCCGGCGATGACCACATCGCCCTGCGGTGCGAGCCGTTCCATGCTCTGCGAGTTCGGCGTCATACCAATGCGGTTGTTCCGCCACGTCGAGTTCGTGATGAACAGGTTCCCGCTCGCGTTGGTGCCCTGGTAGCCGATCGAGTTTCGTTCGGCGGTGACGTTGTCGATGACCGCATCACACGGCTTGCACTGTCCGACGTAGATACCGGAGTCGGGGTGACCGCTGGCGTACACGTTGTTGAGATCGCCGCCGCGCGCAAAGAAGGCGTAGATCCCGTATTGGCCGTTGTTCGCGGTGGTCACGTACGACGCTCGGTAGCCGTTCACCAGCACGTGCTGAGTCGGATCCTCCGCGTTGTCGTCGTAGGCCATCGTGAAGAGCAGACCGTTGAAGGTGTAGCGCTGGACGGTGAGGTTCTCGATCGAAACTCGATCGGCGGCGACCTTGAACCCGTTCTCAAGTTCGTCCTTGCCATCCAGGATCACCGTGTTGCGTTCCTCACCGCGAATGGTGAGGTCATTGGTGAAAACATCAACGGCCTCGTTGTAGGTTCCCGGTGCGATGAGAATGAGATCGCCCTTGACCGATAGATCCACGGCCGCCTGAATCGTTGCGGCGTCTTTCGGCACGCGAATCGTGGTGGGTGGACGTGAGGCCGCCGTCACCCGGGGCGCCGAGGTTTCGGTGACCGACTGCGTTGACTCCGACTGGGTTGCCTCGGGATTGCTCTCCGCCGCAACGGACGTGCTTTCCCGAGAGTTTGAAGGGTCCGTGGAAGGGGAAGGCGTAGACCCACCGCACGCGGTGAGACCCGCAATGAGGAACAGAGCCGCGCATCGACGCGCTGACGGCGAGGCTGTGATTCGAGAACGCGCCATGCATCGAGCAAACATCACTTCGTGTATCGGCTCGCGGATGGGCGAACTAACAGGGTTCTCGAAAAACCTCCCTTCCGACCTCAGCACACTTCGTTGACCAGCCAATATGTGGTTGCGAAGCGGTCGAAACGTAGGATTTTCATCACCCTGCTAAAGCGCACACCTGAAGCGCCGTTCACAAACGATCAGTGTTGGTGGACCGGACACCAGTATGTGGTTCTACCGCCGATGGTGGCTCGGTTGAGCACGGCCCTTCCACAGGCGCGGCGGGGGCAGGTCCCGTTGCGAGTTCGGTGTTCGACCAGATCCCCGAGGTGAGATCCCCCGCGCCTCAAAAGAGTCTTGAAGGTCGAGCGAATCGTATGTGCAAGTACTTTCATCTCTTCCGGCGACACCTGATTGGCGATCCGGGTGGGAGATACAGAGCACTGCCACAGAATTTCGTCGGCGAGCAGATTGCCGATTCCGGCGATGCGGTCTTGCTGAAGGAGAGCAGCCTTGACCGGTCCGTGCGATCGAGCGAGTGCCGTCGCCAGTTGCGCCGTCGTTGCCGTCGAGAGATCGGGACCGAGACGTTCGACGGGATCGAGCTCGACGCCGCCGAGCCGCCGTGGGTCGACTATCTCGAACTGTGAACCGTCGGTGAAGCGAAGTGCGAATCGCACCCACTCGTGGCGGTAGTCATTCGAGGTGTATCGGAGATCATCGATCGCTGCGACCTGATCGACGACGGGCCGACCCGTCATGCCGAAGCGAAGTCCGAGAACGAACGTGTACGCACCCTCCGAAACCATATGTACACGAAGCAACTTGCCGGTTCGCGTCAGGTTGGTGATTTCGGCTCCCACGCAGGCGGTGCTCACGGCCTCCTCGGTGGTTGCGCCCTTCAGATACCAGTGGTCGGTGGCGACGACGTCGGCCACAACACGGCCGACGCACGGCAGCATCGCTCGGCGATACAGCTCGATCTCGACTCCCTCGGGCACGCCGAAGAGTCTGTCGCAAACGAGGGACTAACACACCCTCGCGTAAGTTCCTGTCACAACGACCCGCTTCGGACCTCGCTGGCGCTCGGGCCTCGATGGGTCTTCGGTGTCACATGAACTTACGAAATCGAGCACTAGGAACCGTTGGGCACAAGGTGAACTGGGTCACCACGAAGGCCCACGGACCATGTCGTGCGGTCGGTGATCTTCTTGTACCCGGTCGCCGGTGCGGTTGCGACTTTCGGAATGTACTTGATCTTCCACCAGCCGCCTTCGGGGAGGCCGACACCAGTGTCTTCGAGATCGATGCAGGCAATCGGTGTACCAGTCATCGGATTGGTGATGCCCGTGCCCACGGCGCACCCGTAGCTCTCCGGAATCTTGATCGCTACGGTCACGAGGCGATCGTTGAATTTTCGCTCGGATTCGTCGCCCTTGTAGGCCCGGCTGGCCATGATCTCCGGTGGTTGATCGGTACCGCCGGTCGGACCGCCGCAACCTTCGATCGAGTCTTGTCGACCGGCCACGGGCAACACGGTCGGTAGGTCGGGATCGGTCGGCAGGGGTTGACCCTTGTCGGCACAGACGTCGGCGTACTCCCCAGCGTTACCGGTCAGGCCGACGTCGAGGTTGGATATGTCGTAGATCGCAATGCCCGGACGGCCAATCGTCCATTGGAACTTCTGGATGCAGTACGTGGCAGAGTCGACGAGGCAATCGGTTGTT
>JANOWU010000164.1:0-15019 GCA_031418035.1 Acidimicrobiia bacterium
GTCCACGCCGCGACCCTCCACACCGGGGAAGAAGTGGTCGTAAAGGTTCAACGACCGACCGTCGGCGCCCGAGTCACCCAGGACTTGCGGGCGATGAGCTTCTTTGCACCTCACCTCATGGGTCGTATTCCAATCGCTGCGCTCTCCAATCCGCCGGCGCTTGTCGAACTCTTCGCCGAGACGATTGTGGAAGAGCTCGACTTCCGACTCGAAGCGCAGAACATGCTCGACGTCGCTCGTGTACTCGTCGACACGGGCCAGACCCAGATGGTCGTTCCTCGCCCCCACCCGACCCTCGTCACGAAGCGAGTCCTCGTCATGGAACGTCTGCGCGGTTTTCCGTGGGACGACACACAGGGGATGCGCGATGCGGGAATCGATACCGAAGCGGTCGTGAAGGCTGGCATGGTGTCGTTTCTCGAGGGAGCGATGTTGCACGGCGTGTTCCACGGCGATCTTCACGGCGGCAACTTGATGGTGCTCGCCGACGGCACGACTGCGCTGCTCGACCATGGCATCACGGGCCGCCTGGACGACGCCAAACGGCAAGCGTTCCTGCGTCTCATGATGGGCGGGATGACCAACGACGTCCGGATGCAGGTTCGGTCGCTGTGTGAGTTGGGCGCGCTTCCGCTCGACACCGATATCGACGCGGTGATCGCCGACTTGAATCTCGACGGTCCGGTGAAAGACCCGACACAGATGTCGCCGGACCAGATGATCGCCGAAATTCGCAACATCACGAAAGCACTCCTCGGGTACGGGGCACGCATGCCCAAGGAGCTCATGCTCTACGTGAAGGATCTGCTGTTCCTCGATGGCGCAATGGCCACGCACGCTCCCAACCTCGACCTCTTCGCGACGATCACCGAGATCGCAATGCATTTCGCGACCCAGCACGGCCAACGAATTGCTGCCGACGCAGGCGTCCTCTTCGACGCCAAAGCCGTGGACATCACGGGGTTCAAGGCATCCATCGGCATTGAGGCGTCTGTCGATCAGCTCACCTATGCCGACTTGCAGAAGCGTCGCGGAATCATCGCCAAACGGATGGACGGACATCAGGCCGCAACCGCCAAAGCCCTTGGTTTCAAGCCTCCGTCGTTTCGCGAACGAGCGCGAAACTTGCTGCCGGGCAAACGAGCACGCAAACAACCCTGATCAAAGCACCGGGTCGATTGGCATCGACGAGTAAAAAGCGTGAATATTCACTGGACGTTGTGAATATTTGCACGACTTACTCGGAGGAAACCATGGCCTACAGCGCGACGACAGATCTCTTTCGGATGCCGGAGGATCTCGGCGGCGCGGTTAAAGGGAAGCGCGTGTTGATCACCGGGTCCGGCAAGGACGGCGGTATCGGGCAGGCGTTCGCGCTGGCGGCGGGGCTCAACGGCGCAGCGAGCGTCTGCGTGCACTTTCACCGCAGCTACACGGACGGCTTCGATCTGGTCAACGCCCTTCGAGACCAGGGCGTCGCCGCGTTTCCGCTTCAGGCCGACGTCACCAACATGGGTGACCTGTGGGCCACGCGTAGCTACGTGATCGACCAAATGGGTGGCTTGCCGCCCGACCTGGTGATCTGCAACTCCGGGTTGACGGAGAAAGGCTATTCCTTCGGTCGGGCACTCAAGGAGGTCGAGGCCGAGACCGCCGGCGTTCGTCGGGCACGCGTCCGTCAGCACTTCATCGACAGTCTCGAGGAGAGTCGGTTGGTCCTCGACACCAAGATCGACGGCTTCCTGGCAATGACGCACCTCTGGGCCGGTGAGGCAGTCCACGCGAAGACACCGCTCACCATTGTGTACGTGTCGAGTCGCCAAGCCATCGATCCCGGGCCGAGCGTGCCCGGCTACGCGATCTCGAACTGGGCGGTGCTGCAGCTCCCGAAGGTTCTGAAGGTGAACCTCGGCAAATCCGGAGACAACATTCATGCCTTCAGCGTGTTGTATCCCTTCGTCCGTACGGGAATGACCGACGAGTACGCCGAGAACGCCAAGGTGTTCGGACGTTGGCAGCCTCGGATGTTGGAGACCCACGAGGCGGCCCACGCGTTCTTACAACTCCTCGCCCGGCCCCGCGAAGACACTGCGTCGGGAATGTTCGAGCTCATGGTCGAGGGCGCGTCGTCGGAGCCCGGCGCCGTGACGATGCGCTGGAAGCAGGTGCTTCTCGACCCTGCCGAACTCGACCTGCCGTGGAGCACGGGGACGTCGTTGTAGGACGTGACCGAGGAAGGCGCGGGACGAAATCGTCGGGCCATCGCCGCACACGGTGCCAGTCAGTCGACGCTCGTCGCTCGCCCCGTACCCAGCTTCAGGGGTATTTGTGCTTTGGTGAAGCGCAGGTTCAGCTTCAACGTGCCGAGCATGATCCCGGGCTGGTGCAACCAGTCGTTGCCGTTGCTGTACTCGAGCGAGTCGAGACGATCCAGCACCACACCCCATGCGGTCTGTTGCTCGATGCGTGAAAGGTTCGCTCCGGGGCAGACCCGTGGGCCAGTCGAGAATGTGACGTGACGAGTCAGCCCGTCGCGTCCGAGGTCAAGATCGAACGGGCAGGCGAACTCTTCGGGATCAACGTTGGCGGCGGCAAAGCGGAGGTGGAGCAACGAACCGGCGGGGACCTCCACGCCCTGGAAGACTTCGTCGCGCGACGTCGCCCGTGTCGAGAGTCCGTGGGTCGGCGATCGCAGCCGCAGCCCCTCTTCGGTGAATGCCCGGAGCTTGCTTCGATCGTGACGCAGCTGCTCGAACAGGCCCGGACGTTCGCACAGGAGTTGCGCCTGTTCCTCGAGCGCGTACTGGGTTGTCTCGAGGCCCCCGATGATCATCGCGTGGACGATCCCGGCAATCTCCAAATCCGTAAGTGCACGATCTAACGCCTCGTAGTGAACCCGGCACAGAAAGCTGACCATGTCGTCTTGGGGGTTCTCGCGCTTTATGCGCACGTGTTCGTAGATGTAGTCCTGGAACCCATCGAGGCGGTCGAGCATGTCCTTGGTTTGCTCGGGTGTCAGTTCGTGTTTCAGACCGGTCCCGTGAACGAATGGCGTCACGATGGCATCGCCCCACTTCGCGAGCTGTGCGATGTCTTCGAGCGGAAACCCGAGGACACTGGCCATCACCCGTTGCGGAAGTGGGCGAGCAAAGTTGCGAATGAACTCGACTTCTCCTTCGGAATCCCACTCGTCGATCAGGTCGTTGGCGTGTTTGGCGATCATGTCTCGATGACGAAGCGCTCCGGTTCCGACCCACGGATCGGTGAGTTCCTTGCGATGACGGATGTAGAGCTCCTGCGTCGGCCGAAGTGACACCATCGACGCCTGCATCAGATTGCGGCTCGTTGCGAAGGCTTGCTCAGCGGTCATGCCCTGCTCGGCATATCCTCCGACGCGGACCTGGCCCAGAGCGGGGAACCGATCGGGATCCTTCACGACCCGAGTGATGTCCTCGTGTTTGGTGAGGACGAAGGCGTCGGTGCCCGGCTTGATGCCTCCCCCCGCGATGCGCAGGACGGGAGCGTCACGGTGCAAGATCTCGTAGGCCTCGTACCAGTGTTCGGGAGCGCCCGCGCCGAACAGGTCGACAGAGTCGAGATCGACGGGACACGCCATCGGGCTGAGTTCGTGATTGATGTGCTTTGGATACGACGACATCGCAGTGCATCCCCCGGTCATTTGCAGTGTTTCACTCGCTATCGGTTAGGTGTAGCAGAACAAGACGGCGATCGACATTCCCTCGACGAGATCGGTGCGGCCAACCGTCGGGCCAGGCTCTCCTTTCGTAGGGTTTTCATTGTCTTTCAGGGAGTTCCATGGTTTTCTGAAGTTCCGAAACCGAAAGGAACACACACATCATGAGCGTCCGAGTTCTCTCTACCGAGCAAGGCAAAAGCGCCATCACCAGAGTGTCCTCCATCTTGAACGGCGGTCTTGCCGATCAAATCCGAGCACTCAAAGCCGAAGGTCAAACCCTCTCCGACCCCAATGTCTGGGACGGCTTCTTGGCCGATGACTTCCGGTCCAATACCTGGCCCGGTGCAGCGTCGAGCATGGACGCCGTGACGGCATCGTTGGAAGAACTCCAGCGGGCGGTCGCCGCGATCAACTCCGACATCATGGCGGCAGGCGGCAACAGCTAGTTCATCCCTGCTACACACGCGACGAAGCCCCGCTGATGCGGGGCTTCTTTCGTTGCGCCAGCAGGGCGGAGGGAGTGCTTACTCCTCGAGAGCGCGGCGCAGCGAGAGCGACAGGCGTCGTTTCTCCGGTTCGATCGCCAAGATCTTGGTCCAGACCCCTTCGCCGACGTTCACAACCTCCGAGGGCGACTCCACCCGGTAGCGGCTGAGTTCGGACACATGGATCAGGCCCTCGATGGTGAAGCCCTCGCCTTCGACAAGGACGAACGCACCGAACGGTGCCAGGCTCGTCACGCTGCCGTAAACAAGGTCGCCAACCTTGTGACGCTCCTTGAGCAACTGCCACGGGCTGGCCAACGTCGCCTTGTGCGACAAGCTGATTTTTCCCTTGTCCGCTTTGACCTCGAGAACGACAACGTCGAGGTCCTGTCCGACGCTCACCACGTCGGCCGGGCGCGCAACGTTTCGGTGCGCCAACTCGCTCACATGGACGAGACCCTCTGCTCCACCGATGTCGACGAAAGCCCCGAAATCGGTAAGCGCAGTTACGGTTCCGGTCATGCGGTCGCCGGGCTGAAGGGTGGTCATGAGGCGGTCGCGCATTGCCTTGCGTTCACGCTCGCGCAAGATCTTGCGGTTGACGACGACCTTCTCTGAGCGCCGCTCCTTCGCCGCAACTTCGCCGGAAAGTTTCTCGCATTCGATCACCATCACGGTGACCTCGGTACCGACCAAGGCGGCAAGGTTGCCGGTCTTTCGAACGTCGACCAGTGACTCGGGGAGAAAGGCACGAAGGCCGAGGTCGACGATGAGTCCACCCTTTGTCGTGTCAAGGACTTTGCCGGTCACCGGCGTTTTCGATTCGAACGCTTCGACCAGCTTCGTCCACGCCCGCGCCTTCCCAGCGCGCTTGGGGGAAATGACGTAGCGCCCGGTTCCCGCCTGATGCTTCATGACGAGACCCTCGATGACCTGCCCGACCTCGGGTTCGCCATCGATTTCCGCTCGGGGAATCACGGCCGTGTCGCCATCGCCGAGGTCGGCTTCGATGCCGTTCGCCCCAACTTGGGAGATGGTGCCTGGCACGATGTCGCCGGGCTGAAACTTGAACGACGCCGGATCGATGGTGGGCTCGACGGCCGACTGCGCGGCGTCTGTGACCGTCTCCGATGGCGCAGCCGCCTCACCGACCTGTTCAGCCTGTTCGGCCGGTACCGCAGCCTCCGATGGTGCAGTCTGTTCAGCCGGTGCCGCCGCCTCAGCGGGTGCAGTCTGGTCGGACGGCTCCGCGGCCTCCGATGGTGCAGCCTGTTCGGCCGGTACCGCAGCCTCCGATGGTGCCGCCTGTTCAGCCGGTGCATCAGCGGGTGCAGTCTGGTCGGAGGGCTCCGCGGCCTCCGATGGTGCAGTCTGTTCGGCCGGTGCCGCCGCCTCGGCGGGCGCAGCCTCGGCCGCTGGTGCTGCGGGTGGCTGGCCTGGTTCTTCAGCAACCGGATCCGGTGTCGAAGCGACCTCTGCCACGGCGTCCGCTTCAGGTGCGGGTGCTGGGTCGGAGGTCGTTGGTACTTCGACCGCTGGGTGGTCGACAGCCTCCGAGGAGGTGTCGTCGGTCGTATTGTCTACATCGCTCATCGTCACGTGATCCCGGTTGATTGCGCAGCCGTCGCTGCCTCTGTTGCGAAAGGCTAGTCCAGCGCAAGCGTGTTCTCCCGGCCGGTTCCTCTTTCCCAGGATTTTGGACTAATTCGCGACCCTCTCGGACTCGCTCACGGGATGTTCCGGGCGGCGGCCAACGTGTTAATTGGCAGGCACCGTGGCGCGCTGTGGCCGCGCTGTGGCCGCACTGTGGAACGGTGGCTGCCCTGCGTCGGCGTCAGTGCGTCACGGAATCGATGCCGGCCCGTAATTCTGCGACGAACGCCCGGGCGCCCTCGGGACCCTGGCCCTCCAGGATCCGTCGGACGAGCGCAGCACCGACGATGACCCCGTCGCTGACCGAGGCAACCTCACGAGCCTGCGCCGCGTTCGACACACCGATCCCGATCAATACGGGCAGATCGGTCAAACCCTTGAGCCGACGCGCGATGACGACGGCGGAAGCAGCGAGGGTGGCCCGCTCCCCCGTTACCCCCATCGTGCCGACCCCGTAGACCCAACCGCGAGAGCGGGCACAGATCCGCGCCATGCGTTCGTCCGGCGTTGTCGGCGCAGCCAGCAAGATGTTCTCGAGCCCGTTCGTTTCGGCGTGCGCCATCCACGTCGAAGCCTCGTCGAGGGGAAGGTCGGGCAGGATGACTCCGGAGAATCCACCTTCGACGAGCATCGACGCGAAGCGTTCGTCACCCATCCGAAACCCGATGTTGTACGACGTCATGGCGACCAGAGGGACGCCGACGTCGGCCGACCGGAGGGCGTTGATGACGGTCATGGGTGTGGTGCCGCGTTCGAGAGCTAACACCGACGCCTGTTGGATGACCGGGCCGTCCATCACCGGATCGGAAAAGGGGATGCCGATTTCGATCGCGTCGGCGCCTCCGTCCGCGCACGCTCGAACGAGGTCCACCCAGTCATCGGTCGCGCCGCCGGTCACAAACGGCACGAGGAGCTTTCGCCCGTTTTCCCGTTTTTCACGAAAGGCCGATTCGATGCGTCCGGGCGAAATCGTGGCATGCGCAACTGCTGCGTTCGTTGGCGTGCTCATCGGTTCGGACACCCTTCGCACACGGGCTCACACGGCCGGGTGGCACAGAGCCGCAGTCGATCAAGTACCTGCGGCGCATCCTTATCGCCTCGACCCGACAGGTTGACGAGCACGACGGATCCTTTCGCAATCTCGCCGGTTTCGGCGGCGCGTATCAGGTAGGCGAGCGCATGGGCCGGTTCGAGCGCGCAGATGATGCCTTCGGTTTCCGCGAGGAGTTGCAGCGCGTCGAGAACCTCACCATCGGCGGCGGGTACATAGGTTGCTCGTCCGGTTGTGCTCAGGTGCGCGTGTTCCGGACCCACGCCGGGATAGTCGAGACCGGCCGAGATCGAGTGCGCTTCAAGGATCTGTCCGAATTCGTCTTGAAGGACAAACGACTTCATGCCGTGCACGACCCCGGGGACGCCGTGTCCGACGGCCGCTCCCCCCTCGGGTTCGACACCAATCAACTTCGCGTCGGTGTCGACGAAGCCGGCGAAGACGCCGGCCGCATTGGAGCCGCCGCCGACACACGCCAAGACGTAGTCGGGGTCACCGTCGAGCAACGCTCGACACTGCTCTCGCGCCTCGTCGCCCAAGATCCGCTGGAACTCACGAACCATCCACGGATACGGATGCGGACCCATGACGGAGCCGAGCAAGTAGTACGTGCTCTCAACTTCGGCAAGCCATGCGCGCATAGCATCGTTGACAGCGTCTTTGAGGGTTTTCGAGCCCGAGTGGACCGGCCGGACCGTCGCTCCGAGAAGCTTCATTCGCCCGACGTTTGGCGCCTGCCGAGCAACGTCAACGGCGCCCATGTACACGACACACTCGAGGCCCAGCAGCGCACACGCGGTCGCTGTGGCAACGCCGTGTTGCCCCGCACCGGTTTCGGCAATCACCCGCTTTTTGCCCATCCGTTTGGCGAGAAGCGCCTGGCCGATCACGTTGTTGATCTTGTGACTTCCGGTATGGGCGAGATCTTCACGCTTCAGAAGGACCCGCACACCCAGACGAGCACTGAGGTTGTGGCACTCCGTCAGAGCCGTTGGGCGTCCGCCATAGGTATGCAACACGTGAAGGTACTCTGCGCGAAATCCAGGATCAGCCCAGGCGTCACGAAACGCAAGCTCGAGCTCTTCGCACGCAGGAACAAGCGTCTCCGGCACGAACCTCCCACCGAACTCACCGAATCGGCCGTCGATCGTCGGATCCGACATGAGTGACGTCTTCCCACCTCCGGACAGTGGGCGCGCGGAACCAGATACCTCGGGGGTCATGAACTACATCTCCTCTTGCCAGTCGTAGGGCGCGTCGGGGGCGAGCGCCCGTTGTTTCTTTGGCAACATGTCGTACGCGCGCCGAGCGTTTCGGATGAACTCGCGGACCTTCGTGGCGTCTTTCACGCCCGGGCCCGACTCGAGACCCGTCGATGCATCGACGCCCCACGGAGCTACGGCACGAACGGCGTCACCAACGTTGGCCGGGTTCAGTCCACCGGCCAGAAGGAGCCTTTTGCCATCGGGAAGACCATCGGCCATGGACCAGTCGAATACCTGCCCGGAGCCGGGCGTGGGGTTGTCGAGCAACACGATTTCGACGGGATAGAGCGGAGTCCGGTCGAGCGCTCGGTCCCCTGCCGGGAATGCCTGGATGGTGAGCTTGAGCTTCATCGCGACTTCTCGGCACTGCTCGGGAGTTTCGCGCCCGTGAAGTTGGGCTCCCGTGAGACCAGAGCGAAGGACCATGTCGACGACGCGCTCGGGGCTTTCGTTGCGAAACACACCGAGGGTCACGATCTCGGGAGGAATACGCTTGACGATGTCGTCGACCTTATCGACGGTGACCTGTCGGGTGGACCCGGGAGCGAACACGAAACCGAGCGCATCGGCGCCCATGGCGACCGCAAGAAGTGCATCTTCGACGCTCGTGATACCGCAGACCTTTACGAAAAGTCCGTTCGGGGCAATCTCATCTGCACGCATAGCGAGCCTCCTCGACGCGGACATTATCAGCGCGCATAGGACACCCCGCGGAGGCTACGGGTTGCCCCGACCGGGTCGCCCGACGTCACCAGCGACTCCCCGACGAGGACGGCGTCGAAACCAGCCGCGTACAGCGCGGCGGCATCGGTCGGCCCTCGCACCCCTGACTCAGCGACTCGAACCACCGAGGACGGCATAGATCGTGCGACGCGAACCGCTCGCTCCTGGTCGACCTGGAACGTGTGCAGATCGCGTTGATTCACCCCGATCAGCGTCGCTCCGACCCCAAGTGCGCGTTCAAGTTCGGCTTCGTCGTGGATCTCGACGAGCGCGTCGAGACCGACATCCCCCGCCGCCTCGTGGAATTCTCGGAGTTCGCTGTCGTCGAGCGCCGCGGCGATGAGCAATACGCAGTCGGCACCCATCAGTCGTGCGTCGAACACATCGCGGACGTCGACGGTGAAGTCCTTCCGGATGACCGGTAGCGAGACCGCCGCCCGTGCCGCTTGGAGATCGTTCACCGATCCTCCGAAGTTCGCGACATCGGTGAGAACCGACAAACAACTCGCCCCGCCCTCAGCGTATTGGCGAGCGATCGACGCCGGGTCGAGGCCGGCGAAAAGGTCCCCTTTGGACGGCGACCGACGCTTTATCTCCGCAATGACCGAAAGACCGTCTTGTCGCAGCGCCGCGGCGAAGCCCCGGGCCGGCTCGCCGTGGCTGCGGGCTGCTTCGTGCAGTGCACCCACCGGACGGTTGTCGGCACGCGCCGACGCTCGGTGCTCGTCGATGATTCGATCGAGATAGGTCGCTCGCTGTCCATTGCCCACGTCGTCGAGGTTAGTTCTCCGGCCCGACTAGGCCCGATCGTATTTGTGCGCACCTCGCAGGCCCATAACACGGCTCTGAAAAACCTCCCTTCCGATCTAAGCGCACCTTGGTCACGAGGCCATAGGTGGTCGAGAAGCGATCGAAAGGTAGGATTTTCATCACCCTGTTAACACGATGATCACCGCAAAGCGCGACGCGACATGCCAGCATTCATGCATGCCAGCGTCAGATAACGGAACGATTGTCGTCGTTGAAGACGACACGTCCATCGCCGATCTTCTCGACATGGTGCTCCGCCAGGCCGGGTACCGCGTCATTCAGGCCGGTACCGGTGAAGCCGGACTTGCGGCAATCGAGCGTGAGAATCCCAAACTTGCCATCCTCGACGTCGGCCTCCCCGGGGCCCTCGATGGTCTCGACGTGTGCCGCAAGATCAGGGCCAAGAGCGATATGCCGGTGCTGTTCCTGACCGCCCGTGACAGCGAGATCGACCGCATTCTCGGCCTCGAAATGGGCGCCGACGACTACGTGACCAAACCGTTCTCGTCACGAGAATTGGTGGCCCGGGTGAAGGCGATCCTGCGTCGTTTGGAGCCCGCCGCCGCTCCCAAGGAGAAGCGTCCAGAAACCATTGTCGCCGGAACGGTCGAGGTTGACATGGCGCGACGCGAAGCACGGATCGGCGATGAAGTCATTGCGCTGGCCACACGGGAGTTCGATCTGCTCGCATACTTCGCGCAGAATCAGGGATTGGTTCTGAACCGCCAGCAACTGCTCGACGGTGTGTGGGGCGTCGGTTGGTTCGGCGACGAACGGACCGTCGACGTGCACGTTCGTCAGCTTCGAAAGAAGCTGGGCGACGACGCATTTCCGCTGAAGACGGTCTTCGGCGTTGGCTATCGCCTGAACTAGGGCGGGGCTCCGCCAGAATTACTCGGTGCGCCGCCGCCTTCTCATCGCGATTGTTGGCACGGTCGCGATCGGCATTTTGATTGCGTCGGTTGTGGCGCTCGTTGGAGTTCGCGATGCCGAACTCGACCGAACCAAAGCCAACCTCGTGAGCTACGCGAAGCAATTCGCGCAAACGGACCAGTCGCGTACGCAGCGTGGGCTGGCGAGCATCCAGTCGGCGCTGGGCTTGGAAACTGCAGCGATCCAGCGCTATCCGATTCCGGGCACTAGGCCGAACGACCCCACCGAGTCCATCGGCATGACCGCTGCCGTGACGCCGACCGAGTTGGGGACGTCGAATTCGTTGCAGGCGGGTGGGGCGACCCTTCAGGTGACGGATCGGATCCTTCCCAAGGACCTTCGCACGGTTGCACAGGGCGGAACGGTGACCGGCATTCTGCGCGGACGAGTGTTTGCGGTCGTGTTGCAGAGCACGTCGGCAACCGATGTGGACGCGCTTCTCCTCATCACCCCATTTCGGTATTCCCCGACCCGCTCGATCGGCGCTCTTTCCCTGGCCGCGCTCACCGCCTTGGGTTTTGCGACCGGCATCGCCATGTGGTTCGCCCGACGTCTTTCCCGACCTCTGGTCGCCGCAACAGCTGCGTATAAGCGCATCGCGAACGGTGACCTGTCGGTTCGTGTCTCCGAGCGCGACGGCTACGCCGGCCGCAACGACGAGATCGGTGAGCTCATGCGAGCACTCGACGTCATGGCCGACTCACTCGATCGAGCGCAGAAGCAGGAGCAGCAGTTCCTGCTCTCGGTCTCCCACGACCTTCGCACGCCGCTCACGTCAATCCGGGGGTTTGCCGAGGCGATCTCCGAGGGGACAGCGCCCGATCAGGAGCGGGCGGCGCAGGTCATCGTCTCGGAGTCGCGCCGCCTCGAACGTCTCGTTCGTGACCTGCTCGAGATGGCAAAGCTCGATGCGCGCCAGTTCGATCTCAAGCCCCGGCGGTGCGATCTCACGAACCTCGTGATCGACGCGGCCGACGGTTTCCTTCCCGCGACGGAACGCGAGAACCTGGTCCTCGAACTCGATGCCGAGCCCGGCTGCAGCACAATCGTGGACCCCGAACGTCTGGGCCAGGTTCTGGCCAACTTGATCGAGAATGCGATCAAGTTCGCCAGCACGACCGTGCGCATCTCCCTGGCTGCGGCCCCGCACGGTCACCGCTTGACGGTTGCCGACGACGGACCCGGCATCGACCCCGACGACCTCCCCCATGTGTTCGATCGGCTGTATACCTCTGACCGCCGACCGACCCGCCAGATCGGTTCGGGTCTCGGGCTCACCATCGTCAAGGAACTCGTCGACGCAATGCACGGTGAGATCAGCGTCGACACGTCACCGACGGGCACGACATTCGACGTTTTCCTGCCGACGCCCAAGGCCTCGTAGCCCGCCTACCGGACGAAGTTTCGCGACAATCCGAGGTGCGTCCCCTTCAGGTTTCGTGGTGGAGGGTCGAGAAGTTTCCAAATGAACTTGATTAAGGGACCTCATGGCATGGCAGGCGGGCACACGACGGAGCACACCGACCTCCCCCGAAGTGCAACCGACCTCGCAGTGAATGCTGTGCGCTCTCGCCACTCTTTCGGGGCCCGCGGCGCGGTGTTGGCGGCGTCGGTAGCAGTGGCGGCGGCCGTGCTCGTTGCCTCGGCCACACCTTCGCGCGCAGCCTCGCAAGCAGCGTGTACGCCCGACCCTGGATTCAACAGGTGTGTTCGCTACGTTCAGGATTTGCAGAGCGAATCGGTCTTCTTCATCCCATCCGACGTCTCGTCGATCGAAGTCCGCGCGTGGGGTGGCGGTGGTTCGACGGTCGGTTCAGTCCTCGGTGGCGGAGGAGGATACGTACGCGGAGATGTTGCCGTCGTTCCCGGCTCGAACGTGCGAGTTGTCGTCGGTGGAGGCGGCCAGGGCGGCTTCGCCGGTATCTTCAATGGAGTTGCGCGCCGAGGTGGGGCTCAACTCATCGCCGGCGGGGGCGGAAGCGCCGGCGTCGGTACGGCCGGTGGCGCGGGCGGCGGCTTGATTGGATCTCCTGGCGCCGGTGCCGCGGCCGGTCGCGGTGGTACGCAGATCGCTGGCGGATCCGTGCAGCCGAGTTGCAGCCTCGGTGACCTTACCCCCGGATCGGCGTTTACCGGCGGGGGAGGCTCGGCCTTCAGCGGCGGCCAGGGTGGAAACGGTGGGGCTGGCTGGTTCGGCGGCGGTGGCGGCTGTTGGGATACCGGTGGCGGTGGCGGATCCTCCTATGTTGGGGGATCCCAGGTAAGCGGCGCGGTCACTGAACCCGGGGCTGGTGCCATCGCGGGCGGTGCGAGTGACTCGCATTATGTGGCGGGCGTTGGCCGCGGTGACGGGTCCGGCGGTCAGGCGCTCGTGGTCATCCAATGGAACGGTTCGCCGCAGCCGAACCCGTCGACGCCACCGACACCACCTGCGCTTGTTGTCTCAACCTTCGCGGGAAACGGAACGACAGCGACTGTCGATGGACCACTGCATACTGCCCAGTTCGAATACCCTTTCAGATTCGCGCGCGATTCCGCAGGCAACACGTACGTTTCTCAGCAGACTCGGGTACGCAAGATCTCCGCAGCACTTGAGGTCACAACACATGCGGGAAGCGACAACGGCTATCAGGACGGCCCGGCGGCAGCTGCGTTGTTCACGAGTATCGGCGGCATCGCTGCAGCGGCCAACGACGACCTGATCGTCGCCGATTCGACACGGGTGAGGCGTATTTCAAGTACGGGCGACGTCACAACGTGGGCAGGATCGAGTACCTGGGCAACCGTTGATGGGACAGGGACTTCGGCGTCTTTCGCGAACGTGTCAACGCCAGTAGTCGCCCCGAACGGTGACGTATTCGTGCTCGATCGGGTCCAAAACGGTGCGGTCCGAAGGATTACGAGCGGCGCTGTGGTCACGACGTTCGCTTCGCTCACGAACAACGCAACACCGACCGCCGTGTTCGTAAACGCGAGTGGCGAGGTGTTTGTCGGAGATGACCTCGGAGCGCTCTGGAAGTACTCGGCGACGGGAACGTTGCTGGAATTGTATGCAGGCGGGTACGACAGTGGATACCGCGACGGCGAGAAGCGTTTCGCCCAGTTCGGGGCCATTGCGTCCATCAAAGCCGACCTTGACGGGGGCCTGCTCCTCCTTGACTCTGGCCGAGTTCGAAAGATCACGACCGACGGATGGATCATTACGCTCGCCGGCACAGGGGCGTACACGACTATCGATGGGCCGGGAGAAACGGCCGCCTTTGACAGTCCCGTCGACTTGCTAGTGCTTCCGGGCGGGCGAATCCTGGTGACGCAGGTCAGTGACGGACGCATTCGGGCGATTGATCCTGCGGTACCCCCAACGACAACCACGACAACCACGACCACCACAAGCACGACCACCACAACCACGACCACGACAACACCCACAACAACCACGACCACGACACCGACAACAACCACCACCACACCCACAACCACGACCACCACAACACCCACAACCACGACCACCACAACACCCACAACCACGACCACCACGACACCGACAACAACCACCACCACGACACCGACACCGACAACAACCACCACCACGACACCGACAACAACGACCACCACAACACCCACAACCACCACCACAACACCCACGACCACCACAACACCCACGACCACCACCTCGCCAACGACAACAACGACACCGCCTGCTGTTCCCGTAACGGCCACGACGAACCCCGTCGTGGCAGCGTCGGCCAGCCCACTCGCGACGAATTCGCCGAACACGACGTCGCAGCCAACCACGACGACAGCACAACCGACCTCGACTACATCATCAACATCATCAACATCAACAACGACATCAACATCAACATCAACAACGACGTCGACGACAACTCCGACAAAGCCACCGACTCCGACAAAGCCACCCACCCCGAAAACTCCGTCGACAAAGTCGCAATCGTTTCCCCCGAAAAATGCGCAGCCGTCACCAGCCGTGCCGACCACGACAATCCCGGCGAAGCTTGCGCTTCAGGTGCCGGTGCCGCCAGTGAAGAGTCCGTTCCAGACGCCGAAGACTTTCGCGCCAAACGGGAGCGTTTCGGGTCAGCCGAAACCAGCCGGTGTCGGAACCACCAACGCAAAGACGGTGACCTCCACTGCGGCTGGGAAAACCAAGGCAACGAACAACAAAGCCGACACCGCCAAAACCGCCGCCACCAAAGACCAAGCCAAACTCGCCACCAAAGCAGCAACCGCAGCGAACACCAACGCCAAAAAAGCCAACGCCGCACTCAAAAAAGCCCAAGAAGCAGCCACCACCAACCCAACACCAGAAAACAAAACAGCACTCGACAAAGCCCAAAAAGCCGCCAAAACCGCCACCAGCAAAGCCCAAGCAGCCAACAAC
>JANOWU010000165.1:0-7354 GCA_031418035.1 Acidimicrobiia bacterium
GGCCTCAATCGTGGTCGAAAAGGTGATAGCTACGGTCGTGCCAGGGTGCGCATCGGCGATGTGCAGGGAACCGCCGAGTCGTTGGGCCCGAGTCTCGAGGCTCGTCAGGCCTCGGCCGCCGGTGCGGGCCGACCCGCTTGCCGACATACCGACACCAAAATCACGAACGAGGACCTCATAGACATCGGCACCGTTGTCGGCGAATCCCAAACGCACCACCATGGTATCGGTGCCTGAGTGGCGCAGTGCGTTCGTCGTCATCTCCTGGAGCGCCCGCAGCACCTGAAGGGTTCGTTCGGCATTGATCGTCGGCGGATGGTCATCGGTCGTCCAGTCGAGACGCACACCGGCAGCTTCGCAGCGTGGAGCAATACGCGCTCGTAGTTCCGCGACGGCGAGCGCAAACGATCGTTCGGAAGGGTCGAGCGAATCGACGATCAGCTTCAAGTCGTCGAGACATGCGGCCAGTCCTTGAAGGAGTCGTTCGTCGTCGATTCGCTTCGCTCGGACCTGCACGACGAGCCCTAGGAGTTGGCTGCCGAGGCCATCGTGCATGTCGCTCAGGATTCGTTGACGTTCGAGCGCACGATTGGCATCGTCGATCGCGGTCTGCGAGACGTGCCGGACGCTTTCGGCCCCGATCATGACGAGTGCCACGGCGATGATGCAGATGACGAAACCTGATGTGCGAAGAGCGTTCGCCGACGTCTCGGAGAGGTCGTGACGCACCACCCAGTCCAATTCCCGAATGGTGAAGAACCCGACGACCTGTACCCCGGACAGGCAGATCCAGATCACGGCCCAGCGGCGGCTCAACACGGCATAGGCCGTGATCGGATGGAAGAACGCCCACACGATCGCCGGTGAGGAGATTCCGCCCGTTCTATAGCAAACGAACCACCCGACCAACCAGGTGAGCAGTATGAGCGAGACCGCGACGACCTGGAGCGACACCGAGTCGGGTACGAAGAACGTCACGTATGCGATGGCGACGGCGATCAACGAAATGGCGGCTCCGGACCAGGGCGAACCGAGCACGGCAAATAGGGCCGCCAACAGCGCACCGAAAAGGAGTCCCAGCCTGGTAGCAGCGACGCCCGATTTCGTACGACGGGGGATTTGGATTGCCGGCGGCACAGAAGTTGGGGCGGTTGTCATGGGCACACAAAGTCTTCCGCTTCAACGGCGGGTAGCGGGTCATGGTGGAAAAGAACCGCTTACGACCCCCGGCGACAGTAGCGTTGGAGGCTGAGAAGGGACTGGCAATGCGAAAAAACTTGATCAAGCAGGGCGACGAACACCTGCGCTACGAGATCCGAGAGATCGTCGAGATCGCGAACGAGATCGTCAAAATGGGTGTCCCCATGATTTGGGAGAACATCGGTGACCCCGTCGCCAAGGGCGAGAAGATCCCGGTGTGGATGAAGGCGGTCGTGGAACAGGCCGTTACCGAAGATCGGGTCTACGCCTACTCGCCGACCAAGGGTGACGTTCTGGCTCGCCGGTTCGTGATCGAGCACTTCAGCGACTCCCGGATTTGCTCCGAGGAAGACGTCATCTTCTTCAACGGACTTGGCGATGCCATCAACAAGATTTTTTCGACGCTTCCTGCGTCCGCTCGGGTGATCGGTCCCAACCCGACCTACCCGTCTCACGCCACTGCAGAAGCGATCCACCACGGCGGGTCCCACATCACCTATCCGCTGCAGCTGGAGAACAGCGGTCGCATCGACCTCGTTGAGCTGGAACGGCTCGTCACGTCGAACCCAGACATCGTTGGCATTTTGGTGATCAACCCAAACAACCCGCTCGGCGTGGCAAACCCTCGTGAAGATCTCGTCGAGGTTGTGCGGATCGCTCGGGAGAACGACTGCTTCTTGCTGTTCGATGAGATTTATCAGAACCTGGTCTTTGATCCGTCGAAGATTGTTCGCCTGTCCGAGATCGTGGGCGATGTCCCCGCCATTTCGATGAAGGGTGTCAGCAAAGAGATCCCGTGGCCCGGAAGTCGGTGCGGATGGATCGAGGTCTACAACGCAGACAAAGACGAAAACTTCCGTGGGTACATTCACACGATCGTGGTCTCGAAGATGCTCGAGGTCTGCTCGACGACGCTTCCCCAGGTCGTGTTCCCCTCCATCGTCACGCACCCCGAATTTCCGGCGTTTCTCGACAGCCGCCTCAAGAAGTACAAGGCTCGCCTCGACACGGCTATGGAGATCTTTGCCGGTTGCGACGTACTTCAGCCCGTCGTCCCTGATGGTGTCTTCTATCTCACCGTGAAGATCGACACCGACACGTTCCCATTGACGAAGCAGTTGGTGTCTGCCAACGACGACGTTCGTATGTACATAGACATGTTGTCGGAAAAGAACGATCTGCGTACAGATAAGCAGTTCGCATATGAATTGCTCGGCTCCGAGGGCGTGTGTGTTGTGCCACTCTCGGGCTTCGAGAGTCCATACGACGGATTTCGTATGACCCTCCTTGAGGAAGACGCCGACCTCTTTGCCGAAACCTGTCGGCGCATTCGCCGCGGGGCCGAAGCATTCTTCCGAAGCGCATGATGTCCTCGTCGAGAACTCGCTGATGGTGAGCGGGACCCGGGCGTTCTCGTCGGCGTTCGGTTCCGTCGAATTGGCACGTCGTCCCGACGTCGCCGACGGTTCTTTGGTGGCGTGGGATGCTGCCGATGAGTTGCTTCTCCTCGCGTTCGACGAGGCCAGACAGAATCTTCGAGTCGAGCGACCATGCGTTCTTGTCGTAAGTGACACCTTCGGTGCGTTGTCGGTCTCGCTCGTTGCGTCGGGACTCGCAGAGGTAACGATGTGGTCTGATTCACAAGTCGCCTTTTCGGCGTTGCGCAGCAACCTCGAACGCAACGGTCAACCGGTCGATGCCGTGCGAACAGTGGGCGCAACCACAGCAGTTACCGCGGCGTTCGACGTGGTGCTGTGGCGCATTCCTCACGACCGCGCGTACCTTCGATATCAGATCGACGTCCTAGCCCCGGCTCTGCGAGGCGCAGTAGTGATCGCCGGCGGAATGGACAAATATCTTGCCCCGGGAGTCCGCGATGAGCTCGCCCACCTCGGCGACGCGTCGATGCGGCGCGGCCAGAAGAAGGCGCATCTCTTCGACGTTCGTTGTGAGAAGGAAGACCCAGCCGTCTCGCTGCCTCGTGAGTCATTTGGTGCCGACGTCGGGCTGGAATTGGTCGGCGCGCCGAATGTCTTCGGGGGCGCAGGGTTGGATCTTGGCGCACGGGTCATGCTCGAGGCGATCGCCTCGGAGACGCCGACCGAAGCCGAACGAGTCGCAGATCTGGGCTGCGGAACGGGCGTGTTAGGGATTGCCCTTGCCCGTGCGTTGCCCAAAGCAACGGTGACCTTCTTCGACGAATCGTTCCTTGCGATCGAGGCGACGAGATCCAATGCGAAGGCCAATGGTGTCGAGCATGCGACATTCGTGACGACCGACGGCTTCGCCGGATACACCGGCGAAACCTTCGACCTCATCGTGTGCAATCCGCCGTTCCACCAACGTGGCGCAGTCTCCGACGCTGTCGCATTTCAACTCATGCGCCAAGCCCATCACCACCTGGTCGCCGGAGGGGAACTGTGGGTGGTCGGCAACCGGCATCTCGGTTATCACCTCAAGATGCAGCGGCTCTTCGGGAACTGCACCCAACTCGCTGCACATCCCAAGTTTGTGGTCGTCGCCGGGGTACGTAAGGCGCAACGAGTACGAGCCCCGGTAAGGTTCTCGTCATGAATGCTGACGTCGAGTTCTTCTGGGATCCCGTTTGTCCATGGGCGTGGCTCACGTCTCGTTGGGTGTGCGAGGTGGCCGAACAGCGAAACCTCACGGTTGATTGGCGTTTCATCAGCCTTCGCCTTCTGAACAAGGCGAAAGACTATGAGAAGGACTTTCCGGACGGCTACATCGCAGGCCATGGAAGCGGACTCAAACTCCTGCGCGTCGCTGCCGCGATTCGTGAGGCCGAAGGACGCGCTCCGATGGCCGACCTGTACACACAGTTCGCCGGTGACATTCACGTTCGTGGTCGGCGCGCCGAGATCGTCGACAACTACGACGCCGGATTTCCGGAGTATCTCCGGTCCGTGGGGATCGCCGAGAAGTATCTCTCGGCGGCCAACGACGACACACACGACGCTTTGCTGCAGGCCGAAACCGACGAGGCGTTGAGCCGCACCGGCAAAGACGTTGGCACGCCAATCATCAGCTTCGTGCGGTCGGGTGAGATGTATTCGTTCTTTGGTCCGGTGATAAGTCGTGTCCCACGTGGTGAGGAAGCTCTGCGCTTGTGGGACGCCGTGTGGGAGCTCGCGACCTTCCCCGGGTTGGCGGAGCTGAAGCGAACCTTGCGCGAGCGTCCCCAACTCGACACGAGTCTCTAACGGCGCCTGAGTACCGCCACATTCTGCGCCGACGTCGTTCTCTACCGACGTGCTCAGAGGTGGGGCAGCACCTTTTCGCCAAAGAGCTCGATGGAATCATGGAGCGAGGACGCGTCGATACCGCCCAGATCGAACATGAAGAGGTGGCGGTCGATTCCCAGGAGATCACGCCACGTCCCGACCCGGTCGAGGACAGCTTCGGGAGAGCCGCACAACGCCGGGCCGGCGAGCAGCGCGTCGAAGTCGAAGGCGGGCCACGCCTGGTTCTCGCCGAGGAGCGTCCCGACCCAATCCCAGTACTGCCGGTAATATGGTTCCCAGTCCGCCCGCGCCCGCTGCTCCTTGGAAGCTACGTACACATGGGAACAGGTTCCGACCCGAGCATCACTGGGTTTCCTGCCGATCGACTCCCAGTGGTCCCGATAGATCTCGACGACCGGGGCGTAGAGCTCCGGCTTTCCGAACACGCCCGGAAGCATGAGCGAGCAGCCAAGTTCGGCGGCGAGCTCGGCTGAACCACGTGAGCCTGCTCCAATCCATATCGGAAGTTCATTCATCGGACGAGGGCGAGTCGTGTGATCGTTGAGTGGCGGACGAAAATCACCCTGCCACGTCACCTCCTCTTCTCGAAGTAGTCGGGCCAGAAGGGCCACCGATTCGTCGAAGCGGTGTCGGGCCGTCGAAACGGGCTGTCCGAAGCCCTCATAGGTTCGGGCGAAAAGACTGCCCCGGCCGAGAACGAGTTCCACCCGACCACCACTCAGCACGTCGACCGTTGCATAGTCCTCGGCGACCCGAACCGGATCGAGGTTGCCGGCGAGTGTCACTGACGTACTCAACTTGAGCGTGGTGGTTCTTTCGCCGATCGCCGCAAGCACCACCGGAGGTGACGAGAGGGTGTAGTCACAGAAGTGGTGCTCGCCGAGATGAACCGACGTGAACCCCAGTTCCTCGGCCATGATCGCCTGGTTCACGAACGAACGATGCCGTGACGACTCCGTGTCGAGGGCCCTCGTAACAGGATGGGGAAGCAGGTCGCCCAAGCTCATCAAACCGACTTCCACAAAGTCTCCTCAGAATGTGTCGTATGTGAACGTATTACGCGAACAAGTGGTGGGGCATGTCTGTGACCGCAGACAGTTTCCAGGTCGGGTCGCGCTTTTCGAGAAACGATGCAACGCCCTCGATCGAGTCTTGTTGCATCGCTACCCAATCGAAAAGGGGTTGCTCTCGGGCGAGCATCTCCGTGATTCCCATCGACTCCCAGATCAGGCGCTTCGAGATCGCCATGGAGACCGGAGCTCCAAAGGTGGCCATTTCGTGAGCGCGGGCCATCGCCGTTGGAAGAAGTTCTGCGCTGGTGAGCGCCGCCGAAACCAAACCCATCTTTTCCGCCTCGGCGGCCGCGACGGCGCGTCCACTCATCAGGAGATCGGCGGCATGTGCGATGCCGACCACCTTCGGCAAAATGGCGTGCGATCCCAACTCCGACAGCATGCCTCGACGCGAGAATACGAATCCGATCTTTGCGTTGTCGGCGGCGAATCGAAGGTCACAGGCCAGGGCGTAGGTCGCACCCACTCCCACGGCGTGGCCATTGATTGCCGCGATCACCGGCTTGGGGACGTCCCAGGGCAGGAACTTGGGTGTTCGGGCCTCGTTGTCGTCGTTGGGGCGTTCGCCGTTGTTCACGAAGGTTTCGGCACCACTGCTCAAGTCTGCCCCGGCGCAGAAGGCACGGCCGGCACCGGTGATCACGACGGCACCGACGCTGTCCGTTGCGGCGCACCATCGCAACGCTGCATCGAGGTCCCTGCTGAGCGACCCGTTCCATGCATTGAGCTGTTCGGGCCGGTTTAGGGTGACGACGGCAACCCGCCCGACCTGGGAAATGTCCACCGTCGCGAGTTCGGGCGAAGAGTCTTGAGGCTCTGTGTCCATGGTCACATCGTTGTGGAGATTCGTACCTGAAGCGAATCAGCCCGCCGAATCATCGAAAAGCTACAAACCCGATGGAAATAGTCGGGTTTCGAGGTAATGTTTGTGCGTGATTGCCCGACCTTTCCCGAAATGCGAGTCCGAAACCGTCGTGCGGCGCGTCGTGGGCGAAGGGTTTGCATCATGACGGTTCACCTGGTTGGGGCCGGTCCCGGGGATCCCGGGTTGCTCACGCTTCGTGCGGCGGCGCTTCTGAAGCGCTGCGATGTGGTCGTGTTCGACCGCCTGGTGTCGCCGGAGATTCTCGACCTTGTCTCGCCGACGGCCGAGCGGATCGACGTCGGCAAGCGTCCCGGCGACAGCACGCGTCAAGTCGATATCAACGCCACGCTCGTGGACCGCGGTCGACGATTCGACTGCGTCGTTCGCCTCAAAGGTGGCGACCCGCATGTGTTCGGCCGGGCCGCCGAGGAACTCATGGCTCTGCGCAGCGCAGGAATTGCCACCGAGGTGGTGCCGGGTGTGAGCTCGGCGCTCGCGGCACCCGCGTCAGTCGGCATACCGCTTTCGACACGGCTGGCGTCGAGCGGCTTTACCGTCCTGACCGCCCATCAGGATCCGGCCACGGATCGCTCGATCGATTGGGATGCCGCAGCCAAACTCGGCACGACGCTGGTCATCTTGATGGGCGCCGCCCGCGCCTCTTCCTTTCGGGATCGTTTGCTCGCCGGTGGTATGCGCGCAGACATGCCGGTGGCCATCATTACGAACGCGACGACCCCGGAGATGCGTGAGCAGCGTCTGGTGCTGTCCGAACTCGGGGTCGAACCGGTCGCCAATCCGTCCGTGATCGTGATCGGCGCAGTAGCCGGTCTCGACCTTCGAACTCCACCAACTGTCACGTCCTCCCTCGACTCCGTCGTCCAATTCCTTTCACCTGAGGTCTTTTCATGAGCCAAACACTCGAACCAGCACTCTTCAGTGGACCTATTGAT
>JANOWU010000166.1:0-3018 GCA_031418035.1 Acidimicrobiia bacterium
CTTCGCGAGCACCTCAACATGCGACGACCCAATCACACCCGCAGTCGCAGCATCGGCCCAACCTGCCAACTCCGCCAACACCCGCGCCTGACCAACACGCGTTTCGCCCTCCGACGGACGAGCATGCGTGTTCCCCGCCAACCACTCCGACAGATCCCGAAACCCGTCATCACGAATAACCGGGGACCCATCAAACTCCGCGACCGTACGTGTACAGAACAAATCGGCCTGATCTACAATCGCTCGTGCCGCCTTCACAATCGACGCATTCACGACCTCGCCCGAGCACAGACGATCGGTGGCCGAAGCCAACGCCGACGCTGCAGCCGCAAGATAGTGGTCAATGGAAGATTCCACGTATACATCGTACCTCAACAGTACAAACATATGTTCGATTTTACCCATAAACGACAGAATAGCCCCTGCTCACACCACCTTTTCACGCCATTTTGGAACCGCCGCCCGAAGAAGGGCCGCGGCCACTTCCGGGTTGAAGAAGCTGGTTGTAGCTTTTCGGGTGAAGGCTTTCGGGTTGGAGTGAACAACGAAACGATGGAACCTAAACGCTTGTCCACGAAGTCCCGCCGCATCGAACGGCCGATCGACATCACCGATCCGCGGGCCATTCGTGGACGTCGAGTCTGGCCCTGGATCGCCGGTATGGTCTCCGCAGTTGTCGTCGTAGCCGTCGTTGCGAATTCGCCCGAGGAGAAACGCGTGGATCTGATGCGGATAACACGGAGGGCGAATTGGCGCACCGACGTTGGGCCAAAGATCGACGTTGATGAGTGGCTCTTCTATGTTGCTCAACATCCCGAATTCGACAAAACACGACCGGGGTCGTTTCAAATTCCGGGTATGGGCACGGTCCATGTTGACATCGAGGGCTTCGTGATCTGGACGAAGTATTCCAAGGGTCGCTCTGTTTCGTTCAACTTTGACGGTGCCGACATCTTTGTCACGGATGTAGACGCCGAGATCCAGCGGAAGATGTGCGATGTTGCGCGCACGCTCGCCGCGCACGTTTCTGACGAGACTGGTCGTCAGGTCTCGTGCGTACACAGGTGAGTGAGTTCATATCCGGCGCTGATCATGCGAACCATTCGCCAGCGGCAGCCTTTGGGGCCGCGTAATTCGCCACAAGCCACGCGGCAGACCGCCCCAGGTCGGCGCAGGACAAAGTCGACAAGCTGGCTTGCGAAAGTGTCGCCGACATCCAGGTCGATCCGTTCGCTCCACACATCGGGTACTCGTTGCGGAAAGCTGTAACTGACGACGGGTCGGAGTCTGGCTCCCATCAGATGGATCTCGTCAAACACCCACTCTGGCATCCGTGTTAGAGAGGCCGAACTCGACGGGCCAAAGATTGCGGGATGAGCCGAACCCTGTTGAGCACTCGTGACCAGAGCGTGTCTTGGGTTCCGATGATTACTGCGTCATGTGTGCAGCCGTACGCCAGTCATTCTGTCAACCTCAGCCGCCACGGGCTCGCCACAAGGAAATTGTCGACGAACCGACTTTGAAAGAACCGAAATTGAAAGAACCGACATTGAAACGACGCGACATCGACGCAGTATCGACGCGAGAATCGAATCGTGCCGAAGCGTGTGTTGGTCCTCCTGGCAGCAATGGCGATCCCGAGCACGGGTATCGCTGGACTTGCCTCGTCACCCGTTCGCGCCACGACGCTCCGACGCTGCGCACAAACGGTCGCCGAGGATCGCGAAGGGGACCTTCGTGTCGTGGTCGACCGTGATCGCATGGCGTTCGTGGGCGCCGCGACCCGCGTCGACGATCGCGTCCCTTCGAAAAGAGCTTGCGCGTGCAGTCCATGAACGCAGCGAGATCAACGGCAGGTCGGTGTGCCTCGTGTTGCGGGTTCTTGCCGGCGGCGCAAACTTCGTCACGAAATCGATCCCCTCATTGGTGCAGGTGCTTCGTGAGCTTTCGTACAACGCGGAGTTTCGAGCGACATGGGTGGAGGTGGACTGACGGTGGTCGGCTGGATGCAACGAAACGATCTCGACCGGATCAAGGGCCAAGCGACGCCCACATTCCCGATCGACGCAAGTTCCGTCGGTCTCATCGAGGAACTTCCCGCTCCCGTCCGGATCCGCGTAGAACGGGTCACCATCTCGGCATCGCACGTGCTGCAGATCAAGCAGTTCCATCCGACAACGGCACCGATCACCCTGTCGACGACATCGCGAGCGAAGCTCGTCGTATGCCCGGATCGTGGCGGGGTAGAACACCGGCAACGACGTGGAACTTCCAGGGCGTGCGCCGAGTTCGATTCATCCAGTCCTGTGATTCTCCCCGGTTCGGGGAACGACCTGACGCACCTGTCGATAGCCATCAAGCCCGTCACCGGCACAGCACGCAAGATCGACCTGGACCTGCACTATACGGCCGTCGACCCGGCGTTCCAGTGCTACATCGGCGGCATCATCACACCGTGCGCGCTGTTGCCCGCAACAACGTGACCCAAATGTGACCCAGTCGCGTGCGCCAGAGGCGAACCGTACCAGCGCTACGAGAACCAGCCCTCAGCGATACCGAACTCCTTGCGCCGCCAACTCGTTCTGAACCGAATCCATGTTGACCTCATCGAGTTCCACGCCCGCACGTACCGCAAGCGCTGCGGCGATACCGGCCCCCTGACCGGCAACGGCACAACACGCCATGTTCCTCGTCGCCGCGTGCGCGATACGGTCGCCACCGATGGCCCGTCCGGTCACGAGCAGACCACGCACGGCCTTCGGCAGCATCGACCGATACGGTATGTGCATATATCTTCCCGTCGTGGGAAGAATCAGTACCCCGTACCCATCGATGAACTCCGGGTAGATGCCGATCGAATCTTCGAACCGTGCCTCATGCCGGACGTCGTTCTCCGTGACGTTGTACGTGGCGTCGATCTTGCGGGTGTCGCGAATCCCGATCGTCATTCCGAAGTTTCGTAAGCGCACATTGGAACAACCCGGCGTGTATCGACGCAACGCTTCGATGGCATGCATG
>JANOWU010000167.1:0-28544 GCA_031418035.1 Acidimicrobiia bacterium
TCCAACAACCTCGAAGGCATCGTATGTATGCGTATTTACGTAGTCCAGACCGCCGGTCGCTCCGCGCTGCTCGTCGCCGCCGATCTCGACGCTTAACCCTACACCGGTATTGACTGTGTGGGTAGTCCCTCCGCCGGAAAAGGTGAACGACGCCGGGAGGCCGGTCTGGTCGTTCAGCGCGCACGCGTGGCTCGACTCAATATGTTGGATTAGCAAGGTTCCCCTATTTCGTGAGTCGACCGGAGAACCGGCGATGACCGAGGAGTGAAAGCACGATAACGACGCCGAATCCGAGACTGGTGTAGTAGCCGTCAAGACCGATCGCAACAACACCAGTTTGAATAAACACCACTGTTGCGGCGCCAATACAAAGGCCACCGATGGTGCCGCGTCCGCCGCCGACCGGCGTACCACCAACGAATACGCCCGCAAGTACGATCAAAAGTAGTCCCTCGCCCATCGTGGCGTAGTACGTCGAGTTCAACAGAATCAACAGCACTGCCGCAAGGGCGCTGCAGACGCCGACAATAATGAACGCAATCGTCTTTGTGCGCTCGATGTTGATACCCATGGCACGACCAGCCTCCGGATTGTCGCCGGCGATGTGCGCGTGAATTCCGTATTTGTGGCGATGGAAAATCGTGCCGAGGAAGAGCGCGATGCCAGCCGCCCAAAACATTTGCGATGGAAGCGGGCCCCACGATCCGACAATGGCGTGGCGAACCTTCGAATTGTCGTACTCGCCGAATTGTCGAATCTCGCCTCTGTTCAAAATGTGAGTAAGGCCGATCAACGCAAAGTTCATGCCGAGTGTCGTTATCAATGACGACAGGCCCAGGCGCGTGACCAGGACCCCGTTCAGCCAGCCGCACAGAATTCCAACAACAATCGCCGCCAAAAATGCGGCAAAGAAGTTCTGGTGCAGCCACGTGAATGTCACGGAGTAGGCCAATCCGCAGAGTGGAACAACCGACGGGAACGACAAGTCGCTCTCTCCAGCCACCGTGACAAAAACCAAACCCAGGCCCAGGACAACGTAAATCGGCATGGACAGAAACACGGCGGAGTAGATGCCGACATCAAGAAAAACTCGCGGCGATGAGATCACGAAAATCACCATCATGATGATGAAGAAAACCGCGGCTCCCACGACAGCGCGGAATCTTTCCGGAATGATAAGCGTACGTTTCTTAACCGTCGCGACGGCCGTAGTAGTCGCTTCGGCGGTAGTCATTGCTGCACCTTGCCTCGAGCGGAGTCTTTGAGAAGTCGCACGAATTCGTCGGAAGTCATGTTTCCTTTCGGTCCATCGAACACGACGCGTCCCCGGTCGAGAATCACGAAACGGTCAGCGACGGCGTGGGCGTCCCATGGATTGTGGCTAATGAAGATGACCGACTTGCCCTGCGTCTTCAGGTCAACAATGAAATCCATGACCTCCGCGACTTCGGAGAGCGCCATTGCCGTAGTTGGCTCGTCAAGAAGTACCAGGCGACTGTTGAACAGAATTGCTCGCGCAATTGCTACGCCCTGGCGTTCACCGCCCGAAAGCTTGTTGACGGTCGACGTCGGGGTCCATACCTTCGACGTGTACCCAATTCGCCGCAAAAGTGCTTCGGTTTCCGCGATCTCTTCCTTTCGTTTCACGAAGCCAAGAAAGTTCGTCCGTTCGCGACCCATAAAGACGTTGTTGTAAATGGTTTGCTGCTCCGAAAGCGCTCTGCTCTGGTGCACCGTCTCGATCCCAAGGTCACGGGCTTTGGCCGCGCTCCAGCCTTTTGCGTCCCGACCATCAATGGTGATGCGGCCGCCAGCGTCGGGCCGCTCAATCCCCGAGATTATCTTCGTGAGCGTTGACTTCCCCGCGCCGTTGTCACCGACCAACGAAACGATCTCACCGTGGTAGAGTCTTAGGTTGATTCCCTCGAGCGCATAGACCCGACCGAATGACTTACTGATATTGGTCAGCTCAACTAGGGGGTCGAGCTGAGCTGCGGGGGTATCCACAGAAGTCATCCGATCGGGTCGTAGGGAATGCAGTACGTATGCTCATACTATGCACACGTCTTAAGCGCCTTCGGCTATCGATAGCCCTTCGGAAGTGTCGATACCAGCTTGTAGTTGTCTGTGGTGACAAAGCCGGAAGATGTATCGACGCTTGCGGGAGCCAGGCCATACACCTTTTGCATACAGAGCGACACGATTGGGAAGTACCCCTGCTTGAACGGCTCCTGATCCGCGCTTAGCTGCACGTGATTGCTGGCGAATGCGGAGAACACTGTCGCACCGAGATCAAAGCCAGACACCTTCACATCACCAGCCTTCAGGCCAGCCGCCTTGAAGTAGTTCGGCATGTTTCCAAGTACCGGCCCAGCGGCAACGATGAGCTTGAGCTTGGTGGCTTTCTTGATGCTTGCGGTGAGCGAAGGTGTGGCGAGATCAGGATTGCCGTTGGTGTCACCAAGCGTGTTCAAGTTCAGTTTGTTGACCTTGATCCCGGCCTTCTCGAGAACTGCCACCGTACCGTCTTCACGATCCGATCGACCCGGCACGCCGAAGGTTCCGGCAACGATGGCTTCGTCGCCGGCCTTCAGACCGAAGTCTTTGATAGAACGCGCGGCAAGTGACTCGCCCATCAATCGAAGGTTTGCGCCGACAAAGGCGCCGCCTACGTTCTTGAGTGTTTCGGCCGGCGGCACATTTGCGTAGTCAACGAGGATTCCTGCTTTCTTTGCTTGAACGGCCAAAGGCTGAATCGCTCCGTCACCGGGGTGACCCATGAAGGAAATTGCATCTGGCTTTTTTGCGATCTCTTCGCGAAAACCCTGCACCATTTTTGGAAAGTCCCAGCCTGAACCAATGATCGTGACGTTTGCTCCGGTGTCGGCCGCTGCCGCTCTGGCACCCTTTTCCAAGATGTCGGAAAATGCATCCGACGCTCCACCTTTGAAGTAGCTGATTTTGACTTTCGAACACCAACCAGAGCCCGCCGCTGATGCACCAGGACCGTTCGCCAACGAGAAGGTTACGGGCAGGATCGCTGCTGCACTCACCAGCGCAACAGACCGACGTGAAGCTCTCATTATTCCCCCTGAAGTTTTAGACTGGCGTTCGCCAGCGCTGGAGATCCTTCTGCACCAGAAGACCTCAGGTCAAATCAACTATTGACTGGATGAATATTCACGGTTGGTTCCTAAGTCGGACCCACGCCGCCTCGAACGCCGAATGCTCAGCGTCCACCAATCTCGGCGCAATACTGTGCCCGTGCCGATGGAGATTGACCTGAATGATTGGACGGGCCTAGGAGCGACAATTCGCGACCGCCGTGTCTCGAAGTCTCTGACTCTGATCGAGTTGGCCGACAAGGCAGGCCTGTCCCAGCCGTTTCTCTCCCAGGTCGAAAACGGGCGGGCTCGACCGTCGCTGATTTCGCTGCATCGGATCGCCGACGCGCTCGACACCACCCCGCAGGCGTTCTTCGGTGGGCCGTCGGAACCTGATGCGACGTCGAGTCTCGTCCGAGCGAACCAGGTTCAGGTGGTCCAGGTCGACGGCCTGGTTTCTCCGTCGACCTGTCACGTGCTTCTCGGGGGAGCGGCTCCGTTTCATCTACTGGAGTTCGACGGTCTACCAACCGAATTTTTGGAGTACTTCGAACACGATGGCTTTGAGGCCGCCTACGTCATCCGCGGGCGAGTCGAGATCGATATTGCCGGGGAGATCACCGCCCTCGCAACCGGTGACACCATTTCCTATCCCGCCCAGTTGCCTCACCGACTCCGGGCGCTTGGGAAACGTCGCGTTCGTGTGCTGCTCATCGAAACGAAGGTCGCGACCGTGCAGGACCGAAGCCCCATGAGTCATGCTCCAGCAACGCGTCGACGCCGTACTAAGTCAAATGTCAATGGTGATTGATTTCACGGTGAACGGCTAACCTTGGCCATTCGTTCAGGCACGTGCCACTATTGATGGAGTGAATACCGTTCTGCGCGACTATTCGATTGTGGGTCCCGAACGGCGAGCGGCTTTCGACAGCGGTCTCGTCGATGCTCAGTGGTACACCTCACCGATCGACCGCGAAAAGCTACGTTTGCTTATGGATCGCCGCAACGGTCCGGCGATCCGCGACACGCTGCTGTGGTTTGCCCTTCTCGCCGGATCGGGCTACCTCGCCCACCGTTCATGGGGCAGCTGGTGGATGCTTCCGGCCTTCTTTGTCTACGGCACGCTCTACGGAAGCGTGAGTGACTCCCGCTGGCACGAATGCGGACACAGAACGGCGTTCAAAACAGCATGGATGAACGATGCCGTGTACTTCCTGGCCTCGTTCATGGTGTGGCGCGAAGCCGTTTCGTGGCGGTGGAGCCACATCCGCCACCACAGTGACACGATCATCGTGGGCCGTGATCCCGAGATTGCGTTCCAACGTCCGATGAGCGCTCGGGCCCCGCTCAAGGAGCTTGTCGGTCTCACCTCAAACCCTGGTGAAACAAAGAAGATTCTTCTCAACGTGATTGGCCGTTTCACGCCCGATGAGCTTGATTACCTCCCTGAGTCTGAACATAGAAGTGTCATCCGAACCGCTCGGGTGTACGTCGCTGTGTGGCTCGGCGTCTTTGGTCTTTGTCTCGTGCTTCGTACTGTCGAGCCGTTGATGTTCGTCGTTCTCCCAAGCTTTTACGGGAAATGGCTGTTGGTTTCCTACGGCATAACCCAGCACGCCGGACTTGCGGAGAACGCTGTCGATCATCGTCTCAACAGTCGGTCAATCCGAATGAATCGTCTCCATCGCTACCTTTACTGGAACATGAATTTTCATACGGAACACCACATGTTCCCGAGTGTTCCGTTTCACGCCCTTCCCGCCTTGAGCGAAGCAACGAAGGCAGATTTCCCACCACAGTATTCGGGCTTTCGGTCGGCGTATCGCGAAATCTGGTCGGTGTATCGGCGCCAAAAGACAGAGCCAGACTATTTCGTTGATCGTTCGGCTCTACTTCCACGCCCCAGGAAAGACGTACGTACACCTATTTCAGTGAACACCGGCGAGGCAGCGGGCTCATCGATAGGCGCTGACGGATGGATCCGAGCCGCGCGATCGTCAGATCTCGCGTACAACGACGTCATCCGGTTCGATCACGGCAACGACACGTTCGCAATTTTCCGCCTCGATGATGGCCAAGTTCGGGCCACCGACGGGCTCTGCACCCATGCAAAGGTGCACTTGTGCGGTGGAGCAGTCCGCGACGGACAAATCGAATGCCCGAAGCACCACGGTTGTTTCGACATCGAAACCGGAAAAGCGGTAACCAGACCGGTCACCGTCGATCTTCGCATTCATGAGTGTCGCGAAGTAGATGACCAAATTGAGATCCGACCAACGAAACTGGGACAGCCCTAGGAACCGTTCATCACCTGATCAAGCAACGCTCGTCGAAGCCGTCGACTAACGGCCAACAGCAACGTACGGTCTTCCCCCTTCAGACATTCGACCAGCACGCCATGTGCGTTCATCGCAAAGGCAGTCCGCAGCATGAGTTGCGCCTCAGGGTTTGCCTCAATCGACGACCCGACGAGAATCTCCGCCAGCACTCGTTCGTTGAACCGGTCATAGATGCGAGCACCCTCACCAGTCGCCTGAATGGTCGTCTCATCGGCCGTTAGTAGTTGCACATAGTACGGGCGATGACGAGAAGGGTCGTCCAGGATCGGGTTGAGGTCGGCGAGACACAGCAGGTCTATCAACTCGGCCGGCGACGCTCCGGCCTTACGACGGGCAATGAGATCGTCAAGAAAGCCCGCTCGGTAGTACGCCTCCGGTCCGTCTTCAACTGGTAGCTCGAATTCGAACGCGTCGCCCATAACGAGTGTTACGCGAGAACTTCGAAGTCGGCTTCGCTTTTGTCATTCGACGGGTCGAGGAATACACGAGCCTCCCCGTCATGGCGATCAGCTCGGGCGACAATCTCGCTATCGGGCAACACCTCGATCGGGGTGTAGTTCGGGTGGTGATGCTTTCGGTACGGATCATTCGACCGAGCATTGAATGCGACGAGGAGAAGGTGACGGTCAACGTCGGACTGATTCGGCGCGGAGGTGTGCAGTGTGTTCGAGTGAAAGAACATGACATCGCCGGGCACCGCTTCGAACGCGACCCGGACGAGTTTTTCTTCGGCGGCGGCTACTCGATCCGGATCGGCCCCGGTCTGCTTGCCGACAAACCCATGGTTGAGACGGCCCATGAGGTGCGACCCGGCAAGAACGTTGAGGCAGCCGTTCGCGGACGTGTTCGGGGTAAGCGGGATTGCGACCGTGAGCATGTCGGGGCGCAGGCATCCATTTGAGTACCAGTACCCGTAGTCCTGATGCCACACCCAGGTACCGCCACCGCCAGGCCGCTTCATTGTGATCTTGGAGTGGTAGTGGTAAACCTCGCCGCCGAGCAGAGCCTCGACCGCCCGAACCAGCCGTTCGCTACGGGCAAGTGCTCCGAAGGAATCCTCGCCCGGCTCGTTCCACAACGCAATTTCGGTAGCACCGCCTTGACCGTCGTCGACACCATGTGCGCGCTTATGAATTGACTTGTCGACCTGAAACGCGTTGATCACTGCTGCGATTTCTTCGGGTGAGAAAAAGCCGCGCTTGATCACGAACCCGTTCTTTTCGAATGACTCCGGATCGGGTGCTGTCAGTGCGTTCATTGGCTTCTGCCTTTCGTAAGTGCAAATACGTTGATGTGGGCAAGAGCTGGCGGCAACAACCGCCTAGCCTCGCTGGTACGGAATATTCGGATCTCCGGTCTTGACCGGTGGCCTTGATTGGAGGATCTCTTGTTGAGGTGTGGTGATGCGTGACAGCAGGGCGTCGGACCACGTATACCCAAACCGAGTTCGCACCCACGATGGCCCGTATCGAAGGATGATGACTCGACGCTCGCCTTCCACGGTGGTGCGGCTCGACCCGCCGTGCATGAGGCAGTCGACGAACATCAACGCGTCACCGGCTTTCGCGTAAACCGGGATCGTGCCCGGCAGGTCATCCATGCGATCGCCCCGGGCATAGTCGCCGGCCAGAGGATGGGGAAGATTGGACTTGTGGCTCCCTGGAATCACCATGGTTGCACCGTCACCGGGCCCGATGTCGGTGAGCGCCACCAGAACGTTGACCTGACCGCACCGAAACGAACCGTTGCGGTGCTCGTACTGCGTTCGTATCGGAGACTCGAAGCCGCCGGAGTGCACCGGGTGATGGCCGCCGGCCTTTCGAATAGTGGCGATGTTCTCATCGATAGAGACACCCTCGACGTACGTCCCCTCTTCGCCGGCGTAGTGCCGGACGTGGTCGATCCAACTTGGATGGTCGATCAAAAACTCGAAGGCTCGATCATCGCAATCGAGAACATTGTGCAACTCGAATCCAGTGTCTTTTGTGTAATCACGCCGCTGGGCATTGCCAATCCATTCACCGTTAGACAAGTTGGGGAACCGATCGTAAGCCTCGTTGAGTTGACGGATCTCATCGGGGTCGATTGCCCCCCGCAATACCAAAAACCCTCTCAGATCAAACTCGTAGTCCTCCAGCGCAGTTGGCGTCGACATGTTACGAAGCTGCCGCCACAATGGGGTTCAATTCCGATGCCGCCGGGTCTCCCGGGACGAGCCCCGGGAGCCACCGCGCGAGATCGCGCCGCTGCGGCTCGTTGATCGGCGGCTGCACGTTCAGATCACTCGCGAAATAGATCACCGTCATAACCTCGCGCGTGATCGCCGACGTGTTCGCACCCGCTTTGTGGAGCGTCCAACCACCATGGAACGTCGCGTCGCCGGCCGACATCGAAACGGGAACGGACAACCTGGCCCCGGTCCGACCTACAAGCGCATCGAAGTGGGCCTCGGAGTCGTCGGAGATTGCGTCGTCGCCGAGCCCTCCTCGATTGCTGCCGTTGACAAACGTCATGACACCCATCTCGGGAGTTACGTCGACAAGTGGCATCCACATCGTTACGCAGCGGGTTCCGTCAATCGGCCAGTAGATGGCGTCCTGATGCCACGGGGTATGCCCGCCGCCGGGCTCCTTTACCAACGCCTGATCGTGGTAGATCCGAACACTCTGCGCCCCAAGCAAATCGGCGGCGGCCCCGGCGAAACGCGAAGCCAGTACGAAGCGTCGTACATCGGGATCATCACACCAAAGGTTCATTACCTGAAGGAATGCTTTCCCGTACGTATCGCGTTCGGCGAGCGGGCGGCTTTCCCGATTGAACCGTGTAACCGCAGAAGAAACGACCGGCCGGAACGCGGCCGCCTCTTCGGGTGTCGCGAGAGCACGAAGGAGCACGTGGCCATTGCTCCGATAATCCGCCACAGTTTCGGGAGCGAGGTCGTAGCGGTCGTCGAGTGAAGGCAGCTCAGTCATGGAAGTCTCCGTCGCACTTCAGTTCGACGTTTCGCCGTCGAGTTCGAGAAGAAACTTCTCCATCTCATCGGGAGCGATTGGGACCAGGTGGCCCTTCTCCGGGAACCGGCCAGAAGCAACATCGTCGCGGAACTCGGTAAGCGCGGCCACCCGCTCACGTTGTATGCGCGCATACTCAGATCGTAGATCACGGTACCGTTTGGCATGACGCGGGTAATGACCGTCGTGAGAACCGAGGATATCTTCGGCGAAGAGATACTGCGCGTCGCACCCTGCACCCGCGCCCATCGACATCATGAACAACGATGTTCGAGCCGAAATCGCAGATGCGACTTCCGCCGGAACGACTTCGATCTCGGCCCCCAGCGCGCCAGCGTCTTCAAGTCTCTTGATCTGACGGAAGATTTTCATGGCCCCTTCGGCGGTCTTGCCGACGGCACGAAAACCACCGGTCCAGGTGGCTTTTGAAGGAATCAGCCCGACATGGCTCATGATAGGAAAGCCTTCCGCTGCCAAGCGGCCGATTGTTTCGAGACTCGCAACGCAATACATCGCGTCGACGCCGATCTTGTAGAGGGTGCACGCTTCGCGGAGGTAGTCGTCGGTCGTGGCCAGACGCCCGTAGTCCATTCCCGTGATCATGAAAGCTGTGGGCGCTGCAGCGCGAATAGCCGGCAACTGCGGGTTATGTCCGGTGGTGACAATGTCGATTCCGGCCTCTTCGGCCGCGGCTGCTTCGTCGACGGTCCATGCGAGGACGTTCGTTCGCTGAACCTTTCCCTTGCCTGCGAGGAGGTCGGCGACTGTTGGTTTTGTTCGAGTCATTCTACTAACCGATCTGGGCGGAGCGCCGTGTTTGAGGGTTCATGGAGCGAAGCGTTTACGAAAAAGTCATCATTGGAATTTGCTACTTCACCGCACCGAGAGTGAGGCCATCGACGAATGACTTTTGGAATCGCAGGAACACGATCAGCGTGGGAATTGCTGCGGTGATCGTGGCGGCCGAGATGAGTCCCCAGTCCGATAGGTAGGTCCCTTGGAGACCCAAGAGAGCGGCCGTTACCGGCATCTTGCCTTCGCTGCGAAGAACGGTGATTGACCAGAGCAAATCGTTGAAGATCCCGGTAAAACCCAGTGCCCCCATGGACGCCAACGCGGGGCGACTCAAGGGAACGATGATCGTCCGATAGATCTGGAATGGCGTTGCTCCATCGATGACGGCAGCCTGTTGAATCTCCGAGGGGATGGCGAGCATGAAGCCGTACAAAACGAACACGTAAAAGCCGAGGCCGAACGCCGCGTGGAGGACGATTACGGCAAAGAACGAGTCGAAAATGCCAAGCGCTTCAGCATTGCGGGCAAGCGGAATGAGCATGATCTGAGGAGGAAGGAGGTTTCCTGCCAGCATGACCAGAAGTATCGTCCGTCGAAACGGGACCCTGAACCTGCTGAGCCCGAATGCGGCCAACGATGAGAGCACGAGCGCAATAGCGAGGGCGGGCACAGTGATGATGAAGCTGTTGATCATGCCTCGGCGACCGCCACCACGGCCCCACGCGTCGATGTATCCGCGAAACGTGAACGAACGAGGAAGGGCCATCAGGCCATTGCTCAAGATGTCGTCGAAGGACCGGAATGAAAGCACGACCACGAGCGCCAGAGGTGCAACCCAAAGCAACGAAATGATCGAAGCGCTCAGGTGAAACCCGGCCGTTCGCGCCATCCGTGCCCGGCTGCCGCGCTTTCGAATTATCTCGCCCGGCGACAAAGTTTCGCGCGTGCTCATTTGGCCTCCTCCCGTAGCGCGCGTATCAGATACAGCACGATGAAACTCACGGCGAGGAGGAAAATGACCACAGCAATTGCAGACGCGTAACCCAAGCGGCCGGTTGCGAAGGCAGTCTGAAACATAAATGTGCTTAGCAGTTGCGAAGAGTTGTACGGTCCGCCCTTGGTCAAGGCGTAGACAATGTCAAACGAACGAAGTGCGTCGATCACGATCACCGACACCACCACCGAGTTGACCCCCTTCAACTGAGGCATCGTGATGTGTCGAAAGATCTGACGTCGATTTGCACCGTCGACTCGGGCCGCTTCGGTCAGTGCGGGATCAATCGACTTCAACCCCGCAAGATAGAGCACCATGATGTATCCCGAAGAGCGCCACAGCGATGCAACCACCAATGCGTACAACACCGTCTGTGGCTCGGCGAGCCAAATGTGGCTCCATGATTTCAGACCGACTGCCTCGAGCGCATTGTTGAACAAGCCCTCGGGTGCATACAGAACGCGCCACACCAGTGCCGTCACGACAAGCGAGAAGACCACCGGTAGGAATATCAGCGATCGGTAGATCGCCACACCACGCCGTTGCGCCTTCAAGAGGAGTGCCAAACACAAGCCCAGCAAACCGGAGAGTCCTCCGAAGACGACCAACCACCGGACAGTGTTTTTGAACCCTGTGATGAAAATTGGGTCGTCGGTCAGTTCACGAAAATTCTGCAAACCGACGGGCTTTGGGCTCCCGATCCCGCGCCACTCGGTGAACGAGAGAAGGACACCCTGGATCGCTGGGCCGAAAACGACGGCGGCTTCAAGCAGGAACGGGATCAAAATGAACGCCGCCACCGTCGGCGGGAGAGAGTCAACTCTCCGCCGACGATGGCGCGCCAGGTCAAACATCTAAGCCTTGCGGGCGTTGACTGCAGCTGCCTGCCATTCAGCCATGATTGCGTCGACGTCGCCGGGCTTATCCATGAACTTCAGCAGTGCGGCGTCGGCGGTTGGTTGTAGTTCGTCGCCTCCGTCACGGTTGAAGAATTGGGTGAGGTCGGCCGCGGCTTCGAGCATTGCCTTACCCTTGGTGTTTTGCACGGTGACCGCGGCCTTCGCTCCCGGGGCGGCTGGAATCGACGAGTTTCCTGAGGTGGTGAGGTACAGCTCTTGAGCTGCAGGCGTAGCGAGGTAACGCATGAAGGCCTTGGTCAGCGCTGGGTTGGAGCCCTTTGCCGAAGCAAAGAATCCGTCGGCCGGAGCTTCTTCAGCGACGGGAACCTTCGGGTCGATAATTGGGAACTGGAAGAAGTCAATGTCATCGCCAACTTCTTTCGGGGCACCCAGAGCCCACCAGTTACCGGCCACGTACGTCGCCGTCTCACCCTTGTAGAACTTGGTCTGTGCTTCGGCGAAACCCAAGCCTTTGGCTTGCTTGTCCATGTACGGCAGAACTTCCTGCCACTTTGCGAACACCGCTTTTACTTCGGGGGAGTTGAAGCTCTTCTTCCCGCTCAGCACGTCGCGGTGGAACTTCGCCCCGTTCACGCGAAGGTTGAGATAGTCAAACCAGAACGAGGCAACCCATGGCGTATCGGACAGGCCCATCCCGATCGGGGTGACTCCCTTGTCCTGCACGGTCTTGCACAGCGCCTTGTATTCCTCAAAGGTCTTTGGCGGCTTGACGCCCCACTCGGCGAACTTCGACGGACGGTAGTAGACGCCACACCAGTAGTAGTAAATCGGAATGAAGATCTGCTTGCCAGTCGAGTCGCTCGACAGTCCCTTCAGAGCCGACGAGTAGCCCGCCATTTCCGGCGACGCCCATACATCGGAAATGTCAAGCAGCAAGCCCTTGTCGGCATAGTTTTGCGCAGCCTTGCCAGCAAGCCACGTGAGGACTTCCGGCGGCTTCGACGAGGTGAGGTACTGCGTGAGCTGCGTTCGGTACAACTCGCCAGCCACGGTGTTGAGTTTTACCGTGCCGGTCTTCTTGGCGTTGAAGGCGGCGACAATGGCCTCCATACCGAGCTTGGACTTGTCGTCGGCATTGTTGGACTGGAGGGCGATGGTGCCGGAAACCTTGCTCGATTTCTTGCTTTTCGTGGTCTTCTTCGCGCCAAGTGCGGCTGGCGATCCAGCAAGCAGCCCAAGTGCGGTGGCCCCCAAAAGAAACGAACGACGCCCGAGAAGTGGCGACGCTTCCGGCTCGGTTTCAGGGTTGATGGTCGGTTCCATGGTCATGCAGGCTCCCTCGGTGACGGGTGGTCTAGTAGGTGATGCGGGACTGTCAGCGTGGCGAGCATACAGGTGAGACACTCGTCACGTCAACGGTGACGTAATTTCTTCCGGGGCCGGAAACCTCCGAATCACTCTCATTACGTTGACTGACGGACGATCAACTCCACGTCGACATAGACCGGCTCGTACTGATCCGGTCTCGACCGCATGCGGTCGAGAAGAGCCAAGGCTTCACGGCCGATAGCCGCTCGATCGAGCCGAACCGACGTCAGCGCAGGCACGAGAGCCGAGCACATCGCAATGTCATTGAAGCCCACCAGGGCAACGTCTTGTGGGACCCGAAGCCCTGCGCCCGCCAGCGCCTGAAGCGCACCTATGGCCATTGCGTCGTTGTACGTAAACACGCCGTCGACCGGCGTCCCTGCAGCGAGGACGGCCTCCATCGCAGCGCGGCCACCATCGATGGTTGGGTCTCGTCGGACTACTCGCGCTTCACTGAAGTGGAGCCCGGCACTTTGGAGGGTGTGTCGGAATGCCGTTTCTCGACGCGGTAGCAATTCCGTGTTGGCGGCACCCGTGTGCGAAAGCATTACCAGTTTCGTGCGGCCGATCTCCACAAGGTGACTGACCCCGAGTTCCGCCCCCAGACTGACATCCCAGAGGACGGAACCGAGGTTTGTGCCGGAGATCGACATCCCGAACGCCACCGTATGTAGGCCCCGCATCGCGTGCTTGAAGAGCGTGGCCCGATCCCCCCTCGGGGAGTAGACGACGACGCCGTCCACGCCGAACGACGCCATTGTCTCGAGGATGGAGTCGAAGTCGGCGAGGTCGTCGTCGTGCTTCGCGATAATCATGGTACGCCCGGACGCTTTCGCCGCGGCCTGCACGCCATCGACCAGTTCAGCGAAAAATGGATCGATCATCTGGGGCACGACGAGACCAACGGTGCCAGTCCTCCGAGTGATAAGCGCCCTGGCAAACATGTTGGGCCGGTATCCCACCTTGTCGATGGCTTCCAAGACGCGCAACCGTGTTGCTTCCCCAAACCCGGCCTCCTCGTTCACCACGCGAGAAACGGTTCGAGCGGATACGCCGGCGAGTGCCGCTACGTCATAAATGGTGGGTCTGCTCGGCATTACACCAGCATGCACGCTCGAAGGGTCGGGTGTGGGAATCCGTTTACGTCACCGTTGACGTAAACGAATCCACCATGGGAAGATAGGCCCGTTCCGCCCTGACGTTAGGAAGACAGACAATGCAACGCTCCTATGCCCCTACCCGCTCCCCCAAGATTGTGTTCGTTGGAGCGGGGAGCACCGTGTTCGCCAAAAACCTTCTTGGCGACGTCCTGGGGTACCCGGAACTCACGTCGTCACGCATCACGCTGTTCGACATCGACGCCGAACGGCTGGCGACATCGGAACTGGTCGCCCACCGGGTTGCTCGGACTCTCGGTGCCTCGCCGACCATCGTGGCCACGACGGACCGCGAGCGGGCACTCGAGGGCGCCGATTACGTCATCACCATGATCCAGGTGGCCGGTTATCGACCGGGGACGGTGCTCGACTTCGAGATTCCGGCAAAGTACGGACTGCGCCAAACAATCGCCGACACACTTGGCATCGGTGGGATCATGCGAGCAGTTCGGACCATTCCGGTGATGCTCGACATCGCCGCCGACATGGAGCGTCTGTGCCCCAACGCGATCCACATCAATTATGCGAACCCTATGGCGATGAACTGCTGGGGTCTCAACCGGGGTTCGAAGATTACGACGGTCGGTCTATGCCACAGCGTGCCTTACACGGCCAAGGACCTTTGCAACGACATCGGGGTGCCGTACGACGAGATCAACTACACGGTGGCCGGAATCAATCACATGGCGTTCTTTCTCCATCTCGAGCATCGTGGCGAGGACTTGTATCCCCGCGTACGAGAATTCCTCGCGTCGGGCAAGCGTCCGGATCGAGTTCACGCCGATGGCTCGGTAATGGCCGATTCGGTGCGCTACGAAGTGTTTAAGCGCACCGGATTTTTTGTGACCGAATCCAGCGAACACTTCAGTGAATACGTTCCGTGGTTCATCAAACGTGACCGGCCAGACCTCCTCGAACGATTCGATGTGCCTCTCGATGAATACATTCGACGCTGCGAAAACCAGATCGCAGGATGGGAAACCCTGCGAGCATCGCTCGAAGACGACGCTCACGATTTGACCGTTCGACGCAGCGTCGAGTTCGGCTCATCAATCATCCATTCCATGGAAACCGGTGAACCGTGCGTGATCTACGGCAACGTTGCCAACGACGGCATTATCGACAACCTTCCTTCGGGCTGCACCGTGGAGGTGCCGTGTTTGGTCGACCGCAACGGGGTGCAACCCACGCGGATTGGAGCGCTTCCTCCGCAGTTGGCCGCCCTCATTCAAACCAACGTCAACGTGCAATCTCTCGTGGTTGAAGCGATCATCACTGGAAATCGTGAGCATGTGTATCACGCAGCCATGCTCGATCCGCATACCGCAGCGGAGCTCGACCTCGACCAGATCTGGGCAATGGTCGACGAGTTGTTCGTCGCCCACGGCGACTGGATCCCGGAGTCGCTGCGCTTGTAGCTTGCGGGGAGGACCGCTAGTGTTCGCAAGTACGCATATTATGTCACAGGCCAGTCGCACGTTTCACGCCTTTACGAACTCCGGCAAATAAATGGGTCGTGTTCCAATCTCGAGTCCGGCGAGGTTCGATGTTCCAAGAAACCGGCGCGTCCAGACACGGCAAGTGTCAGGGAACCTGAGAGGCATGCGCCCCAGTTCTTTTCTATCGACCGATCCTCGCAGGTACTGGTTTCGAAGGGGTAATCGCAATACACATACGCATTCTCGAAAGGCATATGCGCAGATGACGCACCACCATGGAAAACGCCATCCCGGCGCCGTAGATCTCTCGACCCACGGTACCGATTGGATCCCACCCATCGCCAATGTCCTCAGCCGGTGAAGAGAGGAAGCGATCGCTGTGTCAACGGTCTTTCGAGATGCGGCATCGGCGATGGCTGGCCTGCCTCAACCCATGCCAGTGGAGTTGCGCCGCAAACATCGATGGGATGCCCGGGGCGTGACGGCGTCCGTGACTACCGGGTGCCCGCCCGATGGATTAGTCACTGCGTCGGGTCTGCGGCATCGCCGGAATAGGGGACGGGGTGGTCGCGGCCGAGCTCGGAGAAGCGCTCGTTGAGCGCCACCGCAAGCACGTCGTGATCATGGTCGCTGGGGGTAAGGGCGTCGTACAGAACGGCCTCCACCTCGAACACCGGGCGCATGCCGCCGAGAGCGAAGTACCGGAACCACAGGTCGTCTATCGAGAGCGCAAGTTCGCGTCGGGCCTGCTCGAGTTCGTTGCCTTCACTCATCGCTGTGCCGCGGCTGATCTGTGGGGTCGAGGTTGGCCACGATGGCTGCGGCCTGTTGTGCGACGGGCAACCCGGCCGTTCTCGCCAACCGGTAGAGCACGCTGGCGGCGGCTTCCGCACCAAGACCACGCGTGGCCATGAGAACTCCCTGTGCCTGTGCTATCACTTGCCGGTCGACGAGCGCATTGGCAATGCGTTGACTGGTCTGCTCGGCGCTAATTTCGGCACCGCTGTCGGTGAGGATGCTTGAAGCCTGAGACGCGAGCGATGCGGCGAGCTTCTGTTGTGGCGGACCGAAAGCCCTGCTCGTGTTGGAGTACATATTGAGCGCACCGACGGCGCGATCGGCGAGGAGGAGGGGAGTGGAGAAGATGCTAGCGATGCCCAGTTCGAGGGCTTGCGGCACGAATTTCGGCCAGCGCGGTTCGTCGGCCAATGATTCGATGTGGAACCCATGGCCCTCGGCAGCCGCCGAGATGCACGGCCCCTGTCCGGTCTCGTATTGATGCAGGTCCATTTCGAACACGGTGTCGTTCGACGCAGCAACGGTACGCAGCTGCCCGTTGCGCGCTAGTGAAACGCTGGCCCCGTCGGCACCCGTCACCGTCTCGACCGCTAATGCCGTCACCAGGCGCAGCGACGCATCAATGACTGCAGTGCTGGCGATTACGGCTCCGTACCCGGCTGTGGCGAGACCGTCAGCGGCGCGACGGCTGACTGTCGCCTTTGAGTGGTTGCCGGTCCGCTGGTTCGTGGCGGGCGCAGCCGCCAGCCGGTCAAGGGTGTTGTCATCGATCAGCGCGGCGATTCCGACGATACCGAAGAGTCGCCGGACCTGCGGAGACGCAAACCGGACTCGAAGTTCGCCGGATACAGCGGAGAGGCGGTTACTTGCATCAGTGATCGCCCAGAGCCCGGCAGCCCCTATGAACGTCAGCGCACGGACGTCGACGTGGACGACGGTGTGTCCATTTTCGATCAGCGACCTCAAAATCCCGGAAAGTTCACGGGAATCACGTTGGTCGAGGTCGCCGGAAACACGGGCAAGCGCGTGCGGGACGAGCGAGATGGTTATCTCAAAGTCGTCCGTCGTCATGGCGAACCGGAAGCGGAGGTGAAGCGTGGTTTCACGGGGGCACCCAGGGCATGCATCGTGTTGCGCGATCTGCCCTCGATGATGAAGACCGTGGGTTCTACCCAGTTCTGTCTGGGCCAAACATGGCCCCGACATAATGTTGGCCACACCCACTGCGCTGCGAAGGTCAAGAGGGCGCATCGGGTTATAGCTCCTCCAGCTCCGCAGATCGGTAGGGCCTTGTACGTAAGGCGACCGGAGCCTTCCAACGAAAGTCGTCCATCAGAGTGTTAAAACTTGGTGTTCACGTTGCGCCGCCCTCCCGGCAGTGCACTTGCGCGCGAGCGGCGCCTCGACTGCGTTAGCCAACGATCCCCACGCGACGCTCCGACGTGCGTTTGTCTCATTTCTCGGCAGTGCTCGATGGCGACGACGGACGAATCATTATGTCCTGGTCGATGCCGGTGATGGTCAGGAGTGCGTGCGCAATATCGACCGGGTCGACCACCAGCGTCAGATGGAGGGAGCCTTCGACGTGTCGATCAGCGAGCCTTTGAAGGATTCGCATTGCTCGGCTATCCAGGTATGTAACTGCGGTCAGGTCAACGATCAGAGTGTTGGAAGCGTCGGCAGCCTCGTTGAGCTGCGCAGCGATGACGTCTGCGTTCGAGCTGTCGATCTCACCAGTGATCCGCGCCATGCGCGATGCGTCGGGCTGCTCGACGATGTGGACCTGTGCGAGGGGTTCGGTCATCGGTCGACCAAGTGACGCCGATCCGGGGCGGGGAGGCTGAGGGTGATGGTCGTTCCTCCGCCCGCTGCAGCGGATCGCTCGTACCGGTTGCTGATAGCGCGCATGATGTCGGTCCCTCGACCTCTGTCCGTGCTGTGCGATCCGGACGGGCGCCACGAACCGCTATCGGTCACCTTGGCGACCACTTCGGTTCCGTGGTCGCTAAGGTCGACGAAAACCATTTCGATCTGGGGGCCGCCCTGGTCGCCGTCACGTTCTCTGTGTCGGGCCCGGTAGGCGTGGTCGATGACGTTGGTGCAGGCTTCGCCGATGGCGATGAGGATCACGGCGTGGTCATCGGGGCTGACGTGTCGCTCGGTCAGCCAGTGGCGGATCTGGGCCCGAAGACCACGAAGTTCGTTCACGCGGGCGGGGAACTCAAGGTGCAATGTTGCCAACAACGGCGTGTAGCGGAATGCGGCGACGGCAATGTCGTCATCGACAGGCCGGTCCGCTGTTAGATCGGCGATGAGTCCGTCAATGATGTTCGAGGTGGGTTGGTCGAATCGGCTCACAACAGCGGCGGCGAGACGCTCAATTCCGAGGTCGATCGATTCGCCGCGTCGTTCGACCAGTCCGTCCGTGTAAAGCACGACGAGTGAGCCGGGTTCGAGGGTGAGTGCCGCCTCGGTCCGGGCTCGCGGTGCGAGCGCGCTGAGCGGCGGCGATTGGGCAAGATCGAGCCGGATGACGTGACGGTCGGGTGTGATGACAAGCGGCGGCGGGTGGCCCGCACAGGCGTAGGTGAGCATTCCGGTTGTCGGGTCGACGATGACGATTGCTGCGGTGGAGTAGTCGACGCCGTCGGGGGAGCGTGCGAATCGGTCGAGAGCGGTGATGAGCGCAGCAGGACTCGGAGGACTCACGGCGGCCAACGCCGACGCTGCGGTGCGCATTCGACCCATTGCTGCAGCCGAATCAAGGCTGTGGCCTACGACGTCGCCGACCATGACGCCGATGCAGTCGGGCCAGGCGAAGGTGTCGTACCAGTCGCCGCCGACGTGAAGATGGTTGCCGGCTGACTGATACCGGGCTTCGACAGCGACCGCAGGGTGCCATCGGGTATCGTCCGGAAGTAATGCGTTCTGTAAGGTGGCGGCAATCTGGTGTTCAAGCTCTCGCACCCGTTTGGCGGCGAGCAACACTTCCACCCGTCGGCCGAGGTCGGTGAAGAAGTCGAGGTCGTCGTGCGTGAACTCGCGACCGGGGTCGGACAATCCAACGACCAGGGCACCGCGCTGCGAGTCGCCCATGTTGATCGGGATGGCCATGTGAGAGTGTGGGTACAGCTCGGGGGGGTCAACAACGTGACGGGTGCGGAGTTGCCGAAGGACACCAACGAGCTCGGGAGTCTGGTGCGCGATGCCCAGTATCCGATGGTCGGGGACGAACGTCTCGAGAGTTGCGTAATTCGCCTCGTCAAGGACCAAGAGCTCGACGACTCGTTGCGCAGCTCCTTCCACGGTTGCTTGCGACTCGATGCCAGCCACAATGTCGGCCATGAGCGTCGCCCGCCGCCGTTGCAGCTTGCGCTCTGTGGTGACACGGTCTCGTTCGGTGGCCTGGATCGTACGTCCGGCAGTCTCAGCGATCGCCTTCAGCTCGTGCTCTGACCACGGCTGCGACTCGCCATTGCGCACCATGACTACGGTGATGCCTTCATCCCCGCGCATCGGGTGCATGACGACCGAAGCGATGCCGGAGTCGACAGCCGCCTCGCGGACGGTGGCTGTCAAGCGAGGGTCCAACGCAATCTCGTCGATGACAACGCGCTCACCACTGCGGACCGCAAGGGCAATCGTTTTACCCCAGGCATCGACGTTGCCCATGAGCGTACCGGGCGCCATCTCGTCGTCGGCTGTCGAATGCTCGTGGACGTGGGCGAAGTGAACGCTTCCTCGTCCCAGGTGTTCGGCAAGCAGCGCCGCCGCCGCCGCTTCGATCTCGCTGCTGCCCACGACGTCGTGCAATGCGTCGGTCAGGTGCACCCGGAGTGCATCGAGCGAGGCAGCAGATGCGAGAACGGCTTCACGGGCTTTTTGCTCCGTCACGTCGTAGGACAGCAAGGACATCTGAGCCACCTTGCCGTCGACGGTCCGGCGAAGCGGTGTCGCAGACGTACGGAACCAGAGCCATGAACCGTCTCGGTGTCGGATGCGGTAATCAAGCGATGCGGACTCGCCGTCCGTCAGGTCTCGAGCCGAAACCACGTACGCAGCGAAGGCGTCGGCGTCGTCGCGATGCACCAGCGCTAACAACGTCTCAAGGCTGGCCTCTTCGAGGTCGAAGCCCAACGCCAACGACGGTCGACTGGCGAAGATTTGTCGTCCCAGATCCAGATCGAATACCGAAATGACGCCGGGCACGAGCCTGGTCACTTCTTTGACGAACGCGTACGCAGTCGCGAGCTCGGCTTGCGCCTGCTGCCTTAACGTGACGTCGACGCTGGCACCGACAAGTCCGACGAAGCGTCCAGTGGCATCGAAACGCGGTCGCGCCCACGTTTCCATCCATCGCCATTCACCGTTTGCGTTGCTGACCCTCGCCGTGGTGGCGAACTCACCGTGCTCGGCAAACGCCTTCCTCCAGGCGGCCATTGACTCATCTCTGTCGTCGGGATGCAGGGTGAGGCGCCACGGCACGGCCGACACGGGGTAAGGATCAACACCGAAAAACTCACAGTATTTCCGGTTGAACCACTCCTGGTTGCCATCGGCGTCGGTGGCCCACACAAGAAGTGGTCCGTCGTCGGCGAGTTGGCGAAACCGATTCTCGCTCTCGCGCAAACGCTGGGCGTCGGCCGTCACCTCTCGGAGCAGGGCTGCCACCTTGTCGTTCGCGAGCTCCGCTTCTGTCCGTGCCGAGTGTTCGGCCTCGAACAACTCAACCCGCTCGACAGCTTCCGCGAGCACCCCGCTCATCAACTCCAAGACCTCACGCTCGTCCTCTTCGAACGACCGCCCGGAACGCCCAATCGAGATGTACCCGCGATCGACGCCGGGCAATGGCACGAAGCCGAGTGCCTCCACTTGCAGAGTGCTCGCAACATCGGCGACCAGAGGGAACTCCCGAATCAGCTCGTCGCGGTCGGCGATCCAGATCGGTGCACCAAGCCTCATCGCAACCGCTCCGGGTATCGGTTTGGTCGCCGTCCACGTCGCAACCTTGTCGTGGACGCTCACGGGCAACGACTTCGGCACCACCCGGAACCGGTCGAGTTCGGCGTCGTACCGTACGATCGTCACCAGCGACACGTCGTACCGGTCGGCTAACACCGCCGAGAAGGCGCCCACGACGTCATCGAGCGACACCGCCGACACCAACCGCTCACTTAACTCACCGATCGCCCGACGCAACTCTGCTCGATCGAGCACCGCCTGTTGTCGTTCTCGTTCGGTGACCAACCCGGCTCGTTCGGTCGTTTCCACGGCAAGAAACCATGCGGTGATGATCATCGTGGCCAGGAACAACTGTCCCATCGTGAGCCTGGCCTGAGGTGACGCATCGAGCGTTGCGAAGAGCCCGTGCCCGGCTGCCGAGGCTATGTTGGCGACCGCGGCGATTCCTGCGCTGGCAATCAGCACTCCAGGAGTGCCGAATCGGAACGCGACCATCACCAGTGGCGGCAACAGCAGGATCGACGGCGGGATTTCCCATACCCAATAGGCCGACACGGTCATGACCAGAACGCCGCACAGGGCACCAACTGCCTCGTACAGTCGCCGCCCTCGCGGGACCGCCACTCCACGCATCGCCAAGATCGGTGCGCCGACCGCCAGCACACCCAGCGCGTCCCCGATCCAAAAGTGCAACCCAGCATCCCACCACACGGAGCCAACATCGCCTGCTCTCGTCAAGCCGCCGAACACCGCTCCCGCCAGTGGCCCTGCCCCCACCGCCGCCACGAGAAACCAACGCATTCCGTTGTGACGGTCAAGCCGCTCGTCACCGTGCGTCAGCCGCAGGAACAGTGCGGCACCGACGAGCGGCTCTACAACGTTGGCTGCCACGTACCCGGCCGAAGCCGCAATGCTCAACCCGTGCGAAAGATCCACGCCGAGCTCGCCAACCACTACCGCAGCTACCACTGCCCACCACCGACGGCGAGGGAGCAATACCAACGCGGCCAACGTCACACCGGCCGGCGGGAAGAACGCCAAACCCGTAGTTGCCCCGAACGACTGCCACGACAACGTGGCGCCCGCCGAGTAGCACAACAAGACGACGGCAAACACCAACAGATCCGAGGCAGGTCCACGGGCCGCCATCAGCGAGCCATGCCGAGAGCGAAACGATGAGAATGCTGTCACGATGATCCGTCCGACATTGGTCCCCCAAATAGTACTGGTCAGGAATCGGGATTGTCAGATGGACGGTGTGGGAGACAGGTCGGATCCCGTTCGATAGATGCATGTATGACATCAGTCGCGCAGTTGAGCCTTTTGCAGTGTGCGTCATCTTCCTGGCGAGCAGCTGCTCCGCTCGTGATCGAGGCGATCGCCGTCGCCACTCGGCTCGTTGGCAGGGAAGTGGTCCATAGGTCGACGGAAGTATTCCTACGCGCGCTCTGTAAATCTCACGCACCGGCGACACCGTCAAGAACCGTCGTCGATGCTCGCTCGAGCTTTCACGGACGAAATTGGCAATTCTCCGGCTACTAGTGTCCTGCGTCATAGGTTTGTTAAGTATTTCTTGAGGCTGTCGAGGATTTGGTCGGCGGTCTTGTGCCAGACGAATGGTTTGGGGTTGTTGTTCCAGGCGTCGATCCAGTTGTTTAGGTCGGCGGTGAGCGCGGCGATCGATTTGTGTGCCGAACGTTTGAGCATCTTGTTCGTCAGTTCGGCGAACCATCGCTCGACGAGGTTGAGCCAGGATGACGAGGTCGGGGTGAAGTGGAAGGTGAACCGTGGGTGCTTGAGCAGCCAGTCGCGGATCGCGGGTGTCTTGTGGGTCGAGGAGTTGTCGAGCACGACATGCACGGCGAGATCGGCCGGGACTGCTCCGTCGATAGCGTCGAGGAACTTGCGGAACTCGATGGCCCGGTGCTGTTGACGGGTTTGATGCACAACCTGCCCGGTCGCGAGGTTCAGCGCAGCGAACAAATCGGTGACACCATGCCGTTTGTAGTCATGGGTGCGCCGCTCGATCTGACCGGGTCGTAATGGCAGCGATGGCTGAGTGCGGTCGAGTGCTTGGATGCTGGTCTTTTCATCGACGCACATCACCACCGCATGTTCGGGCGGGTTCATGTACAACCCGACGACATCACGGACCTTGTCGACGAACTGCGGATCTTCGGAGAGCTTGAACGTATCGGTCAGCCATGGCTTCAACCCGAACGCGCGCCAGATCCGCCCTACCGACGAAGCCGAGATCCCGGACTTCGCCGCGAGGTCACGTGTTGACCAATGCGTTGCATCGGTCGGCTTGACTTCGAGCGTGCGGACGATCACCGCTTCAACCTCGTCATCGCCGATCGAACGTGGCGCTCCCGGTCGCGGATCATCGGGCAGGCCATCAAGACCACGTTCAATGAACCGCTTACGCCACTTCACCACCGTCGCTTGATTGCAGCCGACCTTGTCCGCGACCTCGTTGTTCGACAGCCCATCGGCTGCGAGCAAAACGATCCGCGCTCGCTGTGCAATCGAGTGCGGAGCAGTCGGGCGTTTCGACCACCTAACCAGCACCTCCCGATCCGCGTCGGAAACCGTTAACAGTGCTCTAGGACGACCACGACCAACCACCCGTTGATCATACTCCTGACCACCCCATCAACGCGAACTATTTCTGACGCAGGACACTAGTGGTGCGTCGCGGATTTGGTGACTACGGCTTGGTAGTTCCTTCGCCATCTTGAACCCGACGGATCAGGGGTAGACCGAACCAGAACCACAAGAACCAGGTTGCAACGAACGCGCTGGAGGCGGCTGCGAAACGAGATGAGTAGAGCAGATTCGCAACAAGATGGACCGTGCCGACGATCGCTAGAAGAAGCAGCGCCAGGCTCGCTAGTGCCATCCTGGTACCGGCGATAAGCAGACGTGCTTTGTCGCCTTGACGGAACCGCACTCTGTGATACGCCGTTGGGGCAATCAACAGCGCTATCGAACCTGCCGTTAACAGCAGAGTCGCAAAATAGACGCTCCGTTGCAGTCCGTCGAGCGTGGCGAAGCGCTCGGTAAACGCAACGCCAAGCAAGAATGCGAAGAGGACCTCGGCGCCCGGAATGGCGACCCGCACCTCGTCGAGTAGCTCGGTGAACTCCTGCTCTATCCGTGCTCTGTCGTGCTCCTCGCGCATGAGTGGTTCGTACCCACGAATTCCCATGTCAAACGCGTAGAGCTCGTTTGGTTCCGCAGCGGTTCAAAACGCGCTCTTTCACGCCCGACGGCTAACCGCACCTGAGGACGTCGACGTCGGAGGCACTTCTTGGGTGACCACGGAAGACGTGAAGCGAAGACGGAGTTGGCCTCGCACTCGGTGCGGGGGCCTCCCTGGGCTGCATTCCATGCCGGTGTTTTTTCGACGGTTGAGAACCGGTGACCTGCTGGATCATCAGGAGGGCTAGCGAACGAGGCTCGGGGCTCATTGGTTCGTCATGCGGGTCCGTCAAGGCGGGCCTTCTGCCCTCAGATTTGGCCAGACAAAACACAAGACCCCTCGTCGAGTCAAAGATTCGTCGTTCTATGCTGCGGCGTCACGCGGATGCGGACTGCGCGCCTATTTCTCATTCGCCATTGCGCGCCTATTTCTCATTCGCCATTGATCGACGTGGATAAGACGACACATTCACCGGCTCTTTCACGTCTGCGATACGACTGCCGAAATCGCTGTTTAGCCTCGCTTTTGTCCGGTTATAGATCCGTTAGCCTTTCCTGCCAGAAGGCTTCGATCGTCCCGGATGCTCCTATGCCCGGGACGATCGCCGCGTGTTCGCGGTACAGCGACTCCAGTGGGTACTCGCCGACACTTTGGCGTTCCAACTGGCTGGGACGTGGGCTACGTCAGGCGCAAGACGGACGCCAGACCGCATTTCGGTGGCTTCGAGGGATAGGACCTCTCCGTACAGAACCGCCCGAACGCAGCACCGCGCACTCGCTGGTGGACGAGGACGGATTCTCTCGTCAACCCTTCGCCAAATCCGGATGCCTTCATCAATCAGAGAAAGCTGCGGCTTCGGGGGAAGAAAAAGGACTCACCCTCCCTGACCAGCCTTATTGTGCGCTCCCTGGGAATCGAACCCAGAACCTGCGGATTAAGAGTCCGTTGCTCTGCCAGTTGAGCTAGAAGCGCAAAATTACGAATGGAGACTGTAGCCGACGAAAACGGCCCGCCGGAGCGGGCCGCCTACGCCAAACTGGGGTGACCGACGGGGCTCGAACCCGCGACATCCAGGATCACAACCTGACGCTCTACCAACTGAGCTACGACCACCATGAAGCACACTGACTTTAGCAACCAAACCTCCCACCAGCTGAACGAGTTTTTCAATGTCCCCGCCACCTGCCGAAACTGACCCCGAGCCGACACCGCCGGACGACCGGATTCGCATCAACGCGTCGGTCAGTCTCGACCCATCGGAGCTGGTGTGGCGGTACTCGGCGAGTGGGGGACCGGGTGGCCAGCATGCGAACACCTCGAACACGAAGGCGTCGGTAACCTTTGACATTGCGAATTCGGCGTCGTTGACCGAAGCTCAGCGCGCGCGTTTAATCGAGCGGTTGGGGATCGAGGTGACCTCCACAGCGTCGGACGAGCGGTCCCAGCTGCGCAACCGCAACCTTGCGCTTGAGCGTCTGCGCACCCGGCTCAGCGAGGCACTGACGGTGCTGCCGCCTCGCCGGGCCACGAGGCCGAGCAAAGGTTCGCAGCTTCGACGCCTCGACGCGAAGACCCGCACGGCGACGGTGAAGGCGGGCCGTCGTGCCCGGTACAACCGCGACAGCGACTAGATCTGGCAGCCGCCGCCAGCGCGAACCATCACCCGAGCGGTGCCCCCGCATTGGGACCCGAGGCCAGAAGTTTGCTAGGCAATCGCCATGGCTACTGCGATTGGAATGACCGACGAGATCCGCGAGCTTCGAGCGCGCATGAAGGACTTCATCGACAACGTCGTGTTCAAGGCGGAACCGGAGCTGGAACGCCTTGCTGAACACGGCTTCCACCCGACCACTGGGTTGCCGATGGAGCTGTACGACGCTGCGGAGGCCCGCGGCGACAATACGTCGATCGGCGTTCGCGGACCCGGTGATACGGCGAGTCGTCGCTCGACGGGACTCATGGCCGAGCTGAAGGCCGAAGCAAAATCACGCGGACTTTGGGCCCTCGGCCATCCGACCGAGATCGGTGGTGGCGGGCTGCCCTTCATGCATTTCGTGTACCTGAACGTGATCATCGGACGTTCCGAATATGGGCAGGTCGCGGTCGGCTCGGTCAGCATGCAGGACTCCATCATGTTGAACCTCTACGCGAGCGATGCACAGCGCGACCGGTTCTTGAAGCCGCTCGTCGCCGGCGACGTGTACCCCTCCGTCGGCCTCACCGAACCGGAGGTGGCGGGCAGCGATCCGACCCGCATGAAGGCCACCGCATACCTCGACGGTGACGAGTGGGTCATCAACGGACACAAGTGGTTCACCTCGGGCGCGTCGCGCGCCGCGTTCACCACAGTGTTTGCCAAGACGGAACCCGACGCCGAGAAGCACATGCAGTTCAGCTCGATCATCGTGCCGACGGATACGCCGGGCTATCTCATCCAGCGTGCCGTGCCGACGATGGGTCACGTCGGCGGCCAGCACTGCGAGGTGATCTACGACAACGTCCGAGTGCCTTATGAGAACCTGCTCGGCAAACGCGGCGAAGGCTTCTTGATCAGCCAGAAGCGGCTCGGCCCCGGTCGCATCTTTCACTGCATGCGCTGGTTGGGTCAGGCCCAGCGGGCCTTCGAGCTCATGTGCGACCGGGCGTTGAACCGTGAAGCGCACGGATCCCTTCTCGCTGAGAAGGGGGCGATTCAAACGATGATCGCCGAGTCCGCAGCCGAGATTCAGGGCGCACGCTTGATGACGCTCGACGCTGCCCGCGCCATGGATACCGGATCCGAAGCGCGCGTAGAAATCAGTCTCGTGAAGTTCCACGGGGCGAAGATGCTGCACAACGTGATCGATCGAGCGATCCAGGTCCACGGTGCCATGGGCGTGACCAGCGATACCCAACTCGACAAGATGTACCGCGAGGCACGCTATGCGCGCATATATGACGGGCCCGATGAAGTGCACCACATGGTCGTCGCCCGCAACCTGCTGCGTAACTACAAGGACCGCGCACCCTGGTCGTAGCGAAACGCTCAGTCGCCGTGCACGAGACCGAAGAGTTCGTCGAGCACGTACACGCCATCCACGCGCAACGCGTCGTGGTCGTGTTCATCGCTCGTCCACATTCGTAACGCGCCGAGGGTGTCGGCTGTCTCAAGCGTGAACCTGTACTCGACGTAGGGGTCGTTGGGATACACCGCAGCGGCACACGGGACGGTGTTGCGGGCGAGGGTGGCGGCGTCGTACAGCTTCGGCCATGGTTCCTCGGCGAGGATTTCGGCGACTTCGGCAAAGGGTTGAAGGCGCTGCCACTCCTGGAGTTGCCAGGGATAGACGTGCTCGCCCGTGAAGTAGGGCTTCTCGGGGTCGTCGAAGGCGGGGAACTCGGCACGCACCCGTTGCGCCGACCATTGCGTTCGTTGGCCGTCGGCGTAGGAGGATTCGTGCAGCACCTGGTAGATCGGGTTGGTGTCCCATCGCTGCGCGTTCTCTATTCCCCGAAGCGCCGTGAAGTCGAGTCCGCGCTCGACGAGGTAGTGAAGTTCCTCGGCCCCGGTACTCATTCCGAGCATGAGACCCAGCATTTGGTAGCGCTCGACGCTTAGTCGGTCGCCCGACGGAAGACGTACATCGGAATTCTTAAGTGTAGTTAGTAACGAACGAATAGTGTCGAGGTCGGATGGATAGCGCTCGTAGAAGAGTTCGTTACGCATCAGCATCCTTTCGTATGTCGCCCTATAGATGTCGTCGACCGGACGGCCAATGGGCGGGATGCCACCCGTGAAGAATCCCTCCCGAAGAGAGTCGGGGAACGTGCTGAGGTAGTGCAGCAGACAGAAGCCGCCAAAGCTCTGTCCGAGGACGCTCCACCGGTCGATCCCGAGAGATGTTCGCACGAACTCGCAATCACGAACGATGGCGTCGGCCCGAAAGTTTCGCAGGTACAACGCTTGCGCATCAGCGTCGCCCACGGTCACGATCGATTCGGCATCGATCGGGCTCGAACGACCGGTGCCTCGCTGGTCCAGCAACAACACCCGATAGTCACGAGTTGCTCGTTCCACCCAACCGAACCCACCCATCGGTCGCGTCGCTTCGAAGCCGGGACCACCCTGCAGGAACACCAGCCACGGGCGATTCGGGGCGTCGGCGTCGGCCCCCGTTACTTCGCGCGCGAACACCGAAAGGGTCGGCCCGGAAGGGTTGTGGTGCTCCACGGGAATGTCCCAGCCGTGCTCGGTCACCACGAAGGAACCAATTCGATGCTGGGAGAGTTTCATCCCCTCCAGTGAATCAGGTTCTCGACCGCCGACCCTGGGATGGCGTTGACGATATGACGTTGCCGGGACTCGCAGGATGACGTTGCCGGGAAACTGGCGGCAGACGTTGAGAAGTCCCAAGGTTGGCACCGTAGTGCGCGTCGGGGTCCCGGTCGCACCCACGGTTCCACTCGTCGGCGAGTTGCAGGGTCAACGGCGAGTTAGCCCCACCAACAACTTGCCGTCGACCCTGCAACTTG
>JANOWU010000168.1:0-19719 GCA_031418035.1 Acidimicrobiia bacterium
CCCCAATCCGGAACCGGCACCGATTCCGGTTCCACCATCTCCGGGCGATCCACTGCCACCCGTGCCGAACCCACCCGTGGCACCTGTTCCGCCGCTGCAATAACTGGTCCGCCGCTGCAAACGAAGCCGCCCGAGACGTCGTGTCTCGGTGTCTCGCAAAGCGCAGTTCCTCTGACGCCGATCAGGCGCGGCACATCATCGGCTGCTCGTCGACGGCGAGTTCAGCCGATCATGTGCCGTGCCCAGCATGAAACAAGTCGTTAAGTCCGCTCAATTCGATCAAACGCGAGACCACCGCGGAGGGGTTCAGAATCACCAGACGTTTCCCCGTGCTCTCAGCATGGTGATGCGCTCGGATGAGGGAGCGAAGCCCACTGGAGTCGATAAAGGTAACGCCGGCCATGTCAACGACGACATCGGCTTCTGTGCTGTCTCCGTCGAAAAGTGCCTGGATCGCGTTCGAAAAATCCGGGACGGTCGCCGCGTCGATTTCCCCAGAAACGCCAATCCCTGACTCCGATTGAGATATCTGGAGAGGTGAGTTGCGATCGCTCATCGACCAGACACTACTGCCCAATCGCTCCTTATCGGGCACGATAGAGCCGCACTGGAATCGATTTGGCGCCCGGAGTCTGTGCGTCTTCACCGTGATGATCCAATGCAAGGAGCACGTTCAACTCGGGAAAGTACCCTGCGACACAGCCAATCGGTGTCGGATACGCAACAACCCGATAACTTGCTGCACGACGCCCCACGCCACCAGATTCGGATACGAGGTCGACCAAATCGCCCTCAACGAGACACCGCGCAGCGAGGTCGACGGCGTTCACCATGAGCACGTGTCGGTTTCCCGAGATTCCCCGGTACCGGTCGTCGTGCCCGTACACGGTGGTGTTGTACTGATCATGGGACCGCAACGTTTGAAGCAACAGCATGCCCGGTTCCGCTCGGCGAGGGCGAACCGTCGTCACCGCAAATTCGGCCTTGGCGCTCTCGGTGGGAAACACCCTTGCGTCTCGGGGAGGATGGGGAAGCGAAAAGCCGCCGGGAACCCGAACGCGTTCATTGAATGCAGAAAACCCCGGGATGGTGGCAGAAATGTGGTCGCGAACTACGTCATTGTTTGCGCGCATATTTTTCCAATCGACGCGATGCATGGGCCCGAACAGGGCGGCTCCAAGATCGCAGACGATCGAAACCTCGCTGCGAGACTGTCCGGGCGGCGTAAATCGTCCGCGCGACATGTGAACCATGCCCATGGAGTCTTCCACCGTGACGAATTGGTCGCCGTGCACGGTCCGGTCACTATCTGTTCGCCCGTGGGCCGGGAGAATGATCGAGGTGCCATTTCCAACGACATGAGTTCGATTGAGTTTGGTCGAGACCTGAACCACCATCCGGGCGCCGGCCACGGCGCGTTCGGTGACCTCGGGGTCAGGGGTGGATCGGACGAAGTTTCCGCCCATACTCACGAGTACTTTGGCCTTTTCGCTACGGAACGCCCGGATGGCATCGATCGTGTCGAAGCCATGTACGCGCGGCAGTGGCAGCTTGAATCGGTCCTCGAGGGAATCGATGAATTGGGGTTTGGGTCGCTCGAAAATGCCCATCGTTCGATCGCCCTGGACGTTGCTATGTCCACGTATCGGTGCCAATCCGGATCCCGGACGACCGATGTGGCCACCCAGCAACGCGAGATTGGCAATCTCACGAACGGTGGACATGGCATCCACGTGTTGGGTAATCCCCATGGCCCAGCACACGATCATTCGCTTCGCTGATGCGATCATCTCGAATCCCGCCATCAGTTCGTCGCGACGGAGTCCGGTCTCTGCAATGAGCGCATCGTCGTCGAGCCTCTCGACATGAGCTTCGAGATCGGCGAAACCACACGTATACGCATCTATGAACGGGCGATCGATTGTCCCCGGCGCCTCACGTTCGCGAAGAATCAGCCAGCGGGTGAACAGCTGGAACAGAGCATGGTCACCGCCGAGTCGGACCGGAAGGTGCAAGTCGGCAAGCTCAGTTCCGCGGCCCAGTATGCCTCGAACGTGCTGGGGGTTCTTAAAACGCAACAGTCCTGCCTCCGGCAACGGGTTGATGGCCAGAATGCTCGCTCCGGCCCTCTTGGCCGATTCCAGTGTGGTGAGCATTCGGGGATGGTTGCTACCCGGGTTCTGACCGGCAATGACGATGAGATCGGCCTCCTCGAAATCGGCGAGTGTGACCGACCCTTTCCCGATGCCGATGGCTGCGTCAAGCGCGAATGAGGTCGGTTCGTGACACATGTTCGAGCAGTCCGGCAGGTTGTTCGTACCAAAGGATCGAGCGAGCAACTGGAACGCAAAGGCCGCCTCGTTGCCGGTCCGTCCCGACGTGTAGAAGACCGCCTCGTTGGGATCGTCGAGCGATCGGAACTCGATCGCAATTTCTTCGAACGCCTCGTCCCATGTAATGGGCGAGTAGTGCGTGTCGCCGCGGCGACAGATCATCGGTTCACCGAGTCGACCTTGGGTGCCGAGCCAGTAGTCCGACCTTTCGCGAAGCGACGCCACCGAGTGTGCTGCGAAGAATGACCGTTCGATTCGTTTGGCGGTTGCCTCTTCGGCCACCGCCTTGGCGCCGCTTTCGCAGAATTCGACGCGCTGCCGCCGTTCCGGAGATGCTTCGGGCCAGGCGCAGCCGGGGCAGTCGAATCCGTTTGGCTGGTTGATGATGCTGAGCGCGCGGGTGGCCCGCCGGACGCCCATCGCGGATACGGTGCGGCTGACCGATGATGCGATCGCCGGAATACCGCTGGCCCAGGACTCGGGTCCGGCGAAGGTCGCGTCTACAGGCTCGCCGCTCGGGTCCTCGGCTCCGAGATCAGAGAGGGCAAGGTCACCGAGCGAGCGCACCTCACTGTCCGACTGAAGGCCGAGCAGATGCCCCGTTCAGGGTTTGCGAAGGTACCCCCAGCGGGATGGCGGACCCCTGAACCTTCTGAGCAGTGAGCGCTGATGCCACGAAGGCGAGCGTTGACTCTGCTCCTTGGTTTCTATTGGGTCCCTCCGCGTTGAGTCCGTCGAAGCATCCGCCGTCATCGTCGGCGAGTGCGATTCCAAGCTGGTTGCGACCGGTGAACCATGCGTGTGTCTGCAGCACCCTGTTGCGGTGCCACGCATCTCCGGTCACCTCCCAGGCGCGCGCGTGAGCTCGAACCAGCGCAAGCGCTTCCAAGGGTTGCTCGTCGCCCGTGCCCTCTGTGGTCGTTCCTCGTGGCATGCCCAGGTGCCCTGGTACACGGAGATAGTCGCCCTTCTCGCACATGCCGTCGAACCACCGAAGGGCTCGCAATCCATACTCGATCGCTCGGTCATCTTCTGCAGCGACGCCACCGGCGAGGAGCGCTTCGGCCAACATGGCGGCGTCGTAGCGCACCGAATCCTCGAACCAGAACCAGGAAGGGTCGGAGCTGGCGTCGAGTCGACTCGTAAGTACGCTGATTAATGTGGCCATTCGGGCCCTAGTGGTGAGCCACGGCACAGCTGACTGAGCCAACAGCGTGTATCCCACCGGATGAATCGCGCGTTGTTCGGGGAGGTCTCGAAACACCGCCCGAAGTAGCGGTTCACAGACGGGCGCGTAACGCTCATCCCCGGCAACCGATGCAAGCCCGAGAGCGGCACGACCGACGTGATCGCCAAAGTACGGCTCGTCGAGCCATGAGCGATCGAACCCCATGAAGTTGTGCATCCGGTCACCGCGTGGATTGGCGGGGAAGTCCCCACGTGGATCGAATGCGTTCGCCACGAACGCAACCGAACGTGCCGTGACCCGATCCCACGCAACGTCGCTTTCAAAGCGGTACGCCACGGGAATCAGTCGGGCAACGTCGTCGACGCAGTATCCACTCGACAGCAGAGGAACTACTCCCGTCGCATGCTGGACGATGCCCGTGGTGTCCACCAAGCGTTGAAGGTGGATGAGGCCGGGTGTGGATACCGACAGCGATTGGCCCGTGGACAACCTACGGTGACGAATGCGAGTCGTTGCGCCACCCGAGTAGCTCACCGATGAGCCACGACCGGTTCGACGGTTCGAAGAAGCAAACCGTGCACGATCGACCCCGACTATTCGTAGCGGCAGTTCGTTGGGAACACGACGATCGAGCAATTCACGCGCCATGTCGGCGAACTCACAAGCCACCGACGTCCAACGCATACCTTCACCAATTCGAGAAGCTTCAAGTCGGGCCGCGCCGCGCAGTTCGTCGTTGTTGGCGTACTCGAGGATTGCATCGCCGAAATTCTCCGAAGATCGACTTTCCACGATGGTCCCCGCGCCGGATGCAAGGAGGTCGCGGGCGTAGAGGTAGCCCGTAGAAACGACCGGGCAACCAGATGCAACGGCAAATGTCAGGGCGCCGGACACGATCTGTTCCGGGTTCACGTAGGGGGTGACGAACACGTCGGTTGCGGCCAGTACATCAGCGATGGTGGCAACAGGAAGGAAGGAATCAATGAACCGAACGTGCTCCTCGAGACCAAGTCGTTGTACCTGCGCAACCAATGAGGACCGATAGTTCTCGCCGCTTCGTCGGCTCTCGCCCGGATGCGTACGCCCGGCGATCACCAGAACACTGGACGGCACAGATGCAACGATGCGACTCATCGCTTCGATGGCCAACTCGAGGCCCTTACCCGGTGACACGAGGCCGAACGTCGAGATTACGAACTTGTCCTCGAGATCGAGGCGCTGCCGTGCGTCGTTGGCGTCCACGTCAAAGAGCGCTGCGGGGGCGCCGTGGGGCACGACGCGAATCCCGGCGGACTCGGCGATGCCCTGCTCGATCAACAGATCTCTGGCGGTCGGCGTAAAGACGGTGATGACGCTCGAAAGTTCGCTCGCTGAGCGGAGAATCGATGCTTGTTTGGGACTGAAGGTCGGCAGGACGGTGTGAAGCGTCAGGATCGACGGGATAGTAAGTGCACGGAGGAAATCGAGCACTAGCTCTCCATCCTCGCCTCCGAAGATGCCGAACTCGTGTTGAACGAACACAACGTCACACAACGCACTCGCACGACGCGCCGCGCTCACGTACGACGACCGGTCACCCTCCGCTATCTCTGCAATCACCGAGGGCAGCGGACTGCCTTTCGCCGATTCAGAGTCGACCATTGTGATAATCGACACGTCCGATACAACCTCAGTTGCGTGCAGAGCACTCTCGAGGTCTGCAGCGAACGTGGCGAGGCCGCACGCACGTGGTGCGTACGTCGAACAGATACCGATGCGAACAGTTTGAGACATTGGCGAATCCTTGTGTGTGGTCGGGTTACGAACGTTGTCGGTCGCGGCGAATGCGCGGCGGCCGGTCATGGATGGATGCGTTTGAGGGACGACGTGTCCCACGAGTCGTGCTCGGTCGTACGTTGGTCCGTACTGCGAGCGGCTAGAACGCGGATTCGCTGGTGTATCCGACGTACTTGTCTCCTAGAATCTCCTAGAGAGACGTAAGGGTGCGACCTATCGGAACGGACCTATCCGACGATGCTGACGCCGCCAGGTCCGACAAGGAGCCCAAGCACGATGAGCATGACGCCGGTTGTGACCTGGCCCTTCACAAGAGACACGATCCCAGCGATCACGAGAATCACGGCGGCAATCCAAAGAATGGTGAGCATGTTTGTCTCCTCGACAGTTGGCGTGTTTGCCTTTCTCGTCGTACCCCCCGCACCACCCGTCAAACACAAAAGATGGACCGCTGTTCAGGTTTTGCGGCGGCTGAAAACGGGTATCAGGGCATGTCTATGTCTTCGATGACCGAGCCTTCGACCGACTCTGCACCCCCCGCAAGTGGCCCGTCGACCCTTTCGACCTCGTCGACCTCTTCGCCTCTTCCGTCACCGCAGCCGCTTTCGCGCTTCGCCGCCTCGACGAGAGTCTCCACAGCGTTCTCGATCTCCGTCGGATTTCTGAGCGCGGTCGTCGTAGCCGTGCTCGTCGATCGCTCCACGCGCGTGCTCGGATGGGTTGTCGCAGCCGCGGTATTTGCGACGCTTCTTGGCGGGGTGATCACGCTGCTCCAGGGCGTTGTCGGTCACCGCCCGGCGGTCGCGCTCACGGTGGTCGGGTTCGTGGGAACCAGCGGCCTGGTCTTGTTCCGAGCGATCACGGAGATCCGACGCGAGCTTCGCATTCTCGAAATCGCAGTGCCGAAGGCTGCAGACAGACTGGAACGGTCTGACGGATTTGGCCGAGCGTTGCGCGAGTTCGGTTTGCAGTCGAAGGTCAACGAATTCATCGTCGAACTACCGAACCGAATCGCCGGTGGAACGCCGGCAGAGATGGCCCGCACCGCAGGCAGTCGCGGAGCGGCCTTTGTCGCCGGGCTCGTGCTCGCCTGCTTTATCTGCGCAGGCGGCCGACGGTCCTTTCACGGAGTCATGCTGTGGGCCCCCGACCGCAAGGGCCGCATGCTCAACCGACACGCAATCGGCCAGGCCCTCGAACGGGCCCATCGGCGAACCAGCGATCTGATGTTGCTCGCGGTTGCGAAAGCAGTCGTCATCGGTCTCACTGTGGGCCTTCTGCTGGCAATCGCGGATATGCCCGGGCCGACCGTATTCGGACATGTCTTCGCGGTGGCGTCTCTCGTTCCGGGTGTCGGCGTGATACTTACTGCGTTGGTGTCGTACGCCATCGTCGTGGGCATCACGTCGGGCCTCGACCGGTTCGTTGCACTGGCGGCCGTCACAGGCGCAGTGGTCATCGATCAGGTCCTGCTACGGAAGTTCCGACGTCGAGGTGTGCTCGATGTAGGCCCTGCAGTCGGGTTCGCTTCGTTCGTGGCCGGATTCGAGTTCGGCGGTATAGGCACTGCGCTCTGTCTGCTGGCGATCGTTGCCTTTTTGGGCGCGCTGTGGTCGGAGTACCGTGGCCTTCGGCACCACTGGAGACCGTCAGACGAGCCAACCCTCGCAACGCAATCAGAACCGACGCGTCCGTCGACGAGATCAGGTGCGCCGACAGCTCGGCTCTACGTAGTCACCCTCGTCGCAGTACTTGCCACGCTCGGCACACTCGCAACGGCGAACGCGCTGCGCCAGACCTTGTCTCTTGCGCTGATCGCGATGGTCATTGCACTGGCATTGGAACGCGTCGTCATGCCTCTCGCAGGCTTTTTCAGAGGCCGACGATGGCTAGCAGTCGTAATGATATGTGGACTTATTCTCACGTTCTTCGCTGGACTTTCGGCGTTTCTCGTGCCCGCGGTGAGCACAAAAGCAGCCTCGTTCGGGAACGAACTGCCTCAGATGACCTCGCGCCTCCAAGACGTTCCGATCTTCGGAGATGCACTTCGCAAGCTCGACGCGGCAGTCAAGGTGGAAGCGTGGTTGGATCAGCTTCCGGAAACCATCGGGAAACAGAGTTCCCAGATCACCGATGCTCTCGGCGGGGCCGTGGACATCGCACTGGCCGTCTCCACGGTGATCATCCTCGCGTTGGCGTTCGTGATCGACGGGCCGCGACTCAACGGTTCGCTGAGAACAGTGCTGGCTCCCAAGAAGCGACGAACCTATGACCAGACCACAAGGCTCGTCGTCGATATCGTCGGGCGCTACTTCGCTGGTTCACTTTTGATCGCCGTCGCAGCTGGATTGGTGTCACTCTCCGTCGGCCTTGCGCTCGGCGTTGTGCTCGCGCCACTCGCGGCGATCTGGATCGCCACTACCAATCTGATTCCACAGATAGGCGGATTCCTTGGCGGCGTCGTGTTCGTTGCGCTCGGCTTCGCGACCAGTACAACGGCTGGGCTCGCCTGTCTCGCCTACTTCCTCACGTATCAGCAATTCGAGAATCACGTAGTTCAGCCCGCCGTCATCGGGCGGGCTGTGTCTATGTCGCCGGCGGCAACCATGGTTATTGCGCTGGTTGGCGGCTCGGCACTTGGGGTTCCGGGTGCGATGATCTCGGTGCCCATCGTGGGAGCCGCCAAACTGGTCGCTCGTCACCTGGCTGGCAAGGACAGCACGTCGCCGGAGGTCTAGCGACTGTCGGGGCGGATCTGACCCGATGACGATTCAAGATGGGCACGCACGAACCAGTGGTACTGCTCGAGTATCCCTGCCTGGCCGATCAATAGGTCTTCGGTGATCGGATCCAGATCGGACACCATCTCAATCGCTTTTCGATGGTCGTCGATCACCCCGACGTACACTGAGTCCAGCTCCGCAAGGTGCTCGGGAACGAGCGCTCGTTGCAGCTTGTAGTCGTCCCACGCTCGGTTGGCAACCAAATGCCCCGGCAGGCCGTTGGGTGACGAGCCGAGGGTCGCTATCCGTTCCGCGGTCGCGTCGACCATTGCGGCAACACCGTCGACCTGTGGGTCGAGCATGGTATGTACACCGATGAATGTGGGACCGACGACGTTCCAGTGGACGTGCTTGAGCGTGAGGCTCAGATCAATGAGGCATCCGAGACGTTCCTGCAACACTGCAGCGACGTTCGACCCATCGGCGCGCTCCATACCGGGAACCGTGAAGTTGCCTGGTGCTGCACTCGTGCCTTTCGACGTTGCGTTAGAGACACTCTTCGTTGCGTTAGAGACACTCTTCTTGCTCTTCGCCGCCGTTGGTTTTGGACTGGACTTCTTCGTTGCTGCCATACGTGCTCCTGTGTACGGGCCGGGCGAATTCCGGCGATCCCGCGCTGTTACCCGCGTGTCGGAGTCACCAAACATTCACAGACTTCCCGCGCAGTCGCCCCGCGTGCTAAGCCTCAGCCCATGACTTCACCGTTCGAATACATCCAGCCCGACGGAATCTTCTCGAACCCGTCGTACACGCATGTCGTCACCACCACTCGAGCCCGGACTGTCTATGTATCGGGCCAAGTCTCGATGGACGCAACCGGCGCTATGGTCGCCGAAGGCGACCTTGCTGCACAGACCGAGCAGGTCTTCGCCAACCTCGCCATCGCTCTCGCTGCAGCCGGCGCGACGTTCGCCGACGTGGTCAAGCTCACCACCTACGTAGTCGATTACACGCCGGCGGCCCGCCCGCTGATCGCCGCCGTGCGCTCGCGGCACTTTCCAACTTCGCCTCCCGCGAGCACCCTTGTCGGCGTCTCCGCCTTGGCCTTGCCCGGTTGGCTGATCGAGATCGAAGCGATTGCCGCGCTCGATTGAAAACCTCGTATCGCAACCTCGTACGACTCGCCAAGGACCATCACGAAGTCTCAGCGCGTGACACCAGCGCTGGGTCGGACCTTAAGCGCACACACGAAATCGTTGGAACCGAGCAACCGCTCTCTCGGGTTGACCGGCCGTAGCTTTAGACACTACCGAGCGTTCGTTCAACCGGGCCGTTCGTTCAACCCTGACCAGAGCAACTCGATCAATTGGGCGGCGACCTCCTCGGCCGGTTGGTCGGATTCGCTGATCCACCAAAGCGAGACGAAGTTCAGCATGCCAACGATCGCGTACGACCACGGAAGCGCAACCGCCGGGTCAAGGCCTTGGCGGCTCCGCCAGGCCCGGAGAGATTCGGCAAGGGGTGTGGTCGATCGTTGCGCGATGTACAGGCTGTCGTGCGACGTTCCACTCATGACGTAATGGAACAGTTCGCGATGTTTGCCGATGAGCTCCAGGTTGCTGTGGATCAGCGCCATCAGGGCAGCCTTGCCGTCACTGCGCCCTTCAAGCGCGACCCCCGATGCCGCGATCAGCCGATCGGCAAGTCGCTGGGCCAGAATGTTTGCCAGCTCGGTTCGCCCACCGACGTGGGCGTAGACGATTGGCTTGGTGACACCGGCTTCCCGAGCGATCGCTTCCATCGAAGCGCCTGCTCCGTCTCGCCGAATCGCCCGCTCGGCAGCATCGAGCACGTGTTCTCGATCGACGAGCGGCTTTCCCCCGGCCGGTCGACCCGGACGACGGTGAACGCGCTCGGTCATATTTCTATTCTGCTCGACAAACCAATCACCGCATCGCGAACGGCTCCGGCGGGCGTCGGCGAAAAGTGGTAATACTTACTGCGAGTAAATAAACAATCGAGTGACGTGACCTGGAGATGTTGCCAATGATGCTTACGAATCGAAAAGTCACCCTGCGTCAGAGGCCAAACGGAACACCGCTCGACAGCGATTTCGATGTGGTGGAGGAGCCCCTCCCGACGCGCAACCCTGGTGAAGTCGTCGTGCAAGTTGACGTACTCGGCATTGATGCGTTCATCCGCACCGTGCTCGACGAAGGCAGCTACCACGCCACAACACAGGTCGGGAGGCCGGTCACGGCGTTGGGCGTCGGGACCGTGATCGAAAGCAGCAACGAGGACCTGGACGTTGGAGACCATGTGTTCGGACCACTCGGAGCCCAGACGTTTGCCGTGCTCCCCGGTGCGGCACTCCGCAAGCTCGACGTCTCATCGTTCGGACCGACGGCCTATCTCGGGGCCCTGGGTCTCACCACTGGTATGACCGCGTACTTCGGCATTTTCGACGTGGGCGCGGTAACGAGCGGCGACACCGTAGTCGTGTCCGGCGCGGCGGGAGCGGTCGGCTCGATGGCAGGCCAGCTGGCCCGCCTCGCCGGAGCAGCGCAGGTTATTGGCATCGCCGGCGGTCCCGAAAAGAAGGCGTTCCTGGTTAGCGAACTCGGATTCGATGCGGCGATCGACTACAAGAACGAAGACGTCGAGGCGCGGCTGCGTGAACTCGCCCCCGACGGCGTTCACGTGTTCTACGACAACGTCGGAGGCGACGTTCTCGATGCTGTGCTGATGAACATCGTCGAAGGATCTCGCGTCGTTCTCTGCGGAGCCATCTCGCAATATCAACAGATGGACGATGTGCGAGGTCCGCGCAATTACCTGAAACTGGCGGAGCGCCACGCGCGCATGGAAGGGTTCGCTGTGACCCATTTTCATCAGCACTTCGAGCGGGCCGAGTCTGCTCTGAAGGGATGGCTCGCCAACGGCGAGCTGATCATGCGAGAACATTACGAACACGGCATCGAGAATTTCCCAGCAACGCTTCGGCTCCTCCTTCGCGGAGGCCATCACGGAAAACTGCTCCTCCGAGTCAGCTCCACCAACGACTGAAATCCTCCCTCCACCCAATTCGCAGATAGGACACCGACATGAGCAGCGAACAGATCGATTACGAAGACCTCACCACCATGCGACTCGACGATGACGCACTCAGCGCACTCGTCGGTCCCGGTGGCGAGTGCATCTTCAACTGGACGACCGTCGACGGATACCCCGTGGGCGTGGTCGTCGCCTACGTATACAAAGACGGAAAGTTCTGGACAACCTGCGCAGCGCGCCGCAAGCGAGTGCCAGCTCTGCGCAAGCGTCCTCAGTCGGGCGTCATCATCAACCGCAACGGCAAGACGGCATCGTACAAGGGTGACTCGATCGTGCATGCCTCGGGCGACGAAGGCTTCGACCAGTTGAAGGAATGGTTCTACGCAACCCTTTCGGGAATGCAGATTCACCGCGACGAGGAGTACCGTCGGGCCTTTGCAAAGTTTCTCGACTCACCACACCGCGTCATCATCGAGACCGATGCTCGCCTTGTTGTTGCGTTCGATACGGCAAAGTTCGCCACGTTCACCGCACAGGCCATGGCTGCGGGGCTTGCCGACTGAGGCAGCTCGCTCCCCGCATGACGTCGGCTTGCCTCGCACGCCCGGTAGCGAAGATTCTGCAGGTGCAGTCTCAGCGAACACGCTGATACGCGCGCATAGGAACCGAACTGCCTTCAGTCGCAACGAAGACTGTTCGCCTGTCGTCGATCGCCACCGCCTCGTACTGCCCAAAGCCTGTTCCGATCCGACACGCGACGGCCGTCAAGATGGTGTCAGCGACGCTCGCCCCAGAAACCCGTTTCCAAACAAGGGTGAGGTTGGCGTAGAAGACCAGCGCAATGGCAGCCCCATCAGGACTGATCGATGCGCCGGTGGGACCGTAGGGTTGACCACCCGGAATCGAAAGCACGCCTATCTTTGTTGATGTGACCCTGCCGCCGGGCACCAACGCACTTGCGGGGACCACGTCGACCGAAACTTCGGCGGCGCCGGCGAACCGTTTCCCGATCAGGATGGCGTCACCGCTGCGTGGGTCCATGATCAGCGCTTCGACGTCATGGGGTCCATTGGCCCAGGTCACCGTCACGTCCCACGCGGCGGCCACCCTCCGTGCGGAGAGCTTCGGCTCGGGTACGAATACCAGCCGGACCGAATCGCGCTGCTCGACATTGTCACCGGTGTCGGCGACGACAATCCAGTGACGTCCCTGGCGATCTCGATACGTCGCGATGTCCTCCCAGTCGGTCGCCGCAGTGCCATCGACGTCGACGTCGGCCACCGCAGAGGCATCCGTCGTCGAGACAGCGATCAGTCGGGCACCGTCGCCGGAATCGTTATGACCCCACAGCACATTGGGATGACGTTTCGAAAGTGCCCAACCCGACAACTCCCTGAGCGAACTGGGAATCGAGCCGCGTTTCGTCGCCCGATAGGTCGGACATGATGACGCCGGCTTGGCCTTCGTGTTCGGGCCAGAGGTGACGGCCGAAACCCGCGCGTCGACAAACGTACTTCCGTCGACCACGAGGGTTACGGCGACCACCATGACGACTGAAACCAAACCCACACGACGCTTCACGTTGTCAGGTTAGAAGTTGTCAGGCGAGAAGTCGTCAGGATAGGAGTCTCACGTGGAAGTCGAGAGTCAGATGTCGTCACTCGCCCCGACGTCGTAACGTCCGAGGAACGCAAGCAGCGCGGCGTTGAACTCATCAGGGTGGCTGGCGTTGCAGCCGTGCGGCGCCCCGGCGATGACCACCAGTTCACTGTGGGCAATGGCAGCGTGGGTGCGAGCACCCGAGCCTTCGAACGGCACGATTGCGTCGCCGTCGCCGTGGAGCACGAGGGTCGGTACCGTGATGGCTTGGAGGTCGGGACGGAAGTCCTCGCTTCCGAACGACGCCATGCACTTGAGAGCGGCCTTCTGATCCGATTGCTGGCACAGTTCGATCGCTTCTTTACGCTGCATCTCGCTGACTTCGAGCGTGCCGTTCACCGAGAAGAACTGCGTCGTGAACTGGTCGAAGAATGTTTCGCGATCGGCGGTCAGATCGGCGGTCATCGACTCCGCCTTCGCTGTGGTCAGCGGTCCGTCGGGATTGTCGTCGGTCTTCAGCATCGCGGGAGTCACTGCTGCGGCGAACACCACACTGTGAAGTCGTTCCTCACCGACCTTCGAGGCGTATCGTGCGACCTCGCCGCCGCCCATGGAGAATCCGACCAATGTTGCGTCTCGCAGGTCCAGTTCCTCCATGAGGCCATCCAGGTCGTCGGTCAACGTGTCGTAGTCATAGCCACCGCCGGGCTTGTCGCTCTCGCCGAACCCGCGCCGGTCATAGGTGATGACCCGGTAGCCGGCGTTCACGAGAGCAGGGACTTGGAGGTTCCAGCTCGCGCCGGAAAGCGGCCAGCCGTGGATGAGGACGACGGGGCGGCCAGTTCCGCCGGAATCCTCCACGTGCACATCAACGGGGCTGAGGAAACGGGTATTGACAGCAAGATCGGACTCGGACATCGGGGATGGCTCCTTCGTAGCGGCGAGACGACATGCCCCGCGTGAGACCCCGGCCTTCTACCCTGATGACCGTCGTGCTCAAACGGAAGAATTGGCACATGGGCTCAGGAGGTTGTGGCCCTCAACGCATACAACGATTCCTTCGACGACGCTTCACCACCTCGACATCGAACATTTGTTCGTATAAGGTTCGAGCGTGGACCGAACAGGTGAACGAAACGAACAGACACGTTCCCTCGCCCCATCCCGGCTCGCTCGGACCATCTTGCATGCCGACCTCGACGCGTTTTACGCATCGGTCGAACAACGGGATAACCCTGCTTTGCGCGGCAAACCGGTGTTGGTGGGCATGGGGGTTGTCACTGCAGCGAGCTACGAAGCGAAACGGCGCGGCGTGCGGTGCCCGTGCAGCATACGGGTGGCACTGCAACTATGTCCCGATGCGATCGTCGTTCCGGCGCGCATGAAGGCATACGCCGAAGCCAGCGACGCCGTGTTCGAGATCTTCCGAGACACGACTCCAGAGGTCGAAGGGTTGTCTATCGACGAAGCCTTTCTCGACGTGACAGGTCTGTGGCGAATTGTTGGCGATGGGCGCACGATCGCCACGACCCTCCGAGAACGCGTCGCTCGCGAAGTCGGTCTTCCTCTGAGCGTGGGCGTCGCAACGACGAAGCATCTCGCCAAAGTGGCAAGCGCGGAGGCGAAACCCGATGGCCTACGGGTCGTCGAACCCGGCCGTGAAGCTGAATTCCTCCATCCCCTCCCGGTCGAGGTTCTTTGGGGCGTGGGACCTGTCACTTCGGAAAAGCTCCGCGCTCGTGGTCTTCGCTTCGTCGCCGACATCGCGGCACTGGAGGAAGACGATTTAGTAGGTGCACTTGGTAATGCCGTCGGGCGTCAACTGTTCGATCTGGCTCACAATCGGGATCCTCGCCAGGTTGAGACCGGCCGCCGCCGCCGGTCGATCGGATCACAGAGTTCGTTTCCATCGGGTCGAATCTCACGTTCGGACTGTGATGCGCTGTTGCTCAACGTGGTCGATCGCGTGACGGCGCGCATGCGCAAGGCTGAACGTGTCGGGCGCACGATCGTGCTGCGCCTGCGCTACGGAGACTTCACCGCGGCGACGCGTTCGCACACCCTTGCCGAAGCTACGAACGCAACCTCGGTCATTCTGGAACCCGCGCAGCACCTGCTTCGAGTGGTCTGGCCAGAAACACAACAGCGCGGGCTCACCCGCATCGGGCTCTCGGTTACATCGCTGAGTTCGGCATCGAACGTGCAACTCGCGCTCCCGTTCGGAGGGCGTGACACGGCGCAACTCGATCTCGCGCGAGATGCTATTCATCAGCGTTTCGGCAAAGGAGCATTAGTACGCGCACGAAACATCGGTCGCTCGCCGCTCGACATGCCCATGCTGCCCGACTAGTACCGGCTTCTATCTTCTGTTTCTGTCTTTCTTCGTTCGCCGAACTCGGGGCCGTGGCGTCGGCTCGAGGCGTTATCCGAGAGGTCAGCGCGTGATACCGTGGCCATCCGCACCCACGGTTATCGCCTTCTCATCCGAGCGTCGTTCGCGAAGGGGTTGCACGTTTCCGTCGAGGTCCAACACGGGCGAAGCTTCGTCATACCAACGAGGCACCACGGGGTTCCCCCAAAAATCACGACGCCGCGGGTCGTTCACGTCCCAGCGCAGCGTCTGATGACCCGGGTCGCCAGTGAAGTAGTCCGTGGTGTAGATCTCGACGCGATGTCCATCGGGATCGCGAAGGTACAGGTAGAACGCATTCGACACACCGTGTCGGCCGGGACCACGTTCGAGGCAGCCCTCCTCGTTGAGCGAACCGAGGAGGTCGGCGACATGGAGGATGTGATGGGCCTCGGGGACCGCAAACGCGAGATGGTGCAGTCTCGGCGAAGATCCCTGTGTCGTGGCGACGTCGTGAACCGTCTGCTTTCGATACATCCACGTCGCGAACAGCTCCCCGGTTGCGGTGTCCTCGATGGTTTCAGAAAGACCGAAGCCAAGCTCGGAGTACCAACGGTACGAACCCGCAACGTCGTCGGTCACCAGGTTTATGTGATCGAGACGATTGATCGACGCGCCGCGCCTGAGGTCGTAGCGCTGATGGTGATGCCCCGTCCATGCGATTTCATGGAAGTACTCGACCACGAAACCGAAAGGATCTTCGACGCGAACGGTGGGTCCGACGCCGAGCGTCGCACCAGCCGGAAACCGGCGCACCTTGCAGCCCCGCTCGAGATGAAAGCGTTCGGCCCGATCGACATCCTCCGGCGTGCGCACGCGAAGCGCAAAGCGTGCACATGCCGCGACGGGACCAACCCGAAGTATGAGGCTGTGGTGGACAAACTCCTCGTGTCCGCGCAGGTACAACGTGTCGGCCGTTTGTGCGCTGACGACAAACCCCAAGCGATCCACCCAGAACCGGCGACTGCGCTCCAAGTCGCCGACGATCAGTTCCGCATAGGCCGAGCGCACGATATCGGGCACCACGATTTGAGCAGTCATGGAGGTATCTTTGCTCGAACTGTCGACGTTCGCGGACGGCATAGGGAGTTGCGCACGTCCTTCACGGTTCGTTTAGCTTTGCGGTGTGACTCACGAGACGTCTCCGCTCGATCCTTCCGAAACAACAACCGTGCCAGCGATTGCTTCGCGCTCATGAAACTCGCCAACCTGAACGGACGCGCCGCATTGATCTTCGACGCAACAGCGCTCGACGTCGCCGAGGCGTCCGGTGGAGTGTTCGGACCGGGTGTGGCGAGTGTGTACGAGAACTGGGATGCGTTTTCGTCGTGGACCTCGACCGTCGATCGCGCCGGAGCCACGCCGTTCGCACTCAGCGACCTTGGACCGATATCGCCCCACGCCAAACAGGTGTTCGCGATCGGGTTGAACTACCGGGCCCATGCTGCCGAAGGGGGTCGAGAGGTACCGAAGGCGCCTGCGGTGTTCACCAAGTACCAAAGCTGTCTCGGCGCGCCTTTTGCGTCCGTTTCCTCTGTCCCAGGGCGACACGACTGGGAAGCCGAACTGGTGGTGGTGATCGGGCGACAAGCCAAGCACGTCGCCGCAGAAGACGCCTGGAACCATGTGGCGGGTGTGACCTGCGGACAGGATTACTCCGAACGCGATACCCAGAACGCATCGGGCGGCCACTTCTCGCTGGGAAAGTCGTTCCCCGGGTTCGGACCAACCGGCCCGTGGCTGGTCACACCCGACGAACTGGCCAACCCCGACGATCTCGCCATCTCGTGTGAAGTCAGCGGCGAAGTCATGCAGTCGAGCCGGACGTCGAACATGGTCTTCCCGGTCGCGATCTTGGTCGAACATCTCTCGAGCATCGTCACGTTGTTCCCGGGCGACATCATCTTCACGGGCACCCCCGAAGGCGTTGGCTTCGCTCGCAAGCCGCCGCGGTTGTTGGTCGCAGGAGACGTTGTCGTCACGACGATCGAAGGGATCGGCTCGATCCAGCAATCCATCGTGTGAGGGTGCAGCGAACGCAAAGCCGCACGTTCGCAAAACCCGATTCGCACACGCTCCCCAGCTGATACAAGATGTGTCCGATGGCCTACACCTCCGAACCGAAATTTCGCGTCCTGCACGCTCTGCGAATAAAGGGATTCGCCAAGCTCGACCACATCACGCCCCTCGCCGGCGTTGATGAGCCGCTTGTACAAACGCACCTCGAAGGCATGCTGTCCGAGGGGCTTACGGCATTTCGCGAGGCTCGTGGGCTGTGGCAGCTCACACCGGTCGGGAGAGAGGCGCATCCCCCGCTTCTCGAGGCCGACGCCGGACGTCCCGGTTTTCGTGACGGGCTTGCGAAAAGCTACCCGGCGTTCCTCGAAACGAACGAGGAGTTCAAGGCCCTCTGCGGAGACTGGCAGTTACGCGACGGTGCACCCAACAACCACAGCGACGCGTCGTATGACAAGAAGGTTCTCGCTCGGCTGAAGAAGCTCGACGACAACGCCAAGAAGATCGTCGTGAACTTCGGCCAGGTCGCCGAGAGGTTCGCACCCTATTCGCCACGTTTGGAGCAGTCCCGTCGTGCCCTCGAAGGTGGCCAGCAGAACATGTTCACCGGAGTTATGTGCGGGTCCTACCACGACGTGTGGATGGAACTCCACGAAGACCTGATCCTCTCGCAGAACATCAATCGCAGCGAAGAGGGCAGTTTCTAGCTTCTCGTCGTCTCTCGAACCCCGGCTCGGGCAACGATTCACCAGTCTCGAACACGTAGGCTCACCATCGCATGGGAAGCATTCTGGGCAATCGAGTGGTGCGCGTCGAAGACGACCGCATGCTCACACGTGGCGGAATGTATGTCGAAGACGTGCCGATCCAGGCAGCATGGGTGCACTTCGTGCGCTCGACGGTCGCCCATGGTCGGGTTGTCTCGATCGACGTCGCCGACGCCCGCAATGCGCCGGGAGTACTCGGGGTGTACACCGGCGAGGACATCACGCTTCCACCGTTTCCACACGTACTGCCGATTCTCCCGCCAGGGTGCGAACGTCCGCTGGTAGCACGTGGCAAGGTTCGTTTCATTGGGGAACCGGTCGTTGCGGTCGTGGCCGAAACACGCGCTCAGGCCGTCGACGCCGGGGAGCTCGTGTATGTCGACATCGAGCGGCTTCCTGCGGTCGTGGGAGTCGACGACGCGTTGCGCGATTCCACCCTGCTTCACGAGTCAATCTCGACAAATGTCTATGCGCGCTTCGCTTCGGAGAGACAGGCAGACTTCTCGGACTGCGAGGTCGTGTGCGAACTACGGGTGAACAACCAGCGGATCAACGCCGCGCCGATGGAACCGCGCTCCGGGCTTGCGTACTGGGAAGGCAGTGACCACGGCGACCGCCTGATCCACTACTCGTCGTGTCAAGGTGCGCACCCGACCCGCGACATGCTCGCGAACCTCTACGACCTGCCACACAATCGCGTTCGCACAGTCGTGCCCGACGTCGGCGGTGGGTTCGGAGTGAAGTCACGGACCATCGGGGAAGAACTCACCCTTGGATGGCTGTCGCGTGCCGTCGATCGACCCGTTCGATTTACCGAAACACGCACCGAAGCAATGATGGCGATGCCTCACGGCCGCGGCCAACGGATGGACGTGAAGATCGGGGGCACACGCGCAGGAAGAATCACCGCCTACCAGGTTCACGTGACACAGGATGCCGGCGCCTACCCACTTATGGGGGCATACCTTCCCCAGATGACTCAGCGGATGCTGCCCGGGGTCTACGACATCGCCAACTGCGGCTTCACCGCCGAATCGGTGGCGACGAACAAGATCTCGGTCACGGCCTATCGCGGGGCCGGACGACCAGAAGCGGCGCTTGCGATCGAGCGAGCGCTCGACTATTTCGCATTGGAGATCGGCATGGACCCGGCCGAAGTCCGACGGCGGAACTTCGTGCCCAAGTTCCTCGAGCCGTACACCACCGGTATCGGCACCGTTTACGACGTCGGCGACTATCCCGAGGCCCTCCGTCGGGTTCTTGCGGCGGCCGATTACGAGGGTATGCGCGCAGAGCAATTGAAAAGACGCGCCACTAGTTCGTCCATCCAAATGGGCATCGGTCTTGCCTGCTACGTCGAAATCACTTCCGCAGGCGGCCCGACCGAGCATGGGTCGTTGCACCTACAACCGGACGGCCGGGTCCGAGTACTCACGGGTGCGACTCCTTATGGCCAGGGGCACGAGACAACCTGGAAGATGATCGTCGCCGACCAAACCGGCATTCCCATGGACAGGATCGATATCGTCCATGGCGATACGGATGAAGTACCCGTAGGTGGGCTTACGGTCGGATCTCGCTCCGTACAGGTGGCCGGATCCTCTCTCAAGGTTGCCTGCGACATCCTCATCGCCAAGGCACGAGCTCGCGCTGCTGAGCTCTTGGAGGCCTCGATCGACGACGTCATTGTCGACACCGACACCGCACGGTTCCACGTTGTGGGTTCACCATCGAGGAGTGTTTCGTGGACTGATCTTGCGACATCGGCGGGCGAAGCGCTGGAGGCTGTATCGGACTTCAAGGCAGCGCAGCCCACGTTCCCGTTCGGCGCGCACGTCGCCGTCGTCGAAGT
>JANOWU010000169.1:0-1864 GCA_031418035.1 Acidimicrobiia bacterium
GCATTCCGACGTCGCTTGCCCGGGAGTAGTCCGGACACCATGTTCACTCGTCGGCGAGTTGCAGGGTCGACGGCAAGTTTGCTCCACCAACAAGTTGCCGTTCACCCTGCAACTCGCCGTTGAGTGATTGGATTGGGTGGCCCCATCGCATGTTCGGTTTTGAGCCACGTGACGAGTTCCGTGTGTTTGGTGCTGCCGCGTGCTCGAATGAGGTACTCACCGGCGATGTCCACCCATCAACGAAAACTTCGCCGGACCAGCGGCCACTACCTAGGATCGTGTGCGGTCGGCCTCGATCATGTCTTGCACCGGTTGGATGTGTTGTTCTTCGCAGTCGTATGCGGCTGCCGCGATCGCGAGTTCTTCGCCCTGCAGTGCGCGAAGCGCTTCCGCTGCGCTGGCGTCGAGGGTGCGCGGATCCTGGCCCTGGGTGACGTCGGCAAGTCGTTGCTGAAGTTCGCGTTCGACATGGCCCGTGTTGTCGAAGTCGAATCCTGCTTTTCGTATGCACGCAGACCACTTCGTGACCGCTGAGAGGAACCGGGGGTCTTGCTCGACAAGTTTGTCAAAAGGGTTGAGGTAGTTACCGGCGAGCTCGGCGGTGGCGTAGTGCTGCTCCGCCGCGGTGCGCGTGCATCCACCGGTTTGTGAGAGATCTTCGGCTTCGACGGCGTGTGCATGGTTCCAGTCGGGTGCTTCACCCCACAGGGCGCGTCGATACGCAGTCTGTTCGGATTCCGGGAGAACGTCGAGTACCGCGTTGTTTACCGGTCCGGCGCGAAACACGATCAGTGGTTTGTCGAACTGCGTGGTGATCCCGAATCCGAACTGTTTGACGTAGTCCTCGTCGGAGACGCCGGCTGCGGACTGATCGCCGTCCATCGCCGTCTTGATTGTCGCGAAGTCCACGGCGACGTACTCGAACCCGGCGGCTGACATGCACTCGGCGATGGAGGCTTCGGTTGCTTCGACACGGGCGGTCAGATCGCGGAGGTAGAGCCCGAACTCCTCCGGTGTCTGGTGGCTCGGGGCGTTCGCCCCGTCGGATTGCCCGGACCCGCAGCTGGCGAACACCAACGACGCGATTGCGATCGTGAGAGGGACACTGGGGAACCGTCGCAACAGTGGGTGATTGTTGATCATGCGATCGATAGTGCGGAGAGTTCCCTGAACCTTGGCTGACTGCGTCTGCGTCAGTCAGCTGAGCTTCAGGTCCGGTATGCAGGAGTGGTTGTGCACCGGTCGACCGACCCGTGCGATCCGTAAGTTCGCGAGGTACCGTGAAGCGTTGGACAGTGGCAGTAGGTGTCATCGGGCTATCGGTCGTTTCCGCGGTTGGCGGGTTCGCTGTCGGTCCGCTGATTTCGTCACCGGCCGAAGTGGCGCTCCGGTCGCAGCCGCCGGTCCCGGCCCCGATTCTGGTCCCGGTCGAGCAGCGCGTACTTTCGGCCGACGTCGTGACTCGCGGGACTGGGCGGTTCGGGTTGCCGCAGAAACTGGCCGTGACGACGTCACTGCTGCGCAGCTCACCGGCGTTGGTGAGTGACGTCGCAGTGGCCGGGTCGATGCTCGCGGAGGGCGACGTTGCGCTGACTGCGTCGGGGCGTCCACTGTTCGTTCTGGTGGGCTCTCGTCCGATGTCGCGCGACCTCGGTCCGGGAGTGGTCGGCGACGACGTCCGTCAGCTGGAAGCAGCAATGGAGCGTTTGGGGTTTCGGGCCGGCGCCGTGGACGGCGTGTTTGATTCCGTGACGGAGGCGGCGGTGGCGGACTGGTATCGGTCGAAAGGGTTCAACCCGACAACGTCGACCGCCGAACAGATCGCGGCCATTCGCACGCGTGAGGCCGCCCTTGATACGGCGCG
>JANOWU010000170.1:0-11748 GCA_031418035.1 Acidimicrobiia bacterium
GTGCGAACAATTCGGTGTTGTCCCATAGCTTCTCCAAAAGTTGGTGTGCGTTCGTGGGCGACGGTTACGAGCCTGCATGTTGTCTCCGTGTCTTGCGAGCGACGGTGACGATACGGCGAAACGAGTGCAGGACGGTTGTCGACAATGTTGTCGACAACGAGCATACTTGTTTGGATGCGAACGCAAGTTGCCATCGTTGGCGCCGGTCCGGCGGGGAGTCTCCTGGCGCTGCTGCTCCAACGGGCGGGGATCGAGGTTTCCGTTCTCGAACGACAAAGTCGCACCCACGTGCTGGAACGCGTCCGAGCCGGAGTGCTGGAATGGGGAACCGTACACGTGCTCCGCGACGCGGGGCTCGCTTCGAACATGGACGCTTCGGGTGTTGTCCACGACGGTGCACGGATGGCCTGGGGCGGCAAGAGTCTCTTCTTCGACATCGCGGCGAGAACGGGTCGTCATTTCATGGCGTACGGTCAGGCGCCGCTCCAACGCGATCTTTACGAAGCCTCCGACGCCCGCGGGGTCACCGTGGTCGATCGCGCCCTCGAGGTGTTGCCACATGACGTCGCTACGGCATCGCCCTACCTGACCTACCGCAAGGATGGTCGAGAGCACCGTATCGACGCCGACTTCATCGTTGGGTCCGATGGGTATCACGGCGTGTGTCGTGCAAGTATTCCGAAAGATCGTATTCGTACGTATGAAAAGGAGTATCCGTTCGGGTGGCTCGGAGTGTTGTCCGAAACCCCGCCTCTGCACGACCTCGTGTACTGTAATCACTCTCGCGGTTTCGCCCTGGCTTCGCAACGGAACGCGATGTTGAGCCGGTACTACGTGCAGTGTCCGCTTACGGACACCGTCGATGACTGGCCTGATGAGCGATTCTGGGACGAACTTCTCGCTCGATTCCCCGGCGAGTTGCGCGATCAGATCGTGACGGGTCCGACGATCGAGAAATCGATAGCTCCCCTGAGAAGTTTCGTGGCCGAGCCCTTGCGATTCGGCAACATGTTCTTGGCCGGCGACGCTGCCCACATCGTTCCACCCACGGGCGCTAAGGGACTGAATCTTGCGGTATCGGATGTCCACTACCTGTCGCGTGGCTTCATCGATCACTATGTTCATCACGATGACCGGGAACTCGACCGGTACTCCGAGGTGGCGCTGCGACGAATCTGGGGCGCCGTACGGTTCTCATGGTGGACGACGACGCTTCTGCACCGGTTTCCGCATCAGACGGAGTTCGACCAACGTATGCAGGAAGCGGAGCTTGACTACCTTGCCGCGTCGGAGCATGCGCAGGCCGCGCTCAGCGAACAGTATGCAGGCTTACCATTTGAAGAAAGACTCTGACATGAGTGAGCCTGAAGCGCACTACCACGATATTCCGGGCACGTTCGTGTTCGACTCGAAACAGAGTCGAAAGGGGTATCGGTTGAACATGTTCTGCATGTCGCTCAATGATCCGGCGAATCGAGATGCTTTTCGATCCGACGAGGCGGCCTACGTCGCTCTCCACGACCTTTCGGCGCAACAAACCGAGGCGGTCCTGAAACGCGAATGGTTGCGCTTGCTCGAACTGGGAGGAAATGTGTATTACACGTTCAAGCTCGCCGCGTGTGATGGCATGAGTTTCCAGCAGCTTGCTGCGAAGCAGACCGGCATGACCGAGGAAGATTACGTGGCGATGATGTTGGCGGGTGGTCGTGCGATCGACGGGAATCGCTCTCGGCGTGAACCTGCGTGGGCAAAGGAGAACGACGATGGCTGAGGTGATCGGCGGCGTCGCAACATCTCATGTTCCGGCGGTTGGAGCAGCGATGGACAAGGATCGCACGAGCGAGCCGTACTGGGCGCCGTACTTCGCCAAGCTCGAGCCGCTTCGCCGCTGGATTGCCGAGCTCGAACCGGACGTCTGCGTGTTGATCTACAACGATCATGCCAACGCGTTCTCCCTCGAGCTCATCCCGACGTTTGCGATTGGGCTCGCCGATACCTTCCGTCCGGCCGACGAGGGGTACGGAAGGCGTCCGGTGCCCGACGTAGCTGGTCACCCGGACCTCGCGTGGCACCTCGCCGAGTCACTCATCCTCGACGAGTTCGACATGACGCTCGTGAACGAGTTGGAGGTCGATCACGGCCTCACCGTGCCACTGTCGGTCATGTTCGGACAACCGCAAGCGTGGCCCTGTCCGGTGGTTCCGATTCTGGTGAACGTCGTGCAGTATCCGCCGCCGACCGGGCGTCGTTGTTACAACCTTGGTCGAGCACTCCGGCGAGCAATCGACTCCTTTCCCGGGAAGGAACGTGTGCTTATCGTCGGAACGGGCGGGATGTCGCATCAGCTCCAGGCTGAACGGGCTGGATTGCTCAACCCTGCGTTCGACACGCGGTTCATGGATCTGCTCGTACATGATCCAGAGTCGGCAGCGACGATCACCCACACGGAGTACCTCCGAGAAGCAGGTTCGGAAGGCATCGAGCTCGTGATGTGGCTGATCATGCGTGGTGCGCTTCACGAGAATGTCCGCGAGGTATACCGCGCCACGCACCTGCCGACCTCGAATACGCACAACGGGCTTCTTGTCCTGGAAGAAAGATAGGGGTACGGAGTATGTCCGCTTCGCCAGGCCGGATCCGAAAGACGGTGAAGAAGCCGGTTTCGGTCACCGATGCGCTGCGCAACAACATTCTGAAAGGCAAACTTCAGCCGGGTGAACGGCTCATCGAACTTCAGCTCACCGAGACGTTCGGGGTCAGTCGCGCCGCGGTCCGAGCTGCGATCAGTGAGTTGGTGAAGGAAGGACTGGTCGAGCATGAGGCCAACAAGGGTGCGACTGTCCGTCGAGTGGCGATAGACGAAGCGATCCAAATCAGTGAGGTGCGGGCGCTCCTCGAATCTCTCATCGCGTCGCGCGCGGCGCTCGCGGCGACCCCCCGCGAACGGGTGGAGTTGAGCTCCATCATCGACGCCATGCGTGAGGCTGTTGCCGGCGATGAGATGGTGCAGTACTCGGAGCTGAACTCCTTGTTGCACCGGCGCCTTCGCGAGATCAGCGGCCACGACGTGGCTGGCGATCTTGTGGAGCTTCTTCGCAATCGGGCGTCGCATCACACCTTCCGCCTAGCCCTTATTCCTGGCCGTCCGCTCGAGTCGCTGCCCCAACACGCCGCAATAGTGAATGCCGTGGTGGCCGGCGATGCGATCGCTGCGGAGCACGCGATGCGCGCCCACCTCGAGTCTGTCGCCGCAGTGCTGCGTCGTTGGGCGGCGGCCGGAGCTCGAGTATGACCAACCGGTGCGGGCCGGTCAGGCGTCGTGGCTATCGCAGCCGCAGCAGTCGTCGGAGTCGCCCCTTTACGGTGTACTTCGCGACGGTTCCCCTGTTCTCGGCCACCGTGGCGAGGCCATTCATCGGGATGCGAGGAAGGACCGCCGACGCCTCCGAGCCCCGCCGGAAGCTGGATCCTTCGGTGCTCCATACATAGCGGTAGCCCAGGGAACGTACCATCGCGACATGGCTCTCGTTGTACGACACACCGGGTGTGCCGTAGGGAAACGCGAAGTGTTCGCTGTCGCCGAACAAGGCTCGGAACTGTTCATGAGATTCGCGGATTTCTTCGACCGCCTCTGCGTCGGACAGGCTTGACAGTGCGAAATGGCGGTTGGTGTGATTTCCTAAGTACACGTTTGGGTGGCGCTGCAAGGAGCGACACTGTTCCTCCGACGCCAGAAGAAACCGTTCGTCCTTGGCCGATTCCAGGAGATCCAGACGACTGTTCTCTTCGGCAGTAGCCGGTTCGCTGTCGAAGTCGTCGAACTCGGGTACGGGTCCGTTCTTCTCATGGAGCCGCTCCCATGCATCCCATCTGAATCCGACCTTTTTCGAAGTCTTCTCTGGGCACACGAAGAATACGAAGCGCATGGATGGGAACTGCGGCGCGACGTTCTCCAGAGCCTCAGCAGCCTTCGCATAACCATCGTCGAAGGTCACCCAGACGTCGGTCGATGGTTGCTGAAGCGAGTCAAGAAATGCGACGGTTTCGACGAAGTCGCTTCGAAGGTGGTTGCAGAAGCCGGCACCTTCATGAGGTCGACGCTGATCGATGATCTGATGAAAAGCTGCGGCGACGTCGATGTCTCGGGCGAGAATGCGGGTGACGAGTGGCACGCTCGAGGCGTGCTGGAAGCTGCGGTCGACGCTGCGGCGAAGGAGCGACACTCCCGTGTCGATGCTGCGTGGCATGTTGCGCGCAATGCCGAGCCGTCCCCGTGTGTCCATGGCTTCGGCCGATCAATCCTGCATGACGGGTTGTAGGGAGAAGCTACTTGGCGAGGTCGGGTCGAATCCTTCGAAGGATTTCTTGGCCGAGTACGTGATCAGGGGTTGTCGAAAGGTCATTGGCCCGCGCTGCGTTGGATTGATCATGAGTCCCGATCGTACGTACGCATTGCGAAGCTGCCTGTCGAGTGGCTCCCACGTCGACACGACCCGGGCACCGGTGCGGTGAAACACGTGCTTGATTACCGGGGGAGTGAGACGCGGCAATTGCTGCGGGTCAGCGACATCGAGAAGAAGTATGAACGACTTCCCGGAATCGTCGTTGGTGAAGGCGGCAATGCCGCAGGGTTCGCCAGAGTGGGAGAACTCGACCAGTTCCAGCTTTCGCATCGGATTGTCGAGCACGCGCCACGTCAAGAACTCGGCGCTGATTTCGTTTTGGATGTGACGACTCGGGGGAGGTCGTAGACGGAGGTATTCGGTGAGCGATGTCGCTGATCCCGTAATCGTTCGAAACGACAATTGGGGACGACGCCGAATACTGGTGAGGGCCATGAACGTCCGACGCTCCTGGAACATCAACCGGAATTGATGCACATCGGACCAGCCGAGCTTCTTCGTAAAACCGGCATGCGACGCGGGCGCCGGAATCCCAACGATGAGGAACTCCGGGTCAACGGAGGCGAGATGATCAAAGGTCATCTTCGCCAGCGTGACGAAGAGCCCTCGACGCTGATAATCGGGGTGCGTCATGGTGTCCATCGACTGCCACACCACTCGCGGTCGACCATCCACGACGTAGGACTCCGGGATCACGGCGTAGCTGGCCACGACCGCGCCTCGATGGGTCGCCTCGAAACCGACCAAGCTGCCCGATGGGTTGTCTCGATACTTCCAGGAGAAGTAGTTGACCGGAGGGACGACGTCGAAGCACGCGTGGTACAGCGTCGAAAGGCGGTCGAGGCCATCGAGCGAGGATTGTTGAAAGACGAGTTCGCGTTGAATCAGATCGCCATCCACGGCGGCTGATCTTAACCACCAATTCCTGTTTGCTTCTCGTTCAGCCGGCGAAGAGCGAACAGGAGCGCTCAGGCAAGTCGGCGAAGTTCGGCGTTGCGGACATATACCCAGACGTAGACGGTCAACGCGACCACGGCGACCCCGCTGATCGCGGCACCGGGCGTGAAGCGATGGGCAATGGTGCCAAGCGTGAGTACCCCCAGAGGCATGAACCCGGCTTGCGTGAGGACATACAGCGCCATGACTCGACCCATAAGTGGTTGTGGTGTCCTCGACTGAATGAGCCCCTGGTTCATGTTGATGTAGAAGCCACCGGCCAGGCCCATGAAGAACGCCAGAACGAGCAGCGCCGGGAAGGTCGTGGTGCGACCCATGAGAAACGTCATCGTTGAGCCGACGATGACGGCTCGCTGAAACAACATCCCTTTATTCGATCGCTCGCCCTTACGAATGAGCAGTATCGAGGTGATCGCAATGCCAACTCCCATGAAGGCCAGTGGTATCGCCGAGTCGCCCGCGTTGCGACCGAGCCCCTCCTTGACGTGTGCCTGCACGGTCACCATCGCCGCAGGGTTGATCGTGACGCTGGCCAGAATCAGGAGTCCGAATAGTGTCCGCAAATGGGGGTCGTGCCATACGTGTTGAAGCGCTTCCGCTGTTTCGGCACGTACTGACCTCTTGGGGCCACGGTCCACGTGTGCCGGTACGTGAAGGAGCCGCAGGAACCCGACCCCGAGGACCATGAGCACAGACTGGAACCAGAAGGCTCCGTCGAAACCGAACTTCGCACCAACCGCTCGCGCCAACACCGGCCCCAAAATCATCGATGTCGTCATGGCCAACGCGTTGATGGCTATGGCGCTGATCAGTTGTTCTTTCGGCACGATCGCCGATATGAGCGCTGACCGAACAGGTGACCCCAATGCAGCGGCAGTGCCGGCGACCAGTGCAGCAAACGCAATCCATCCCAGCGTCGCGCGATCGCTGCCAACAAAGAGCGCTGTCGCCGCCATGATCGCCGCCCCCGCAAGTTGCGTCCCCATAAGGAGTCGACGGCGGTCAAGGCGATCGGCCCACACACCGGCCTGCAGGGTGACGAAGACCGCGGGAAGTCCCAGGGCAAACACAATGAGTCCTTGCTCACGTTCACCGCGGTCCAGACCTTCGAGAACCAGCCAACCGAAAACGAACCGTTCTGCGTTGGCGACGAGGAAGAACGCGATGTTGTTTCCCCACAGCAGACGAAAGTTCCTGTTGGCAAGCGCCGATTGCGGTTTTGCGGCAACAGGTTCGTTCGATGCGAGCACCGCAGGATCCTGGCAGAAGTTACCTTTCGTTTCCGAATCGGCAAGCTCCGCGTAAGGCAACGGTTATGCGCGGACCAGGGTCATGCGTTCACCATGCTTTGACGACGCTTTGACGATGCTTTGGCGATGCTTTGACGATGCTTTGACGACGCGTTGGCGAGCTTTCACGATGCGTTGGCGGCGTGGACGGGAGCTCGTCGAAGATCCCACCGAAGATCGCTCTCCATCGCTGCGGCCACACGAATCAGGAGGTCCTCACGCCCGTAGGCAGCAACGAGTTGTATTCCGAGGGGAAGTCCGTTGGAGCTCGTGGCGAACGGGAGCGAAATCGCAGGCTGGCCGGTTGCGTTCCATGCGCCTGTAAACGTTGCCATTGGTGTGGAATTCTTGAGGGCTCGCATCGGATCTTCGGGTGTCGCAACGAGCTCGCCGAGTGGCGGAGCCGGGATAGCCATTGTGGGGGAGAGCAGGAGGTCGAACCCGCTTCCCTCGTCGGCCGTCGGTTCCCACCACATTGCGCTCTCTCGACGCAATCGGGTTTGCGCCGACTGGGCCTGGAGGAGTTGAAGACCGGTGACGTTGTCGGCGATTTGACCGAGTCCCCAGGTCGCGGGTTCGAAGTCTTCGGGCCCCACGGGGCGTCCAATGAATCCGCTCACTCGATCCATCGAATTGCGCATGTTCACGGCCCAGATCACACCACCGGCCGGATCAGTTGCCCACCAGTTCAGGGCGTCGGGATAGGACGCCTCGACGACGTGGCCGTGTTGTTCGAACCACCGAGCAGCGTCGATCGCAGCGGCTTCACATTCGGGATCGATCGGTCCTCGCAGCGGACGCGCCATGAGTCCGATGCGAAGCTTTTCGAGGGGCGCGCCGACTTCTTCGAGATAGGAACGTTGCGGACGAGGCGCAACAACAGCGTCGCCCGGAAAGGGGTGGGCCGACACATCGAGCAGCGCCGCCGTGTCGCGTATGGTCACCGACACGACGTGCTGGACGGACACGCCCCACTCGTCTTGGAGAGGTCCCATCGAGATGCGCCCTCGTGATGGCTTCAGGCCCACGAGCCCGCAGGCCGCGGCGGGAATACGGATCGATCCCCCTCCGTCAGACGCGTTTGCCGCCGGGATCATGCCCGCAGCCACGGATGCGGCGGCGCCGCCTGATGAGCCACCCGGGCTGTGATTGGTGTTCCACGGATTACGGGTGGCACCGTACGCCAGAGGTTCGGTGGTCCCGACGGCGCCGAACTCGGGGGTGTTGGTCCGGCCAAGTATCACCATTCCGGCCTTTCGGTATGCGCGCGTAATGTTTGCGTCGACCGGGTGGGTGTAACCGAACTGCTTCATGGCCTGATTGCCAAGGTGTATCGGGTCACCGGCACTCGACGGCCATAGATCCTTGAGCAGCATTGGTACGCCGGCGAAAGGCCCGTCGCTCGGCGCCAGTGCGGCGGCCTCGTCGAGGGCTTTTTCGAACCGTCTATGGATGACGGCGTTGATTCCAGTCGGCCCGTCGAGCTCCTCGATGCGCGCGATCGCACACTCGACAAGCTCGCGAGGCGAGACCTCACCTTTCTGGACAAGAGCAGCCTGTGCGACGGCGTCGAGGTTTGCGGTTTGGCGGGCAAGATCGTTCACGGGGGTAAGTCTTGCCGACAACGCCGTCGCTCGCTGAACGGCGGTGAATCCTGGGCAGCTTCGCAAGTTACGCAGCTTCGCAAATTGTTACGCAGCGTCGCGCGTCAGCGTCGCCGCAAGATGATGCTGCAGCGGAAGGCCAACCGCAGCCATCGCGATGCGATAGGAAAGGGTGACGCCGTGAACCTCGATCGACCGTTCGATGTCAGTGACGGCCTTCGCCGATGGACTCAGCGAGATCGACACCGGCCGCAGGTTGTACGACACCCGGTCTGGGTCACCGAATACGGGAATGCCGGAATGAATCTCCACGACGCCGGTTGGTTGCACGATCACGAACTCGACTGCCGACGACGCCTCGATGAAGCGCACATAGCCTGTCTCGCTGTGCATGGGGGCACCCGTCTCGACGTTCGAGGTGCTCTGTTGGTACACCAGGAAGCCTTTGGGTGACCGGGTGAAGGTGACACGTTCGTTATAGCGAAACGACGAGATCGTTGGGTACTGTCCTTCTCCGCTACCGACCCAGGTACCCTCCAGCATGCTCAACGGTGACAGTGGCGGCGACGTGTTGGTCATGTGGAGAACGTAGTCGCTTGCCGCAGACCGACCGAGGGAAAAGGCGGGTCTTTGTGTATTCGAAGGTTTGGTCCGGGCTTCGTAAGATCGCGTAAATGACAGAGAAAGACAGGGTCGAGTGCACCGGACGAATCGGCGACCTTTTCGCGAACTCCCGTTCGACGATTCTGCTCCCCGACGGTTCGACGACGAGTGCCGCGGCGATAGCAGCGCAGGGCAGAGCGCTTGCCAGGGCACTGGTCTCCGAAGGACTCGAACCGGGGGACAGGGTCGCCGTGCGGCTTCCGAACGGGTTGGAGTACCTTCACTTGCTGGTGGCCTGTGCCGCCGCGCGTCTCGTGCTCGTTTCCGTGAACACGCGCTACAGCGACATCGAGGCCGATGACCTCGTCATGCGAAGTGGCGCCCGCCGAACCTTTGGATTTTCTACCTCGGCACCGCTGGTGGGGCTTGAGTCGTCATCGTCGCAGGACGATCCTTCGTTGGCCGATGATCCGTTCGTGGTGTTCACCACGTCGGGTACGACGAGCAAACCCAAGATGGTGCGACACACGCAACGATCAATCGCCTCGCACGGGTTCGCCGCGGCGAACGCGCTCAAGTACACCACGCACGACGTCGTACTGATTGTGATGCCCTTTTGTGGGACCTTCGGGATGTCGAGTCTTACGGCTGCAGTGGCGGCCCAGGCAACGATCATCGTGGTCGATCAATTCGATGCTGCGGCAGTAGGAGCGTTGATCGCGAACCATCGCGTGACGGCCGTCAACGGGAGTGACGACATGTTTCACCGGCTGTTGGAAGAAGACGTCGACGTCTCGACGATTCGAAGCGGTGGCTACGCCCGATTCAACTCCAGCCTCGACGGGATCGTAGGCCGCGCGGAACAACACGGCGCCACACTGGTCGGGCTTTACGGAATGAGCGAGGTGCAAGCGCTCTTCTCGTACCGGGAGGCCACGTTGCCAACCTCGGAGCGCGAGCTACCCGGCGGCGCTCTTGTTTCTCCCGACGCTGATCTGAAGATCGTCGACAACGAATTGTATGTGCGCGGGCCAAGTTTGTTCGAAGGGTATCTCGTCGAAGGGGGCGAGTCGATCGACGCAGCATTGACTGACTCCTCCTTCGACGCGGGCTGGTTCAAGACCGGCGACTCGGCAAGCTCAGATCAAGATCGGACGTTCACGTACTATTCGAGAATATCCGATGTCTTGCGACTGGGTGGTTTTCTTGTCTCACCAGCCGACATCGAGTCAGTCCTGATCGAGGTGGACGGGATCGAGGAAGCTCAAGTTGTAGCGGTGGATATGCCAACGGGTGCCCGTCCGGTGGCGTTCGTTATCGCACCGGGTGGGTTCAGCGTCGAACATGCGATGAGCCATTGCCAAGGTCGGCTCGCCCGCTACAAAGTGCCGGTCCGCATCGTTTCCATCGAGAGTTTTCCGACGACGCCAAGTGCCAACGGAAACAAGATTCAACGCAACAAACTCCGCTCGATGGCCGAAGACTTGCTTCGTGGGGAGGGCGCGTGACAGCGTGCTGGGAGACTGATCAGGAGAACCCCGTATGCAGTGCATTGTTTTGAACGAAGTTGGCTCGCTCGACTCCCTGCGACTCGAGGAGAGGCCGACACCGGATCTTGAAGAGTCCCAAGTCCTCGTCGAGATCAAGGCGGCCGGGGCGAGTTACGTCGACGCCTTGCAGGCGTCGGGCCGTTACCAGTTCCCCCTTCAGGCGCCCTATATTCCCGGGGGCGAGTCCGCAGGCGTCGTCACCGCCGTGGGTTCGGCCGTGGAGGGCTGGGCGGTTGGGGATCGAGTGGTCGTGCAAAGCGGCGTCGGTGCGTTTGCGTCGCACATCGTTGTTTCGGCGGCGCAGCTTCTCCGGATCCCTGACTCGATGGATTTCTCCCGCGCCGCGTCGTTCATCCAGGTCTACGGGACGGCCTGGTTCGCGTTCCATCACCGCACGGTGGTCAGACCCGACGAGGTCGTGCTCGTGACCGGCGCAGGTGGCGGCGTCGGCCTCGCTGCCATCGACGTCGCTCGATCACTTGGCGCACGCGTTATCGCCGTGGCTTCGACACCGGAGAAGCGTGACCTTGCCATGCAGGCCGGGGCGTTTGCCACCCTCGACCCGAACAACGATGACATCAAGGTCCGCGCCCGCGAGTTGACCGACGGCAAGGGGATCGACATTGTCTACGACGTGACGGGCGGTCCGGTAGCGGAGCAGGCGCTTCGCGCCCTTCGATTCGATGGGCGCTACCTAGTGATCGGCTTCACGGCCGGGATCTCAAAGATTCCGCTGAACCTCGTGTTGTTGAACAATCGAACGATTGTCGGCGTCGAATGGGGAGGGTGGGTACCGCGCAACCGCGAGACGAATCGCGCGATGCTCGAAGAGATCGCTGCAGCGATCGGGAACGGCAACCTACGCCCGGTCGCGCCGTTTGAGCGACCCCTCGTTGAGGCGGCCGATGTTCTACGCGAACTTATCGATCGGCGAGCCACGGGAAAGATCGTTCTCGTGCCCTGATGCTGTGTGGCGTGATGCTCGTTGGTCCGCCGAGTCGAGCTAGGCGAAGCCAGCGACGTTGTGCGGGGTGTACGGCTCTTCGAGACGGGCAATCTCGTCTGAAGTCAGCTTGACATCGAGCGCCGCCACGGCATCATCGATATGGTGATCTTTGGTCGCCCCGATAATCGGTGAGGTTACGAACGGCTTCGCCAGCACCCATGCGAGTGCGATCTGGGCTCGCGGGATGTTCCGCTCCCTCGCGAGTTCGCCCACTCGTTCGACGAGGACTTGGTCACCGGGGTGATACAGGTGTTTTCCGAACTCGTCGGTTTGCGACCTCTCCGTCGTGTCGTCCCAATCACGGGGCAGGCGGCCCCGCGCGAGTGGACTCCACGG
>JANOWU010000171.1:0-24212 GCA_031418035.1 Acidimicrobiia bacterium
TGCCAGCGTCACGACCACCTCGGCGACCCTCGGCAACCATCATCTGCAGGGCGTAGACGAGTTGCAGATGCTGTATGCCAGCGACCACTTCAAAGCGTTTGTCGCCGCAGCACTGGGGTACCCGAAGTTGTTCCCGTACGACGATGCCGTGTCGGGTGTCAATGTCTTGTTCTACGCACCCGGGACCTCGCTCGGCTGGCACTTCGACAACGCTGCGTTTACCACGACACTGATGATCCGAGAGGCCCAGTCAGGTGCTGCGTTCGAGTTCGTGCCCTTCCTTCGTTCCGACACCTATCGGGCGTACGACGAAATCGGCGCACTGCTGAAGGGGGATCGACAGGGCATTCAGGAATTGCACCAAACCGATGGGACGCTGGTGCTTTTCAAAGGTTCGCGGACCGTCCACCGAGTGACACCGGTGGAGGGGTCCAACACTCGGTTGCTTGCCACGATGACGTTTTCTCCCGAACCCGGCGCCCGGCTTGCCCCGAGCAACCAAAAGACCTTCTACGACTACACCGAAGAAAGCGAATCACCCGAACGAGCCGCCATCACATGATCGGGCTGGGCGATCGTTCGCGCCAGGGGTAGGCGGCTGGGGTCGGGCGGCTCAGGAAAGCGTCGATGCCGAATCCTTCCGCGAGGTTGGACAGCACGACGAGCCCCTGAACAACTCGGCAGATATCGACTGGTGACGAGGGAAGATCCCCCAACAGCGGCTCGACATCGACGTCAACGGCCGAGTAGCCCTCGCCGACTTCGTATCGAAGGGTCGCTTCCATCGACACATCTTGCTCCACGAAGTTCAAGTTCGCTCACAATCGCATCCACCCGCAACTTCGCCACAACAACTGTTCGTAGATGGTGTCGATTTGGTGGCGGCGGCGTAGTACTGGTCGGCGACGGTGCGGTCGGCGATGAGTGCGTCGGTGGTGCTTGCCTTTCCGATTCGCTGGGTCGACCATCCGAGCCCCTATGCGTGCTTACTATGATCGCTGCATTTTGTGTCTGTATCGGGCGGCCGCGCGTGAACGGCGACCTTGCAACGATGATCGACCTCTACGCGTCAGACGTCGTCGTCCACTACGGAGGCAGGTCACCATTTGCAGGCACACACGTTGGGCGCACCCGATTCCTCGAAGTACTGGCCCAACATCCGCTCTTTCAAAACGCCAACTGGTCGGGATCGACCATGTGTTCTGCGACGGCAGCGACGGCGCCCTCTTTGTCCGGGAGTCGATCACCGCCGCCGCGCAAACCACGGTGGTCGCCCGAGCGATGCGCTAGGGCTCGGGGTGGCAGTTGAGCAGAATGCTCCACCTGTCTGCTGGCGTTGTCCGCACCATGCAGCGGCCGGGCGAACAGGCTCTGCTGCGAAGCCGCTGACCGGGCAATGCAGGTGCACGGTGGCATCGGGTATTCCCGTCATAAGGCATTCGAGCACATCTACCGCCATCACCGTCGCTACCGCTTCACCGAAGGTGCTGAGGAGATTCAAATGCGCCGCGTCGCGGGCTACATGTTCGGCTTCTTGGGACAACAGGCGCCCAAGGGCGTCCAGGAAGTGGGAAGCGGTCTGCCAAAGCAGCACTCCTTGGTTCCCCTGGTGACTGTCGTCTTTGTGACTGTTACTCGGTTATCCATTCGGTCCACTCGTGCATGAGAATTCTGGTGAAGTGTGAGTGTTCGATGGCACTCATCGACAAGGACACGCGTGCTGAGGTAGCCAAGAGCTGAACAGCTAAGGACTGTGCCTTCATCGGCAGATCGAAGAAGTCGGTCGCCGTTTCGTCGGCGAGCACGGCTGATACCCATGCCACTGCCTGCGCGTTTCGCAGTTCGAGCCGCTCCGCCTCGTTCGGGGCCCGTTGATCCACGCGACCCACATGGGCGCCGACGCGGCACTGGTATGACGTGCGCTTCCTGGGTCTCATAGACCGGCTGTACCCCCCTGCCGTCGTTCCAAACCAGATGACGGATAACCAATTGTTTCGACGAGGGCGTGATCGGGTATCGAACGCGAGAGGAACAACCCGGAGACACCATGACTGACGTCAATGCCTACAGCGCCTACAGACAAGCCCAACCGACGGGAATGCGTGTACGCCTGCGTCGACGCCGATGGACCGTCGGATTGGCGGGGCTGAGCGCGATTGCCGTTGGCGTCGCTGGCGTTCTCGTCAACGGTGGTTCCCCGGCGTCAGCGGCAACCAGTGTTCCGAACGCAACACTTTCTCCCCAGGGTGTGAGCGTGACAGCGGGGTCATCTGTAGACATCGCGGTACGCCTGTCATCGTCGAGACCGTCGAAGTTGACCGGTTCGCTGCGAGGTCAACCTGCAGGAGTAACGGGAACGATTTCGTGCGCCTCGTCCAGGGACTGCGTCTTGCAGCTGGTTGCCTCGCCGACTGCCCCCGAGGCGACGAACCTCACCTATCTCGTACTGCGAAATGGATCGAGGTTGCGTCTGGTTCCCCTCGCCGTGCACGTGGAATCTCGCGTGACCCCTACGCCACCGACGACGCCACCGTCCACGACTCCTCCGACCTCCCCGCCGACGACGGGCGTCACTCGTACGCTCTCAATTCGTCCGGAGACGTTCAGCGCAACTACTCGACCGGGCTCTCGCACAACGTTCGTGATCAATCTCATTCGCAACGGATGGACTGATCCCGTTGCTTTGACCCTGGAGGGTCTGCCGCCGGGATGGCGCGCCGCGTTTGTGCAAAACCCCGCTTCAGCGTCCACGACACTGGTGGTTGATTCCTCCGTGGACTCGCGAACTGGTGAGTATCCTCTGCGAATTATCGGTCGGGCGGGTGGCACCTCTGCCGAGTCCGTGGTGATCGTTCGTTTGCGGCCTCCGGAGATTTCGTTGACGCTGACAACACCAGGAGCCTCTGTCGCACCAGGGGGAGCAACGCGCTTCGTCGTGAATGCTCGGTCCTCCGATGATTCGGGGCGACCGGTAACGCTTCGTGTGGAGGGCTTGCCGACGGGAGCAACTCCAACAATCTTGCCGAACCCTGCATCCGGAACGGCGAACGTGGATGTGACAGTCCTCGGGACCGTGGCGCCGGGCAACTACGGGTTCCAAATCGTCGCTGCACTTGACGGTGTCGACGTGCGCCTCGCTGCGGTGCTCACGGTTGCCACACAATCCGGCGCCACGTTTCAATTCACCCCCACGCCCGTGGCCGCGGTTCCGGGCCAGAGTCGAGGGTACGGACTCGCTGTCGCAAACGGCGCCGTCAATGCCCCAGCCGGAGGGTTTGCATCCTTCGACGTGACGGTCAGCCCAACGGGAGGATTCACGGATCTGATCAACATGTCGGTTTCTCCGCCGAGTGGCTGGACCGTAAGTTGGTTTGGCGTTTCGCCGAACGTGGTTCGGGTCACGGTTGGCGTTCCGCTTTCAGCGCCCAAGACCGCCACGTCGATCCAGTTGTTGACCTCGAGCGGCACGCTGTCTGCGTCGTTGGGGCTCACCGTCAATGTGACCTGAGAACCTGACGGTTGACGGCCCTCGGCCAGAAGGAAGTGTTTGAACGATGACGAATTCCGGGTCATTGCGGGTGGCCGTACTATCCCCGATCTCGTGGCGTACGCCTCCGCGCCATTACGGGCCATGGGAGCTGTTTGCATCTTTGCTTACCGAAGGCCTTGTCTCCCTCGGTCACGACGTGACGCTTTTCGCAACTGCGGATTCGGTGACAAGAGCGCAGTTGCACGCGACCGCAGCACACGGCTGGTCTGAAGACGACACGATCGAACCCAAGGTCGCCGAGTGCCTCCACATTTCCTCGCTCTTCGAGCGAGCAAATGACTTCGACGTGATCCATAACGGATTCGACTTTCTTCCACTTACCTACAGTTCCCTCGTCGAGTCGCTGGTAGTTACCACCATCCATGGGTTTTCCTCTGCGCGCATATTACCTGTCTACGAGAAGTACAACGATTCCACCGCATACGTCGCGATCAGCGACGCCGACAGACACCCGAGGTTGAACTATTCGGCCACGATCCACCACGGGATCGACGTCGACGCGTTCCAACTGCACCCGACCCCGGGTGAACATCTCCTGTTCTTTGGCCGAATTCACCCGGACAAGGGGACCGCTCATGCGATACAGGTAGCGCGAGCAGCGAAACGGCCGCTGGTCATCGCTGGAATCGTCCAAGACGAGGAGTACTTCCGTCGCGAGGTCGAGCCGCACATTGATGGTGATCGGGTCTGTTTTCTCGGAGCGGTCGGCGCCGAACGACGCAGCGAACTGCTGGGGAGTGCGCACGCCCTTTTGCATCTGATCGATTTCGACGAGCCGTTCGGTTTCAGCGTCGTCGAAGCTATGGCGTGCGGGACCCCGGTCGTTGCGTACAACCGGGGCTCGATGGCGGAACTGATTGATGATGGCGTGACCGGGTTCTTGGTGTCCGATATCGCAGGCGCAGTCCTGGCAACCGAGCTTGCCGCTCACGTGGACCGCTCCAAGATTCGAAACGTTGCCGTCGAGCGCTTCGACGCGTCGGTCATGGCAACGCGATACTCCGACCTCTATCACCGACTCCTCGCTCCCTGAAGAGCGAGACATCGTCGACGATTCCCGAGCCGAACTGCGTACCACGGTGATGCGCTCCCCTGAACTCAGAACTTCGGTGCATTGAGCACATGAAATGGTTCATCAAGATGATCGAGACCGTCCTGCGGCGGATGGACTCGCGTCAGCAACGCTCCACGCATGTCGGCTTCGTTTACGGGGTGGTTCGGAAGTACGGCGACGACCGGGGCGGCCAACTCGCATCCCTCATTGCCTTTTCTGCGTTCCTCTCGTTCTTTCCATTGATGCTTCTGATCGTCACACTTACCGCGCTCGCTACTCAGAGATACGCCGGTTTCGCGGTGCGCCTTCGCAATTCGGCCGCCGCGGAGTTTCCGATCGTGGGGCCCGAACTGATTCGCAACAACTTCGTGCTGCCGGGCAGCGATCTCGGACTGGCGGTCGGTCTGATCGGACTGTTGTGGGCCGGCCTGGGATTTTCTCAGGCGCTGCAGTACGCGTTCCTCGAAGTGTGGCACGTACCGTACAAGATTCGCCCTTCGTTCCTTCGTCGACTGGCGAGGAGCGCAATCGTTTACGTGTTGCTCGCGGGCGGTGTGGTGGCGAGCGTCGGTTTGGGCCTTCTCGGGAGTGTTGTCCGTAACTCCCGAGCGGCGGGCGCTCTGGGACTGGTCGGTGCAACGGTTATCAGTGGGCTTATTGTGTACTCGGTCTTCTGGTTGCTCAGTCCCCGCGATATCAGTCACGTCGACCTGCTCCCGGGCGCAGTGGTAACCGCTCTTGGCTGGCAGGGCCTTCAAGTGTTCGCCACCCAGGTCATCGGGTATCAGCTGCGTCGCAGCTCCGAGCTCTACGGCGCGATCGGTGCCGCGCTCGCCCTGATTTGGTTCCTCGTCGTCAGTGCCCAAATCCTGCTCTACGGCATCGAGATCAACGTTGTGCGAAGGAACAAATTGTGGCCTCGATCAATCACGCAAACACCGCTCACGAACTCCGACGTCGATTTGTTACGCGTACTTGCAAAACAGGAGGAGCGTCGACCCGAAGAGACGATTCGTGTGAGCTTTCACGATGAAGCAGCCCCGGACCCCGACGCCGTCGCAGGTAGCTGTGCGAAGAATGCCCGACCCTAGCGTGCGTAGCTGAACGGCTCACCAACGCCAGACTCGATGTGAGCCCGGACGAACCATTGGTAGGTTTCGAGTGCAGCAGTTTGCTCGATGAGGAGATCAAGCGACTTTCTGTCGAGACGCCCGACGACGTCGATCGCTTTGCGATGACCGCGGATGACGTCGGCGAATACTCCGTTCAGTGCAACTAAATGCTCTGGCACAAGAGCTCGTCCGACGGTGTAGTCATCGCGGCTCCTGGTGCTGGCAAGATTTCCGGCGAGACCGTTGGGCGTGACTCCGAGGATCGCAATGCGTTGCGCAGCTCTGTCAATCATGGACTGCACGCCTCCCACCTGACGATCGATCATGGTGTGTACACCGACGAATAGTGGTTCGAGCACGTTCCAGTGGATGTGCCTGAGCGTGAGGGACAAATCGATCAAAGACACCAGACGTTGCTGAAGAATCCCCGTCGTGGCGATTCTGTTGTCCTTTTCCACCCCAGACTCGACAACCCTGTGATCGACGCTGGTTTCGGGAGCGAAAGAAGTGGTTCGGTACATGAGGATTCCTCTTTGGCGGCTCTGTGCGAACGATCGACTTCGACCCGAGGAGCCTTATACCCTCGGCACGACCATGTGAAACCGAATATGACAGCGGTGGCGCCCTGCCCAACGACGGGATTTGTTGTTTCACCCCGACTGATCGTGGGCAGATGTACCAGATGGGTGTCCAGTCGAAGGTACGGTCGAGTTGTACAAAACTATCCTCGAGAAGGCTGACAGAGCAATGAGCGCAAATCACCCTGAAGGTCACGTGACGATGACAGTCCCAAATGGATACATCCATTTGCGTCTTATCCGGCTGGTTGTTGCGTCGCTCGCATCGGATTTGGGTTTCGGGTACGACGAAGTCGAGGACCTCCGAATAGTTGTCGACGAAGTCGCGCAACTTGTCATGGAGAGTTCGCTCCCTTCAAGCCCGGTCGTGGTGGACGTTGTCGCCAAAGGAACCGAATTACGTGTCGTTGTTGTCGCAAATGCATTGGAACTGGACACGGCTCCCGCCCTTGACGTGTTGGCCGCGGAGATCGTTCGGTCGCTGGTTCCTGTTCACGAGGTTGTGTTTTCGGACGGCAAGATCGAAGCGTCATTCGAGTCGTATGCCCCGGCGATGCATCGTCGCAACGAGTCCGGCAGCTCGAACGAGTCAGAACTTCCGCGCAATGGCTAGTTCCGAGTCCGATGTTGGAGTGCACAACACCTCGCAGCACCCACCCGAGGGAACCTCGGAAAGGGAGCGCGAACTCAGTCGCTTTCGACAGCTGCGAGAAACCGGAGATCCGGCGATCCGCAATGCCATCATCCAGGAGTCTCAGGGCCTCGCCATAGGGTTGGCACGACGATTTCGCGATCGTGGCGTCGAACTTGATGATCTGATCCAGGTTGCTCAAATAGGTTTGATGCTCGCAGTGGAGCGTTTCGATCCAGAACGGGGAATCCCCTTCGGTGGGTTTGCCACACCGACGATCCTCGGCGAGCTGCGTCGACATTTCAGAACGGCGTGGAGTGTGCGAATGCCGCGTGGGCTTCAAGAAGCCACGCAGCGCGTCAATCCAGCGGTGTCGGAACTGCACCACGAGTTGGGGCGCTCACCCACCATTGCCGAGGTGGCAGTTCGGGTCGGACTCAGCTCGGAACGCGTGATCGAGGCAATGGAGGCCGGTGGTGCGTTTCGATCGCTGTCGCTCGACGCGCCGGTAAGCGGCGACGAAGGCTCGTACGAGGGCCTACACGCCTCACTGCAAGCCGGCGATGCGGAAGCGGCATTCGACGCCGTTGTGGCAAAACAAACCGTGGAGCGGTTGCTCCCGCTGCTCTCACGGCGGTCGCGTCGAATCGTCGAGCTTCGCTTTTACGAAGAACGCTCTCAATCCGAGATTGCCGAGATCGTGGGCACAAGTCAGATGCACGTGTCTCGACTTCTTCGTCAGGCATTCGAGCAGTTCTCGAAGGTCCTTTCGGAGGAGGAACCGTAATGACTACCGATTGATCGACCTTCGTCGACATATTTCGACATTGTCGACGGAGGCTCAGCCGATCAGCGGTCGTTTTCCTTAGTCGCATCCGCTTCGGCCGCCTCGGATGCCACATCCGCCGTTGTCGCAAGGTCGCTTCGTTCTTCGCTCCTATCGGCGGGGTGGCTGTCACCGTGTGCCTTCGCCACGGCGACCTTGGCGGCATGGAGAGCCTCTCCCTCGCCGAGGTTGGCCACCTCCGCTGTCTGCGCAGCGAGGGCCTTTGCTTCGCCATCTCTATCGCCGGTTACCCATGCCAGAAGCTGCTTCGCCGTCGTCTTGGGGGCCTCGCCGTGTTCGATGTCTGTTTCGGCGTCTGTTTCGATGTCTTCGTCGGTGCGTTCATTTTGCGTGTTCATAGTGCTCCTTGCGGTCCGGCGGCGATAGGCCCGGACACATTGTCAACGTGTGAACCAAGAGGTACCCACTCGACCCCGACTCGAAACAGGACGTTGCCTCGAAACAGCTGACGGAGGTTTAAGTCGAGATGTCGGGGGTACTGGGTTCTCCTATCTACAACGGAGATTCGTATGTCCACACATGAAATGTACTCACTTCCCGATCTTCCCTATCCCACCGATGCACTCGAGCCGACTATCTCGAAACGGATCATGGAGTTGCACCACGGCACCCATCACGCGGGTTACGTGAAAGCCGCCAACAGCTTGACAGAAGAGCTCCGTAAGCTGCCCGCGGACGAAGACCCATCTGCGCTGGAGCGCGAGCTCAGCTTCAATGTCAGTGGACACCGATTGCACAGCTTGTTCTGGGAGTGCATGGCCCCCGGAGGAAACGGGTCCCCATCACCGGAATTGGCGTCACGGATCGACGAGTCCTTCGGGAGTTTGGACACCATGAAGGCCCGGTTGAGTATGACCGTTGAGAAACTCGCGGGGAGCGGATGGGGAGCTCTGCTGTGGGAGCCAACGGGCCGTACCCTGATAGTCGCGCAGATCCACGATCATCAACACGACCAGGTCTTCGGTGCCGTGCCGCTCTTGGTGATCGACGGATGGGAGCATGCGTACTATCTGCAGTACGAGGCGGCACGGGCAAAGTGGGCGTCGGCCTTTTGGGACGTCGTCGACTGGGACGCAGTGAGCAAGCGTCTCTACGACTGTATGCACGAGAGCGTCCTTACGGACATCAGCTAGTCATGGCTCTTCCCTACGTCATCACCGAAGCGTGTCTCGATACGAAAGACAAAGGGTGCGTTGCCGCTTGCCCGGTGCAGTGCATCTACGAACTTGTCGACGGGGTGCTCCAGAGTCAGACACAAGAACTCGACGAAATCGCGAACACCCATCCGGCGCACCCGGATCTGCAGCATCTGTACGGCGATCGCATGTTGTACATCAACCCCGATGAGTGCACTTCGTGTGATGCCTGTGTTTCTGAATGCCCGGTGGACGCCATATTTCCTGGCGAGAAGGTTCCGACGGCACAGGCCGAGTTCACGGACGTGAATCGACTGATCTTCGCGGATATAAGCGGATGAGCCGAATGCCATCGGCGTTCGGCTCATCCACGAGCTTCACACCGCCGAAAGCTTGCGGGTCTTCGTAGCCCCGAACTCTTCGTCCCTCGGGGTGCGCCGCGCATGGAGGAACCCTCCGATCGCAAGCAGCGCAAGGAGCGCCGAAACAGCGTAGGAGACGACAGCGACTTGCCCGCCTTTCACACCGAAGACACTGAATCCGTAGGACGTCAAAAGAAGGCCGCGAAGCGTCTCGCCTTTGAAGAGTATTTCGCGTTGGTTCGTAAGCGCAGCGAGTTTGTCCTGAAGGTCAGAAAGTGTCGGATCGTTCGACTCAGCAGCTTCGGCCACGGAAGCCCTCAGGACAGCTTGCGGCTCGCCGAGGTCAGCGTAGGTTTGTCCGTTTGCCACCGACTTCACATGTAGCCCGATAAAATCGTTCGCATAGCATTCGGCTTGCTTCCCGGTGGTGAGCGCGAGACCGGCGTTTTTCCCGAGACAATCGGACTTCCGCTCTTCCGCGGTGAGGGCATCAGAGGTCTTGAAGGTAATCCGTTGTTGCCCGAGTTGGTCTCTGACGTAGTTCTTCGCAAAGCTCGCATTGCTCGTCATCACCAGACCGAGGACAAGCAACAAGAGGGCCAGGCTCAGACTGCCGGCACTGAACATATTGTCGAGTGTTCTACGTTTCATGTTCGTAACTCCTGGTTGTAGTGATGAGGCGTGGACGAGTGGATGTTGGGGTCGGCTGGGTTTGTGGTTGGCGTCATCGGATCGCTGGTTTCGATCGACGGCGGCGGGGGTAGCTGAAGGGAGGCGATTCCTCGCTGAAGACGACAGGAGCGACCATGGGTGATGAGCAAGATAGAGCTGAGGCTCTCGACGACGAGGTGCTTGACGCGGACAGCGATGTGGTTTCCGACTTCAGCGCGGAGAACGATCTCGATCGCTTTCCCGGCGACGGTTACGTAGGCGTGAATCAGTATGGAACTACCGAAGCGGAGGAGGCGACCCCGGAGTCAGATGAGCTCCGGAGTTCGCGCGAGGAACCTGATGATGTGGTCGACATCCTCGACCGGGAAGCGCTTCGGGCCGAGTCCGACGCTCGCTTTGCTCACAAGCACCAAGCGTCGGCCGAGACTACCGACTAGGAGTTCTCGCTTATCTAGGAGTCCTCGCTTACGACGAGCACGGGACACGGCGCATGCGCAATGACGTATTCCGACACTGATGGGGCGAAGAGCTTCGAGAGCCAGCTCTTGTGGCCGCGACCAACAACGATGACATCGGCCTGCGTTGCTTTCGCCTGCTCGCATATCACTCGGCCCGCATCGCCACTGTCGATGACCTCCTCGGCGTTGCCGTCAAACACTTCGTTCGCCTCATCGGTTGACCGCTCGGCGATCTTCTCGGAGTTGATGAGCTCCTCGGCCGTCGGTAGGACGGTGAAGCCTCCACCGCCTAACGGCTCAGAAAACAGATAGGGCGAGGCCGTTGCTGCGCTGAGCAAGACGTGTTGCGCAGATGGAAAAAGCGCTCGTGCAACTTCAGCTGCTTGATGAGAGATTTCGCTGGAATCAACTGCGATGAGTACTTTCATGCGGCGCTGTTACCCGGGATCGGTCGGGTTCAAACAGCAGTTGCACGGATTGCATTGCATTCGCGGTGTTTGGCGCGCAGGTCCGGCGGGTAGCGGGTGCCCGCAACGCACGAGCGTTGTCGAGTCCAGGAGACAACTGTGAGTACGCAAAACGAAACACCTGCCAACGAGGTCAATGAAGAACTCAACGAAGCGATTGCGAACTTGGATCGCAATGCGTTGCCGGAGGCAGAGGCTGCATCAGACCAGTTCAAGTCAGACGACGAGATTGACAACGAAGGTGGCGACGCTGACATGTCCGACAGTGGCGTCGGTGTCACGATGGAAAACGATAAGGCCATTCGCAATGACGACGTGCCGGAGGTAGTCGAGGAGTTCTCGAGCGACGAGGAAATGTCTCGCGTTCGCGAACACTACGAGGCGATGACCGATATGGGGACCGAACTCAAAGGTGAAGGCGAGATTCCAAACGCAGGAGAGGCGGGGTAGAGGCGAGGAGGGTTTGGGAACTGGGTAAGCAATTGGTTTGACGCGCAACCACCGAAGCCGTCGTGGCGAAAGGGCGTTTGAAACGTGTGCTGGTGGGTAAACCACCGGCCATGAACCCAGTTAATGCCGTACAGAAGATCCGTTCCCTTGTTGTGTGGAACCTCGTATTCGCGTGGATATGGCGTCACCGTGAGGAAGCCCGGGTTTGGGTGAAATCGCTCCCGCTGCTGCTTCGCCGAGCACGAAAGAAAACTGGTTCGGTTACCCTCCCGGAGGTCCGTGCGCTCACGAACACCGCACGGTCCCTCGATCATGAGCGTTGGGCCATGCAGACCAGCCGTGTAGGTCTGCGTGATCAGCTGAAACGGGCGTCGAAACGCGGACCTCGTGTCGACTCCGAGGAGCCCAAAGCTCATTCGATGGAGCCAACAACTGACGAGTCGCCAACAACTGACGAGTCGTGAGAACGAACAACGTTTAGCAACGAACAACGTTTAGCACCGCCGCATCGGGGTACATCACCGGTGTCATTCCGTCGACCGTTCATGCGGTCGACCCTTTCAAAGGAGCCAAGTATGTGCACAGGTGTCCAATCCAGTGTGGTTCTCGATGTCGCCCCGTCACCGGAGAAGCTGAATGTCTTCGGTGATTCGTCCGGCCGAACCGTGACGATTACCAATTTGAACGACGGCCGTGTTCACGTTTCATGTTTTTGTCCCGTTGAGGCGACACACGCCAACCTGGGCGCCGCTCTTCGCTCATTGGCAGACCAGCTCAAGGTCGACCTTGCTGGGTTGCGCAAACCTTGAGTTACGACTCGATCCCACACGTTTTTGCTCGTTACCCAAACAACCCGATCCTCACCTCTGAGCACTTCCCCGACGCCGTTAATGTCGCATTCAACCCGGCGGCGGCGAGAGTCGGGGACACGACGGTGCTCCTCGTCCGGGTCGAAGATCGCCGTGGCCTCTCCCACCTTCACGTTGCGAGATCAAGTGATGGATTTTCGAATTGGGAGATCGCCCTTGCTCCTGCCATGAGCCCGATCGAGCAGGACCACAACGCGTCTTGGGGGTTCGAAGACGCACGCTCCGTTTGGGTCGAGGAGTTGGGACGATTCGTGATCACCTGTACGGCCTATGGTCCCGCAGGTCCCGCAGTTCACCTGGCGCTTACGAGCGACTTCGAAGACTTTGAACACTTTGGGGTCATCATGCCGCCGGAGGACAAGAACGCCTCCCTGTTTCCTCGCCGCATCGGTGGGAACTGGGTGTTGCTGCATCGTCCCGTGACCGTCACCGGACATACCGCCGACGTCTGGCTGTCCCGATCAACCGATCTCGTGAGTTGGCGTTCGCCGGAGCAAGTCATGTCGTGTCGAGTCGGGGGCTGGTGGGATGCCACGAGAATCGGCATCGGCCCGCCGCCGATCGAGACTCCAGAAGGTTGGCTGGTCATCTATCACGGCGTGAAGACGGCGGTGTCAGGTCCCATCTACCGCGTGGGCGCGGCGCTTCTCGATCTCGAGCGCCCGAACGTGGTCCTGCGCCGAACACGGTCCTGGCTCCTCGGGCCGGAAGCACCGTACGAGCGAATAGGAGACGTACCGAACGTCGTGTTTCCATGCGGTGCAGTCGTGCTCGACAATGGCGAGATCCGTCTGTACTACGGCGCAGCAGACACATCGGTATGTGTCGCCACGTCGACTGTAGCAACCATCCTCGATGTCCTCCGAGATTCACCGCCAGGCTGACAGCGTAGAGGTGAGGTTGTGAAACGTAGTTCTCTCTTGCTCATCGGAAGTCTGACGCTCATCGTTCTCCTAGGCACGTCCTGTGGCAACGGAGACAGCCCGGCTGCGTCGACCGTCGCCGCTGAGACCCTCACGGTCGATGCGACGAGCACCACTCTGGCGGTGAGTACCTGCACATCACTCGGAAGAAATCCCGAAGACGACTCTCGATTGCGCTGGCCGCCACTTGAGCGGGGCGACGCGTCACGTCGAGTGCTGGTGCTCCAGTATCTGCTTCTGGACCGAAAGATTGCTCTCATGGCCGATGGTCAGTTCGGTCCTGCGACCGAAGCAGCCGTGAAGGAGTTTCAGGTCAGCCAGGGGAACGCTGAGACCGGAGTGATGACGTCGCGGGACTGGCAAACGTTGCTCAGCGACTGCAACGTCGAGACGGGTCCGGACAAGATTCGCGCGCTCCAAGCGGCACTGCAGATCCCGGGCTATAACCAGCCGATAACGGGAGTCATGGATTCTACGTTGACAACCAACCTCGACCAATCCCGCACCGATTCCGGATCGTCGTCCAGCGGGGCGCCCAGTATCGCCGACTGGTTGACGCTCGTCGGCGTGGGCGATTGATCGAAAGCGCTCAAAGGTTTGAAACGTCATCGGCCGGGTATGGATGACGACGACGGGAAACACGTACGCACACGACTTCAAGGAGTGGACATGGGATCGATTGATGATGTGAAGGGCAAAGCGAAGGAAGCGTTGGGTGACCTCACCAACGATGACAAGCTCAAACAAGAAGGCAAAGTCGACCAAGCGACCGGAAAAGTGAAGGACGCAGTCGAGTCGGTTTCGGACAAGGCCAAGGACGCGGCCGACGCCGTTCGAAAAAAGATGGATTGAGCCCGCTGCTGGGTCGATGGTTCTACACCGTCGACCCAGCTTGCCGTTCAGTATCTGAAGGCCGGACAAGGTGATGCGATGACTACGACAAAATGGATCCTTCTGGCCGTTGGCGTGCTTGTACTTTTGGTCGCCGCCGCAGTGACGCTGCGACGTCGACGGCGTGCCGGCGGCGTCGTGGCGGTAAAGGTCATACCTGCGAAGTCCAACTCCGAGAGGGAACGATAGGCAATGGGACTTCTGAGGGGGGTTGAGCTCGTAGGTGTACCTATTGTTACGTTGAGCGGTGACGACGTGGCTGAAGTACGGGATGTACTTTTTGATGCCTCTCGAGGAGTACTTCTTGGTTTCACGCTGAACAAGCGGGGCCGCTTACGCGGACGCATGAACGAAACCCTTGCGCAAACAGAAGTTCTTGCCATCGGACCGGACGCCATAATCGTCGGTTCTGCATCGGCCCTCACCTCGTCGAGCTCGAAGAAGTCTTCGAAAGAGGGCTCAGCGAAGGATGCCGAAATCGCTGACCCCATCGGCAACGTACTCTCGGACCGGGTCCTCACCGATTCCGGCGTCGACATCGGGCAGGTAACCGACGTGGTGATCGACGGCGTAGCTGGAGAAGTCGTTGGATTCGAAATCCAACCCACGGAGGGACATCGAAGTCGAAGCGGGCGAAAGTCCTACATCCCTTTCGGCGACGCCCATTCGGTGTCCGATGAAGCGCTTGTTGTGCCGGCGGCAGCCATCGATTACATCGCAAGCGACTACGCCGGGTTTGCTGAGGCGGTAACCCGCTATCGGTCAGCGTTGGCCGCAGACCGGGATACGTGATGAGACTTGGGGCGATTATGACTCGTCAGGTGGTCGACCTGGAGAGTGCTACGACGATAGGGCGAGTGCGCGATGCGACCTTGGATTTGGAGCATCGATCGGTTTCGGGATTCGTTCTCCGTAGCTCTCCCAGCAGTGCCGACTGGTTACCGTGGGGGGCCGTGATCTCGATAGGTTCAGATGCCATTACGGTGCAATCGGTTCGTACACTTAGCGAACAGCCGAAACGACCTCGTTCTGTATCGGTCGACGACGTCCTTGCGTCTCGAGTACTGAGCGATCGAGGCGTGCTCATGGCCTCTGTAACGGAATTCGATTTTGACGCCGAAACCGGTTTGTTGACGACCATAACGTTGGCCGACGGAAGCAGTCTTCGCGCTTGCGACCTTCTTGGGTCGGGGTCCTACGCCACGATGTTTCGTGAGAAGGAAGGGTCGACCTGAAACAACGCCACCACCAAGCGGTCGCATCTCCTTATCGGTGGCGTGAGAACCACTACTCTCGCACCTGTCGAATAGACACTCGAACCCGCGACGCACTACTCAACCTGCGGTACCGAAGGTGCCCCACCCAATGAAACGCCGAGAGCCTGAATGTTGTGAACGATCTTTTTCTGTCGCTTCCCCGTGACGATAGACAGGCGGGATATCTGCGAGAACAGATTCGAATTTGGAGCACGCTTGTTGGGCTGTCCAGACAGCAGCTTGATGACCTTCTCCTCGTGGCAAGCGAATTGTTGAGCAATGCGGTTCGGGCAGCCGATGCGGATTCGGTGATCGATGTCTGCGTGGAGTGGTCCGAAACGGGAGTATCCGTCCGGGTCGGGAACAGAGGCCCGGGTTTTGATCTCGAATCTCTGCCCGAGCCGTCTCGAACTCGACACGGCGGCCGAGGGATTGCGATCATGCGAGCCTTGGGCGCCGTAACGGTGAAGCATGTAGTCGACCAAACCGTCGTGAACGTTGCCCTGCGCTCGCCGAACGTGGCCGACCCGGGCGAGACGGCGCAGGACTGGGTACCGTGAAGGATTGTCTCGCTCAGTGCCGCAACCGGCAGCAACCGTCCATCGGCGAGCTCTCGTGAATCCAGCTGATCAATCGGGACTACAGTCGTGGTTGACGTCAAAAGCTGAACGTTGTCGAGTTGGATTCATCCAATTCAGAGCGATGCTCCGGACCCTGGTAGCGCTTGTTTCAAGCCAAAGATCGGGAGAAGAATGCCGGACGCCGAACGTGAAGCATTGTCGATCAATCGAGGGACTCTGGTCCTCGCGTTGGAGCGAGGGACTCTGGTCGTCGCGTCGGAGGATGACAGGGTCGTCATCTGGCTCTCGGGCGAACAGGACAGTTCGAATTCCGAAGATCTGCACGACGCCTGTGCCGCTGTACTTTCCGGTGAACGCGACCTGGCCATTGATGTCGGCAACGTCGAGTTCATGAGTGTGGCCACCGTCAACGTCATTGTTTCGGTGTCGGAATTGCTACGCGTTCGTAATCATCGCCTCAGTGTTCAGTCCTCCACGAGCGCGATTCGACGATTGTTCGATCTGTGCGCAGCGAGCGACCTCATCGGCTCGCCTACCTCAGGGACGGGCGCTCTCAACAGTTGGGTGCAGGTCCCCACAACAATCCGCGAATCACATGATCCGAGCGAGCGAACATCAGAAGCGTCTGCCCTCGGCGCGCCAATCGGTGGCGATGGACCGTGAGACGTGCCGGGTGAACGCCGTCTACGAATACTTGCCCGGCTCAATGCGGACAGTTCGTCAGGCCTGGGCTCGAAACGGCTGTGTGAAGTCAGTGCTGAAGTCACCGAGACAACGGGGGCTGGCATCATGTTGATGGCGGGGGATCAGCAGCGAGGATCACTGTGCTCCACCGATTCTATAAGCGCACTTATTGAAGAACTTCAGTTCACCTTCGGTGAAGGCCCCTGTATAGATGCCTACCGCGACGATACTCCGGTGCTCGAACCCAACCTGCTCCAGCCACAAACGCCTCGCTGGATTGCCTTCAGCGGTCCAGCAATCGAGGCGGGGGCACGTGCCGTGTTCGGCTTCCCCATGCAGGTTGGCTCCGTCCGGCTCGGAGCTCTCAATCTGTATCGGAGCTACAAGGGTCCACTGACCGACGACCAGTATGCCAACGCCCTCGCGATGGCCGGGGTTGCCGCGCAGGCAGTTCTGGTACTGCAAGGGTCCGCAACACCGGGGGAGTTGGCGGTCGAGGTCGAGCGGAATGCGAACTTCCAATTGGTCGTGCATCAAGCTACGGGAATGGTTGCGGCTCAACTCGGGATCGGCGTGAATGAAGCCATTCTTCGACTCCGTCCCCATGCAATTGGAAACGATCGGAGGCTCCCTGACGTGGCCGCCGATGTGGTCAATCGAAAGCTGCGAATCGATCGTTCGAGCGGTGACCGGAGGTGAAACGATGACGCGTGAATTCGGTCGCCGGGACCGCCCTAAACTGGCGACACCGTTTCCGATGGCGATCGTACGCTCGATGAAACGGAGAGAACCGAGGAGCCATGAGTAGAGAAGCGAAGCTGGCCAGAACGCTCGTGGAGTTGGCCGACACGCTGGTGGCGGACTTCGACGTCGTGGAGTTGCTGATCCTCCTTGCCGATCGGTGTGTCGACGTTCTCGACGTGGCAGCTGCGGGGCTCATGCTCGCCAGCCCGAGTGGCGATCTTCAGGTCGTGGCCTCATCGAGTGAAACAATGCGCCTTCTGGAGCTGTTCGAGCAGCAGGCCATGGAAGGGCCGTGCTTCGACTGTTTCCGAACGGGCGAAGCGGTGAAGAACGAGCAATTGGGAACGGCGGGTGCCCGTTGGCCGTTGTTCACGCCTCGCGCGCTGGCCGCGGGTTTCCACGTGGTTCATGCGCTGCCGATGCGCTTACGAGGCACGGTCATAGGTGCACTGAACATGTTTCAGCACCGATCAGGAGAAATGCCGAAGGCCGATCTAGGCGCAGCTCAGGCCTTTGCCGATGTCGCGACCATTGCGATACTCCAACATCGCGCCGCGCTGGAAGCCCGTGTTCTCAATGAACAGCTGAACAGTGCGTTGAACAGTCGTGTAGTGGTGGAGCAAGCCAAGGGCATCATTGCCGAGCGCCGCATGCTGAACATGGCCGACGCGTTTTCGACTCTGCGAGTTCACGCAAGAAATCACAACGTGCGCTTAGCAGTCGTGGCGAGCGATGTGGTCGCCGGTGTCCTGAGCGATGGAGATTTGGACAGCTTCGCCGTTCCGCCTCCGTCTTCGGGGCAGATCGACCGCTAGATCGCCGGGTTGCCATCCGTACGGATGCTCGACTCGATCGACGAGGTCGATGAGTGCCTCGTTGCCGGTTGTGTTTCTTCGATCCTGAGTACGGTGTCCATCCCGGCTATCTCGAGAAGACGGCGCGCTCGGGTACCGGCGGGGGCAACGATGACGAGTGGTTTCGCCAAGTCCGCGATCTTATGGATCATCGTCAATGCAGCACTGTCGAGGTAGGTGAGGCCAGAAGTATCGAGAACGATATCGGTCGCATCCGACGTCGACATCGAGATGGCTATGAAGAGTTGCCCGGCATTCGAGCGGTCGATCTCCCCTTCCAACGTCACGATTGCCGTCGTGTCACGCCACTGAGTTTCCATTTGGCAGAGCGGCTGTTGCATCATGATCCCCTTTGGTTCATGGTCTTGGAGAGGGTCACAACGGTGCCCTCCGGCCGGCGTTCGACTTGAACGTCGTCCATAAGCGCGCGGACGAGAGCCATTCCTCGACCACGTGTGGCGGAGCTATTCGACCCGTCCGTTCGGCCATGAGTACTCAACCAGTCCCCTTGATCGGTCACGACTATTCGACACGAATCCGAATCATGCGTTGCATGAATATGTACGGGCTTCTCCTCGTTGCGGTGTCCGTGTTCGATCGAATTCGTGATGACCTCTCCGGTGGCGAGAAGCAGGTCGTCGATCTCTTCGGGCACAACCTGCACCTGCCGTAACCATGCACGAAGGTCGCAGCGAAACTTCCGTAGCGAGGTCATCCGCCCAGGGATCGACTGATCGAATGAAGCGGTCATCAGATCAAAACGCGCTACCAGCAACGCAACATCGTCGACCTGTTCTTCGTCGAGCATCGAGTTGAGAAGGTGATCAGCCATTTCATCGACGGGTCGAAAGGACACTCCGGCTGCTCGCGTCAATTGACGATTTCGAGTGTCGATGTGGGTGTCTCGGCGTTCCGTAAGACCGTCGGTGTACAAGATGATCGTCGATCGCGCCTCTAAAGCGGTTTCGCACTGCGTGCGTCTGAACTCGCGAGCACCAATCGCCGGGCCGCGCCCGGTCTGCAGTTCGACGACCTGTCCGGTTGACGAGACGACCAGCGGGATTGGATGCCCAGCGATTGACGCTGTGACCTTCGCCGCTGACAGATCAACGAGCACAACGGCGACGCTGGCGAAACGAGTGTCGGGGTCGCTCCCGGTGAATCGGTCGAGCTGCGTCAAAAGGTCTGCCGGCTCCGGAAAAATCGGCGCGAGAGCTCTCGCTGCCGTTGACAGCTTTCCCATCGAAGCAGCCGAGTGAATGCCGTGTCCCACCACGTCCCCGACGACGAGAAGAACGCGGCTGTTGCCAAGATCGACGGCGTCGAACCAATCGCCGCCGATCGAGAGGTTGCGCGTGCTCGGTCGGTAGCGCCCAGCGAGTTCGGCTTGCCCAATCACCTCGGGAACCTGAGGCAGGAGGCTCGCTTGCAAAACCATGGCCACTTCGTGTTCATGCTCGAAGCGTTGGCTACGGGTGAGTGCATTCGCGCAGAGTGCGGCGTAGCTGGTCAGTTCAACGCGCTGTTCATCATCGAAGTCCTGACGTTCGTCGAAGAACATCACTGCGAGGCCGACCGCACGTCCGGCGACCATCAACGGGAGCATGGCGAACGACTTGGTTGCGAACGCCCAATCGTCTTCGGATACGCGCGCGTCGCGAATGGACGCAACACGATCGAAGGTGCCGTCCGAGGTGAAACTCGGATTTCCACCCATGGCGGTGCGAAGCAAATCTCGACGGAGGACAACGCTTGTTGCTGGCAACGTGGTGCAGCGATCGCTACGTGGGTCGAAATGGACCTGTAACACTTCGAAGCGCTTCTGATACTCGTCGAATACGCCCAGTAGGCCGCCGGTTGCAGCAAACGAGGGGAGTGACTGCACGAAGCCGTCAGCGACCTGATTCTCGGTTTCGGCCGACCCGAGAACTCCGATCACCTCGGCAAGAAGTCGTGCTTGATCCGCAGAACGCTTCGCAAGCTCGACTCGCCGTTCTCGATCAAGGGCAACCACGGCCCGGGCGACGAAGTTTTCGGTAACCGAAGGGATCGTCGAGGAATTGGAGGAGTGCTGATGAAGATGAAGGACCAGTTGCAATGGGTGGAAGGCTTCTACCGGTAGCGGTATTCGCCACCGGAGCTCGTTCGACGTAGTCGTCGTCGCTGCCGACGGGTTCGCACGGAACCCATACGACGCAGACAGCGTCGTTGTCTCTCGATTCGGATCTCGCGTCGAGAGCGTCACACTATCGGCACCCGAGAACGATGCGGCGTGACGCACCACTACATCCGCCACACCCTGGACGGAACCGGCAACCGATAGCTCGGCGGCGAAGTGCTGGATCGCTTGAACTTCTAAGCGCGCTGACTGTTCGCGATCGTAGAGGGCTGAGCGCTCCAGGGCTTGGCCGGCGATGCGGGATGCGGTGTCGAGCATGGCGAGGAGGTCGGAGTCGAAGTGTTGCGTGTCGCTCCACCCGAAACCAATGACACCGACCACGATTTCTTGAGAATTGAAGAGTGGAAACGATGCGCTTGCCACCACGCCCGCAATGCCTGCGCTCTGCACCAGATCGGGGTACCTGGACTTCAGTTCCTTGTGCGAATCGATCAACACCGGTAAGCCGAGGACGTACGCGTCGCGCATCGGCGTGTGCTCATTGGCAACGAGCCATGTCCACTGTTCGGCTTCCTCGGTCGACAGGTGCGGCGAAACCCACATTGCGAGGTCACCGCGGTCAGCGTGCGGCACGTAGCCATTCGGTGCCGCAACGTTCGAGACGATCGCTCCGACGGTCCGCGCGCCGTGAATGGTGAGAACGCCGGTGACGTCGGCTTGAGTGGCGGCCGGACTCAGAAGCGTGGCGAGTTCTCGCAAAGACTCACTTCGCGAGCTGGTTAGAACTCGAAGGGCCTGGAACCGAACCATGGCACGTTGTGTGCGCAAGCCGAAAGCCAACACCGACAGCACCGCGAAACCGAGGATCGTGAGTTCGATGAACAACGACTGTCGAACGCCAAAGACGATGTTGGCGACGGATGCGTTTTCGCCGAGGGACCCATACGCTCGTGATGGAGCACCGCGGCTGACCAGAGCATTCTCGCTTTGTAGCCCCGCCCGATGGCGGATTGCCACGAGCGCCATGCCGATTCCGGACAGTATCCCTATCGTCATGGCAATTCGCCATGGCCCGCGCCACCAGACCGGTTCAATCGCGTCCGGAGGCACACCACTATTCACTTGCTCGTTGGAAGCTCAAAGGCTGCCATGTCTTTCCTGCGCGGGAACGGCGTTGGTCCCGCGCTGGTGGGTCATACCCGGCTTCTATCCCGGCCAAACGTGTTTCTCGAGAAAGTTTGTTCAGTTCAAGTTCGTGGTTTCGCCACGGAGTTCAGCCATAGCGTGCAGCCGGGCGAACGAGGCTGAGATCGCGCCGCGCTGATGATTGATGAGTACCTGTGCCCGGGGTGCGAGCTCCTTCTGACACGCTCCGGTGTAAATGCGAAGGACGATCTCCTCACCGGTCTCAACAGCCCGCATGACGTTCTGATCGTCGGAGCTCTTCAGCAGCGCGTCCAACCCGTGCCATTCGTGACGTGGCTCAGCCGTTGACTGCGGTGCGGCGGTGTCGACGTGATGTTCGAGCTCGCTCGCAAGTTCTTCGAGTTCGTGGCGAAAATCCTTTCTTTGTTGACACAAATCTCGCAATAGACCTGCGGCCGGGTTTGTGGATCCGGAAGACAAATCATCAAGCCTTTCAGCGGCCGCGGCGAGGACGTGAACAGCACCGTCAAGTGTCTGCGTCAGATCGGCGAGCACGGTTGCCGTTCTCTTTGCGTGTTTCGTCTTCAGGACGTGTTTCGTCTTGTTCATGGTCATCACGCGCTGTCTGCTCGGCTCTTGTCCTCACGGAATGCCCCGACGGAGCGCAACCAAAACAACATCTTCAACAACATCTTTCCTGGCCGCCCTTGTCCTTCGGCTGAGTCGGCACTATTTCGCGGTGGGAGCGACTTTATGTTTGATCTCCATCGCCGCTGGGCACGAGATTCTCATCTTCGGTGAATGTCTGGGCTGCCGAACCGGAGCAGTAGGACAGACCGAAGAGACCCACATACATACGTCATGAACGGTACCTATGAACGCAACAACCAAAATCGGAGCAACACTCTCGACAGCGCTCGTTGTCGTCGGTCTGGCGGGTAGGGTCGGCGCCTCGCCTGCGCAGTTCCTGACTCTGACTGCTTCGCCGCAAGGCGATTCCTGTGCGGGCATGCCGGACCAGTCTTCGAACCCTTGCCTGGTTCCTGGGGCGATTTCAGCACCGGTTCCCGCGCAAGTGCTGGAGAACAAGCTGACCACGATTTCGCATCCCGCAAGTGAACGGTTCGCGATCACGGTTCCGGCTGGCAAGTACTCCATCGAACAAGGCTCGCTGGACGACGCCCATCCGCTCCAGGAAGATCAGCCGCTCGAGAGATGGTACGCCGTCTTCTTCGGTCCCGATGGAGTGGTCGGAACCACCTCCACGACCCCCGACCTTGCAACGTCGGACGTCCACAAAGTCTGGCGCGGCAACGACCTGGTTCTCGTCGGACCGGCGACAGCCGTTGTCTACTACCACGCCCCCGAAGGCGAAGGTCCTGATTCCGTCTATCCCAACCTGCTGCGCTTGACTCCGGTTGCGGCCCCCGAAACGACCACCACCACCGCACCGCCCACCACAACAACGATCCCTCTGACATCGACGACCCAGGCGACCACACCTCCAACGACCGTTACGACCACCCCTTCGACAACACTCGTGATCACACCTGTTGCAGTCCTCCCGGATCAACCCCAGACGACCACACCGAGTTCTCCGCCTACCACCGCAGCGTCGACGACCACACCACCGACCACGGTCGCCGTGGAGATCAAAGGGATCGAGGTCGCACAACCTCCCACCACTGTTGCTCCGGCGGTCAGCCCCGAGATTGCGTTCACGGGCTCGAACACTCGATCGGCGCTGTTCGCAGGAGTTGTTCTCACAACCCTTGGTGTGTTCCTCGTTCTCGTGGTCCGACGCCGAATCAGGTCATAAGTTCACATTCGAATCGTGCCGTAGGCTCTTCCGGGAACAAATGATCCTGTCGGGGATCATTTGTTCCGCGACAGGACCGCCCACGCCACAAGTACGGGCTGGAAGAGCAATCGAACCGCTCGCCGGGTATCGGTGTCGAGTCCGAACGCATCGCGGTGATGAACGTACTGCGAGATGTTTCCGGGGAACACGGCAACAAAGAATGCAGCCGCAACCCATCCAGTCCATTTCGTACGTAGGCGTATGAGTGCAGCGCCCAGGCCGATCTCGACCACGCCGGACAGCAACACGATCGTGTCGGGATCACCGGGAACCCAGTCGGGTACCTGTGCAAGGAACGATTTACGGGCCCACGAAAGGTGACCAACACCGGCCACCACCAGCATGGCTCCCAGCGAGTAGCGGGCGAACCGGCGGATTCGCGCCTCGGGTGGATCGGAAGCGTCGGTCGTGTCGATTGAGTCGTTGGCCATACACATTCCTACCCGGTTCTAAACACATCGAAATTCGACCGTCCGTGGGAACCATGCCGGACTCGATTGGGTGGCGGACTGGTCTCGGTCGGGGTCTCACGACGTGACGCGACGTGACGCGTTCGTGTTCCTCGCTCTTGCGAGGTACACGACACGACTGGTTTAAGTGGCCGAACAAGAGGTGAGGCAGCGGCGGGCTGTTCGCCGTGCGCCCGTTCGGCCACTCGAAGATCAAACTCGCATGGTCACGGTCCCAACGGATCGTGAGCCGGTGCTTGTGCACATAACGGTGATGAAATTTACAAAGCGCGCAGAGGTTCGCAAGCTCATGCGTGCCTTTGTTGGCGCGTTCTTTGATGTGATGAACATCAGTCCACCGTGCGGGGCGGTCACATCCCGGGAACCGACACGACTGATCGCGCACCATCACCGCACGACGATTGCGTGCCGGAACCTCTGACGTCGGTGTACCCACATCGAACGGGGTTCCGTCCGCACTCAACCACACGCTCGTAGTCACGCAATCACACAACAAC
>JANOWU010000172.1:0-3128 GCA_031418035.1 Acidimicrobiia bacterium
AATCCCGGATTGTCCACGAGATTCAGGATCGGGAGATGGAACAGGTCACAGAGGTCGATGAGCCGCTTCACCTTGTCGCACCCATCGGCGGTGAGCGCGCCACCGTTGATGTGACGCGAGTCTGATGCAATGACGCCCATCGGGTGTCCGTTGAAGCGCACGAGCCCTACCACCTGATCGGTACCCCAGAGGGATCCGATCTCGAAGAACGAATCGCGGTCGGCCAGCAGCGCAATGGCTCTTCGGACATCAAACGTCGTGGTGCGTTTGCGGGGGATGAGCGTGGCGAGTTCGTCATCGCGCCGATCGACCGAGTCATCAACGACAGACATGACGGGCGGCACTTCATACGTGCTCGACGGGAGGTACGACAGGAATCGTTTCGTCATCTCGATCGCTTCGGCCTCAGACTCCGCCAAGTTGTCGACCGACCCATTGCGGCAGTGAATCTGCCAGCCACCAAGATCTTCCTTGGTCACCTCGTAGCCCATGGCGTGCGAAACAACCGGCGGACCGGCAACGAACAACTGGGCGATGTCTCTGACCATCACCGAGAAATGACCGAGCACCGCCTTCGCCGCCCCGAGGCCGACGACGCTGCCCAGCAACACGTTCACGACGGGTACGGTGCTGAGCTGTTCGGTGTACATCGTCGACCCGAGGTGGCCGGGCAGAAACGAACCGCCGGTGCCGGCCACGCGGGGCTGCCCCGCCGTGATCGCACCGCTGCTTTCCTTGGCCGTGCTGTCACCTGACTTCTTTTGTTCCGGGACCATCGCCGCCACGCTGCCACCACCCGACGACCCATCGAGAAGCCGCACCGAAGGAATGCGCAAATCGATCGACATTCGATCGAGGTACGTGCTCTTCGTTGCGATGGCGCCGTCTGCATGGCCACCTCGCGAGGTGAAATCGTCTGCGCACACAATGGTTTGTCGGTGCTCGACGAGTCCGAAACCGCCGACGTGGTTTGCCGGCGTAAAGGCCTCGATGCCGTTCTCGCCAAACGAGGCAAACCCTGCGGCGCTGCCGACTTCGCGGAACGAACCCTCATCCAGCAGGAGTCGAATACGTTCACGACAGGTCAGCTTGGACCGGCTCCGTTGCCGAACCACCCCCGGTTCGGTGGAGCCGGGCGCAAGGCGTTCCTCGGCGAGCCGCTGGAGGGTTCGGATCTCGTCGAGCACCGGCTCCCACGTCTGGCGGGGGTCGCTCGGAGCGGAACTCGTGCTCATCGTATGTGCACCTTCGATCGCCCCCGGGTCGAGCACCACGATCACGCTGTTGTGTTCGACGGTCTCGCCGACCCCCAGCGGAAGCAGCGACGCGACTCGACCATCGCAGGGCGCCTCGATCGGGGTCTCCATCTTCATGGCGGAAAGCACCATCAGGACGTCGCCGCGACGCACGGCTGAACCGACCTGTGCACGAATCTCGAGAACCGCGCTGGTCATCGGTGCACGAACACCGACCTGTGTCGCCTCCACCTGCAGTGAACGCGTCAACTCGGTGCGCGTCGCCAGTCCATCTTCGCGAGAGGCATGCTCCTCGAGGAACGAGGTGGTGTTGGTCAACTCGGTCGCAGTACCAAGAAGCGCAAGAAGCTCTGGACGTTCCGCAAAGAGCGTCGTGCGCGCGTCGCCTCGTTCAACGTCGTCGGACGACAACGTCGCCACGAGGAGTTCGATGTTGGTCGGGAGTCCGGCAATGTGGAATTCACCGAGTGCGGCCACGGTTCGCTTCAGCGCTGATGCCAAGGTCGCGTCGGAACCGGATTGGGCCACGACTTTTGCAAACAACGGATCGAACTGCGGCGGCGGCGCATAGCCCGCATAGCCACAGGAGTCGACACGGATTCGCGGGCCGCTCGGCTCCTTGTAGGACGACATCACGCCCGGACCCGTCGCGACGACTCGGGCCTGAACAGCAAACCCCCGAGGCTCCGGCACCAAGGATTGGTCGGCCAACCCGCACGACGCCAACGACTCCCCCGTGGCCAGACGCAACTGCAGTTCGACGATGTCGATCCCCGTCACTTGTTCGGTGATGGTGTGTTCGACCTGAACTCGGGGATTGCACTCGATGAACCAGTGCTCCCCCGTTTCGGGTGCGACGAGGAACTCCACGGTCGCGACGCCGATGTACCCACTCGCACGCGCAACCGCCACGGCATCATCAAGCAGTCGTTGCCGAAGGTCTGCACTGAGGTTCGCCGCCGGAGCGATCTCGATGACCTTCTGATTCCGAATCTGTACCGAGCAGTCTCGTTCAAATAGGTGCACATAGCTTGATCCGTCGCCAACCACCTGCACTTCGATATGGCGAGGCCTCGCCACGAGTTTCTCGACGAATACGTCAGCGTTGCCGAACGCCGTATTCGCTTCGCTGGTGCACCGGCTGTACGCCTCCGCGACTTCGCCTCGCGAGAACACCGCGCGCATGCCGCGTCCTCCGCCGCCTGCGGATGCTTTCATCATCACGGGATAGCCCATGGCGTCGGATGCCTCCTCGGCACTTGCGACGGACTCAAGCGGAGCTTCGCTCCCCGGGAGCGTTGCGATGCCGAGTTGTTTTACGAACGCCCGCGCCTCGACCTTGTCGCCGAACAGCTCGAGGGTGCGCGGTGATGGCCCTACGAACGTCATGTTCGCTGCTGCGCAGGCGGCCGCGAAGTTCGCGTTCTCCGACAGGAATCCGTACCCGGGATGAACGTGAGTGGCGCCGACTCGTGTTGCGACATCGAGGACGCCTTCCACGTCGAGGTATCCCGCAATTGCATCGCCGGGAACTTCGCATGCTTCGTCGACAGCACCGATGTGTAGCCCTCGGTGATCCGCAGCGGTGTAGATGCCGATCGATGTCATGTCGAGTGACCGCGCCGCCTTTGCCACCCGAATAGCGATCTCGCCCCTATTGGCGATGAGAACTCGTGCGCGCTTCATGTCGATCTCCAGGTCAGCTCAAGGTCATGCCATTGAAACGGATTTCAACGACACATCCCAATTGCTCAACCTCAGCCGACGCAATAGCCAACGCGCTCGACGCGACTATCGAGGCAACAACGCAACGCACAGATGAAGTGGCGTTTGCACGGTGAAAGCGGATGGTCGGGGAGTCACGGCGGACGA
>JANOWU010000173.1:0-26606 GCA_031418035.1 Acidimicrobiia bacterium
GAAACACGAAGCGGTCGAGATTGTCGGTCTGTACTGGCACTTCGTCGACGTCGTGTGGATCGTCATCTTCACCGTCGTCTACCTGATCCCGTGATTCGGGCCTTCGAAACCAAGGATTTCTCATGAGTTCTGGAACGACCAACATCGACCCGATCACCGGCGAATACAACGGACCTGCGTTCGACGATCACGACAAGCAGTATCTGAAAATAGCTGCGATCCTGGGTGTCATCACCGCCATCGAGATTGCGTTTTCCTACGTGAAGTATTTCGAAGAGCGCGGTGGCCTCCTCGCCGCAGTGCTGATGTCGATGGGAGCGCTGAAGTTCGTGTTGGTCGCTGGGGAGTTCATGCACCTGAGGTTCGACAAACCGATTCTGAAGCGACTGTTTGTCGTCGGTGGAATTCTGGCCGGCTTCTGTTACATCGCAGTTCTGACGGCCATGGGGGCCTTGCAAACGCCACGGGCGATCCTGCCGGTTCATTGGCTTGTCTATATCGTCCTGTCGATCATCGCCATCGTGATCTGGGTGGTTCCCCGTCGAGCCAGTGGCCACGATCACGACGCGCACGATCATGACGGGCACGACCACTCCCACGACGATCACGCCCACGCGCACTGACGCAGGCAGGAAGGATCGTGGTCAAAACTACCGATCCAACCACGCATAATCTCGACGTGTCATGAACAACACCGTCCTCGCCGCAGAGCGCGTCAACCTCGAGTTCCACTCCCACCCCTCGGTCCTCGTGGTCGTCGCCATGCTGGCCGTGTTCTTCTGGTGGGCATTCACCCGTCTTGGTCCAACCCGCGTTGCTCCGGGCGAGGTCGTGGCCACGGCACGGCAGAAGCAGTGGATCGTCGCCGGTCTGGTCTGGACGTTGGTGTGGTCGTACTGGCCGCTTCACGACATCAGCGAAAAGTACCTGTTCCTCGTCCACATGATTCAGCATTCGGTCTTCACGATGGTGGCGCCCGCATGCTTCCTCCTCGGAGCGCCTCGATGGTTGTGGCGAGCCGTGCTCGACGTCCCCGGCCTCGGTGCCGTGATTCGTATCGGTTCCAAACCACTCCTCGCCCTGCTGGTGTTCAACAGCCTGATCGCGGTCACGCATTGGCCCGCAATCGTCGAGCGGTCACTGCACAACGAGTTGTTCCATTTCTCGATTCACTTCGTGCTGTTCTCGGCGGCGACGCTGATGTGGATCCCCGTGATCAATCGAGAGCCCGGCCTTCCTCGATTCAAGGCACCGATGAAGATGGTGTATCTGTTCGGGCAGTCGATCGTGCCGACGGTCCCGGCGTCGTTTCTCACGTTTTCGGAGAAGGCGATGTATGAGACCTACGGTCTCGCTCCCCGGTTCTTCAATGGCCTCGATGCGGTCGAGGACCAGCAACTCGCGGCGGCCATCATGAAGCTCGGCGTCGGCTCGTTTCTCTGGGGCATCGTCGGCTACCTGTTCTTCAACTGGTGGATCGAATCCAAGGCCGGCCGTGCCGACGACAACAAGCGCGTCGGGGCGTCTACGAAATCGACGCGTGTCGCCGGTATGACGATCGCCGGTGAACGAGTGTCGGACGACGTACTCACGTGGAAAGACGTGCAAGACGAGTTCGAGCGTATCGATGCCTCCGGCGCTCCGCCGGTGGTGGCTTCCTAACCCTTCACTTCTTACAGCGAGGCGAGCTTTACGTCGCTATAGCGCTGCGATTGCGGCGTCGAGGGCGACTTCGTCGATGACGTTGTCGAATCGTGCCGTGATGCGACCATCGCGGCCCACCACGAAGATCCATGGCTCACGACCCTGCGCGCCGTTGGCGAGAATCCATTCCGCGGCACCCTTGTTCACGACGCTCTTCTCGAACTCGCGCCACACCTCGAGATGCACGAACGCCGGAGCGTTCGGATCAGAGGCCATTTTCTCTGCGCGCGTACGAACGAGTTCGGTGACGGGGCCGCAGAACCGGCTCACACAAAAGGCGGGTGTCGACACGACGATCACGAGTGGACGCTTGGCGGCAATCGCATCGGCAATGACCGTGGAGTGCAGGAGTGGGTCAGCCGGAGATTCGGCCGACGCACCGGAGTCCAGCCATTTCTGTTCGACACCGGGAGTGGACAGGGTCAGGTTCTTGGTGAGCGGCGCGCGCTGTCCGACCGCCGGAACTTGCGGTGAAGCGATGACCTCGACAGCCGTTTGCGAGGTGCGTGTCGCCCGTGAACCCGTTGGTTTCACATCGATCGTCCACACGCCAGCGGTCGCCAAGGTGACCGTGGCTGCGTAGACGCCGACGCCCTGGCTCGGACGCCCGATCCGGGCGTCGCCCGTTACGGTTGGCATGCCGGGGACCGAAAGGAACGTCGCCTCAGCAACGACAGGTTTGACGTTCGCGTCGGACCCGCCCGTTGGTTTGAGCGTGAACGTCACTGAACCTCCGGCGAGGATCCGCTGATCTTTCGTCGATACGCCCACCATCAAACGTTGCGGTGTCCCGGCCACGACTTCGAATGACGCAGTCTCGGCGAAGAGTTCGTCGGGACCTCCATTGCCGACCGAGACGCCGTCATCCTGCGTCGACGTGGAGCCGCCACCGCAACCGGCCAGCACGAACACCGCAAACGATGCAGCAAGAAATGATCGACCACGCATGGCGTTTACTCCCATCGGAACAATCGAGCGGCGAGAACCGGTCCCACGATCGCCCAGGCGAGCAGGACGATCCAGGCGGAAGCGCGAACGGATACTGTCGGATTCAAGACACCTCGCAACACGTCGGCGAGGGCGGTGCTCGGTAGTGCACGAGCGACGGCGCGCAGAACGTCGGGCAGCCGAGAGAGCGAGAAGACCATGCCGCTGATCAATAGCAGCAAGATGTAGAGCCCATTCGCAGCGGCGAGCACTCCCTCTGCGCGCATACGACCGGCCATCACCAGTCCAAGACCGGCAAACGCTGCTGTACCGAGTAGCACGGCGATTGCTGCCCCGGCGAAACCGGCCAGCGTGGGACGCCATCCCAGAATCATTCCGACGGCTACGAGCACGACCATCTGCACCACTTCGACAACCATAACCGCACTTATCTTCGCGGCCAGCAGACGGGGTCGGCCGAGCGGTGTGGTGCCGATACGTTTCAACACGCCGTACTGACGCTCGAACGCTGTCGCGATCGCCAGCCCCACCATGGCCGACGACATGACGGCCAGCGCCAAAATGCCCGGTGCCAGAAACTGGGCGCGCTTCTCGCCGGGGGCAGCATCGGTCGGTAGCACGTCGACCAGTGAGAAGAACACCAACAGGATCACGGGGATGCCGAGTGCGAGGAGGAGCGACTCGCCGCGACGCAGCGTCATGAGCACCTCAGCGCGGGCCTGGGCCAGGAACGGCTTCATGAGCGCTTCCTTCGAGACCGGCGCCCACTCGACTCGGCACCTTCGGCCACTGCCTGTTCGCGTGCGGTCTCGGTCAGCTTGACGAACACGTCTTCGAGGCTGCGACGCCCCGCACGTATCGATCCAACCTCTTGGCCGTTCTCGGCAAGCCAGCCGGTGAGACGGGCGACGTTGGTCGGCGTGGGTTCGACGTCGACCGAGTAGGTGCCGTCGGTTCCAGTAACGACACCGCCGAGGTGTGTCCCGAGCGCACCGGTTTCGAGACCCGGACCCGACGTGAACGAGATCCCGTCGCCGGCCTTCGCGGTCGTAAGTTCGGCCGGTGTGCCCTGCGCGATCACCACGCCGGCGTCGATGATCACGATGTTGTCGGCGAGTCGCTCAGCGTCGTCGAGATCGTGAGTCGTGAGTACGACGCAGGCGCCGTCGCGACGCAGGTCGCGGATGATGTCGCGCACGACGCCGCGCGCCGCCGGGTCGATCATGGCGGTGGGCTCGTCGAGGAATACCACGTCGGGCCGACCGACCAACGCGAGCGCCAACGACAGCCGTTGCTGTTCACCACCGGAAAGACGCCGCCACGGAGTTTTCGCCACCGAGGTGAGGCCGACGCGATCCACCAGCGCATCCGGGTCGAGGGCTCGGTCCTCGTAGTACGCCGCGAAGAGCCGCACCACTTCGATGGGTGGCATCGTGAGATACACACCGTTGCGCTGCAGCATCACGCCGATGCGCGGAGCAAGTGCACGAGAGTCGCGTTGCGGGTCGAGGCCGAGGACCCGAACCGAACCCGACGTCGGTGTGCGATATCCCTCGAGGGTTTCGATCGTCGATGTCTTGCCTGCGCCGTTCGGGCCGAGCACCGCGAGCACCTCACCGGCACGGGCCTGCCAGGAGATCCGGTTCACGGCAGTGCGCTGCCCGTAGGAAATAGTGAGGTCGTCGACGATGACGGCGGCCGTATTCACCCCGTCGAAGCTAGTCCGAGTTGGCACTGTCGTCGGCCGAGATGGCGACGTGTGACTCCGAGGCTGCCTCGGCGTGTGGTGACGGGCCGGTAACCTCTATGCGTGATTGATCTTCGGCTCCTTCGTGAGCAGCCCGACCGAGTCCGTGAATCCCAGCGCAAGCGAGGCGAGGATCCGTCGTTGGTAGATCAACTCCTCGCGGCCGACGTCGCCCGCCGAGAAACAGCCACGGCATTCGACTCGGCGCGAAACGAACAGCGCACCATTGGGAAGGAAATCGCAAAGGCGACGGCCGACGAAAGGCCTGCGCTGCTTGCGAAGACCTCGTCTCTCGCTGCGATGGTGAAGGAGTTGGAAGCCAAGCAGAACGAGGCGGCAGAATCGGCGAAGGCCCTCCAGATGAAGATCGGCAACATCGTCGAAGACGGGGTGCCGGAAGGCGGCGAGGATGATTACGTGATCCTCGAACACGTGGGGACGCCGCAGACCTACGACTTCGAAGTACGCGACCACCTTGCCCTCGGGGAACTGCTGGGTGCCATCGATACCGAACGCGGTGCCAAAGTCAGTGGCGCACGCTTTTACTACCTCAAGGGCGTCGGTGCGCTCTTGGAGTTCGCGCTCCTCAACCTCGCGATGGCGCAGGCCGTCGAGGCTGGCTTCACCCCCATGATCACTCCGGTACTGGTCAAGCCGGAATCGATGGAAGGCACCGGCTACCTCGGTGTGCACGCTGATGAGATCTACCACCTGCCCGCTGACGATCTGTACTTGGTCGGCACCAGCGAGGTACCGCTTGCCGCGTACCACATGAACGAAATCCTCGACGGTGCGCTTCCACTTCGATATGTGGGCTTCTCATCGTGTTTCCGTCGGGAGGCGGGATCCTACGGAAAAGATACGCGTGGAATCATACGTGTACATCAATTCGACAAAGTCGAGATGTTCTCGTTCTGTCCGATGTCGGAAGCCTCGGCCGAACATCGACGCTTCCTCGAATGGGAGAAGATGTTCCTCAGCAAGCTCGAACTGCCATTCCGGGTCATCGACACGGCAGCGGGTGACCTCGGCTCGAGCGCCGCTCGCAAGTTCGACTGCGAGGCATGGCTACCCAGCCAGCAGGCATACCGTGAGGTGACGTCGACATCGAATTGCACGGACTACCAAGCGCGTCGGTTGAACATTCGTATGCGTGGCGAGAGCGGCACCGAGGCCATCGCGATGTTGAACGGAACGTTGTGCGCAATGGCGAGGATCATCGTGGCGATCCTGGAAAACCATCAGCGTGCTGATGGTTCGGTACGCGTACCTACTGCTCTCCAGCCCTACCTGCGACGTGAGGTCCTGACCCCGTGACTTTCTACGACGCCGTTACGTGCGCATAGAATGGTCGGATGCGTGATTTGCGACGTCTTGGCGTCATCCGCAGCGGGTGTTTCGTGCTCGCCGGGGTGTGTCTTTCGCCGTTGCTGGCCCCGCGCGTCGAGGCACAGAGTTCGGTCTCGGCAAAGCGCCGGGAGGCGGCCCGACTCGATGCCCGAATCGAGGCAACGGCGGCTCGCCTCGAGGTCCTGAACGAAGACTTTCTGGTGGCGACGCAGCGCCTCGCCGAGTTGCAGACGAAGCTGGCCCGTTCCGAGAGAACCGAGAAGCAGACGACGCAGCGAGTTGCAGTACTCCGCGCTCGTCTTCATGAGCAGGGGCTTCGGATGTTCACGAATCCCGCGGGCCCGTCGATCGAAGCGTTCGACAACGCAGCGACCATTGCCGACGTCGAACGAAAGCTCGTCATAGGCGAGCAGCGAACGCAGCACCTCGCCGACGCGGTCGATCTTCTACGCGCCGAGCGAGCGGACCGCGAACGTGCGACGCGTCAGTTGGCTGCGGCGAGGCGCGAGGCGAAGCAGACCAAAGCAACCTTGGCGCTGAAGCGAACGAAGGCTGATGCGCTGTACGTCGAACTTCAGGGGCTTGAGCGACAGGTGTCGCAGGAGCTCGCCGGGCTGATCGCTGCTGATCGCAAAGCGCGCGAGGAAGCGCAGCGGCGGGCCTTGGAGCTGGCGGCGACGCGGGCCCGGGAGCGGGCACGAGCAGAACTGATTGCGCGCCAGCGCGCCGAACGTGACGCTCTTCTGCGACGCCGCACGCCAGGGCGGCGCCAACCCACCGTGGCTGAACAAGTGGGTCGTTCCACTCAACAGCCCCGGCGTGACTCGGCTGGAACTGTGAACGAAACGGGTGACCGTTCACTCGACGGTTCGAGCCGCTCGAGCCGCTCGAGCCGCTCAGCGGCGAGCGAACGCCGAAGCTTGGAGGTCGAGGCCGGCCTGATCGAGGTGAGCAGTTCCCCCGGTGCGAATCGTGCAGTGTCGGTGGCGATGACGCAGCTCGGGAAGCCGTACATCTGGGCGGCCGAGGGTCCGCACGGCTACGACTGTTCCGGGCTCATGCTCTACGCGTGGCGGGCGGCGGGCCGAAGCCTTCCCCATTCGTCGCGCATTCAGTTTGCGTCCACGACGCGCGTGCCTCTTTCTCAGCGTCGGCCCGGTGACCTGTTGTTCTACGGCCGACCGATTCACCACGTCGGGATGTACATCGGCAACGACCAGATGGTGGAGGCACCGCATCGCGGGGCGCGCGTCCGCGTGAAGTCGATCTTTCGACGTGACTTCGTCGGCGTTGGCCGCGTTTAGGGGACTACAGCGAGTCGTAGCGTCGGGAGCTCATCGACGTGGGGTCGAGGAGCGCCGTGAGTTCAGCGGTGTACTCGTTCACCACCATGGTTTTTGCCCCTGCCGCGTCGGCAGCAGCGACACTGTCCCAATGTAATATGCATACGTATGAACCGTCGGCGCTGCGCGCCGTTGTTCGTCGCTCCAAACCGGGCTGGTGGTAGAAGAATTCGGTTTGCAGCCGCGCGTCCAGCGCGGTGAACTTTTCGCTGTCGGCGCCCGCGCGAAGCCGAAACGTCACAATCTCGATCATGCGAGCAACCTAGCGGCCGGGCCGGCACTCCAACTCCAACTCCAACTCCAACTCCAATTCCAACTCCAACTTGGGGGTCGGCGCGGGCCAACTTGGCCGAAAAGGGTCGAAAGTGGCCGGAAAACGGTGAGTTGGAGTGAAACACGGGTCGAGTTGGAGTTGGAGTTGGAGTGAAACAGGGGTCGAGTTGGCGTGGGGGAGCGGTTGGTGCAGGTCACGCTCGGTGGTGCCCGAAAGTAGCGATGCAACCCCGGTTATCTTTCTTAACGTGTTGCGTACAGGTCGGGGATTGCGAATGTTTGGGGTGGTGTGCGCGGTCGGCGCCGCCACGGCGCTGTTGGGCCTCGCCGGATGCTCGAGCACGGAAAGCACAAGCACGGAAAGCACGGAATCCCGGGGAGACGACGCCGGCGCGTCGTTTCGCATCGTCACCACCGTCTCGCCCATCACGTCACTGGTTGCTGCGGTCGTCGGCGACGCCGTCGGTGTCGCTGGCATCGACGGCGTGGTCCCGGAGGGAACGAACTCCCACACCTTCGAGCCTTCGCCAAGCATTGCGACGGTGCTGTCGAAGGCCGACGTCGTGTACATGAACGGACTGCAGTTGGAGGAGCCGACGAGAAAGCTGGCGGAGGCGAACATGAAAACGGGGGCGGAGATCATCGAACTCGGCAACCGGGCCATTCCCGAATCTGAGTACATCTACGACTTCTCGTTCCCCAAGGACGGCGGGAAACCGAACCCCCACCTCTGGACGAACCCCGAACTCGCCAAGAACTATGCACAGCAGGTCCGCGACGATCTAACACAGCGATTGCCCGGCGAGGCGGCGGTGTTCGCGAAGAACTTCGACACCCTGGCGACGAAGATCGACATGCTGTCGGCAGCGATGAAGACGGCGACGGCAACGGTCCCGGTCGAGCAGCGAAAGCTCCTGACCTATCACGACTCGTTTCCGTATTTCGCGAGAGATTTCGGCTGGACCGTCGTCGGGGCAATCCAACCGAGCGAGTTCGACGAACCAACTCCACGCGACGTCGCTTCGCTGATCGACCAGATCAAGAAGGAGAACGTTGTGGCCATTTTTGGATCGGAGGTTTTCCCGTCCCCGGTACTTGAACAGATCGGGAAGGAATCCGGCGCAACCTATGTTGATACTCTCCGCGATGACGACCTTCCTGGTGCACCGGGCGACAACGACCACAGTTACCTGGGACTTATGAAGGCCGACTTTGTGACGATGGTCAACGCCCTCGGGGGCGACTCGTCGGCGCTCACCGACCTTGATGTTTCGATTCAGATGCCAGACCGAGCGCGTTATGCCCAGTAACGCGATGCCCAGTAACCCGCATTCCGATGCGTCGGACAGCCACAAGTCGCTGTTCACGTTGACCCAGGCGACGTATTCCTACGGCGGTCACCACTCCGTTCTCGACGACGTGAGCCTCACGGTGGAGCGCGGTGATTTCTTGGGCATCGTTGGTCCGTCGGGTGCGGGGAAAACGACGTTGTTACGAGCGTTGCTCGGAACGCTGAATCCGGTGCGTGGAACGTGCGTACGTACCACCAACCTTCGCGTCGGCTACGTGCCTCAGGTCGAGTCGGTGTCCTGGGACTTTCCCGTCACGGTCGGCCAAGCGGTGCTGATGGGACGCACCCGAGGGCGCATTCTGCCGTGGCGGAGCAAGGAGGAACACGGCGAGTTGTGTTTCATCCTCGACCACCTCGGCCTCGGTGGTCTGGAGAATCGCCAGATCCGACAGCTTTCCGGTGGCCAACAACAGCGGATGTTCATCGCCCGCGCCCTGTTCAACAAGCCTCATGTCCTGTTGCTCGACGAACCGACGTCGGGGGTCGATGTCAAGACGCGCCACGACATCATGCACTTGCTCGGCGATCTGAATGCCGATGGCGTGACGATCGTGCTCACGACCCACGACCTCAACGGCATCGCCGCGCACCTCCCTACCCTCGTGTGCGTGAACGGACGAGTCATCGACGCCGGTCCGCCGGTTCATGTCCTGCGACCCGACGTATTGGAAGCGACCTTCGGCGCGCCGATGGACGTTCTCATTCATGGTGGTCTGCCCGTGATAGTCGATCGACGGGCCGTGAGTCCGCTCCGACCGGTCGCTGGCTGACAAGCGAATTCGTAAGCGAACATGTCAAATCTCTTCGAACCCTTCCAGTATGCGTTTTTTCGAAATGGTGTCGCGGTCGCCACCGTGTCGGGCGCCCTCTGCGGGCTCATCGGCGTCTACGTGGTGTTGCGTGGCATGAGCTACATCGGGCATGGCCTCTCTCACTCCATCTTCGGCGGGTTTGCGCTTTCGACGTTGGTCGGAGTGAACCCGTTCCTCGGGGCAGGCCTGTGGGGATTCGGTTCGGCGCTCGCGACGACTGCTGTCACGAATCGGCGAAAGTTGGGTGCTGATGCGGCGATCGGCGTCATCACGACCGGGTCCTACGCGATGGGCATCGTGGCGTTCAAGATTGCGACGGGTCCGAAGCAGAACTTCGACGCCGCGGTCTTCGGCTCGATTCTGGGCACCTCCCGCGCCGACGTTGTCCGTGTTGTGGGGGTCACCATCTTGGCCAGCATCGTGATCTTCTTCCGGTACCGGTCGCTGCTGTTCAACACGTTCGATCCCGACGTCGCCGAAGTGATGGGCGTGAACCGTTTTCGGGTCGACGCTCTTCTCATGCTCGTGCTCGCCTCGGCCATCTTGGTGACCATGAACGTCATCGGCGTCACGCTTGTCGCTGCCACTTTGGTGATTCCGGCGAGCATCGCCCGCTTGCTGGTCGACTCGTTCCCGAAGCTCCTTGCCCTGTCGACGGTCATCGGAGCGTTCTGCGGGTTCGCCGGCATGTTGGCCAGCTGGCATCTCAAGGACGGCAGCCTGCCGTCGGGACCGTTGATCGTGCTGGTGAGCACGCTCTTGTTCGGGTTTGCCTTCGTCGCGTCGTCGCGTCGCGGGTCCGTGGGACACGTGCACTGACGCTCGGGACACCTCCCCCACGGCGGAGCATGAAGGTGAAAACGAAAGGTACGATGTTCTTTGGTCACATATAGGTGGCCCGCCTTTTGGGGAGAATCATGGCTTCAGTAGCGCTCGAGCACGTTGGCAAAAAGTACGACAACGGCTTCGAAGCCGTGATCGACTTGAACCTGGACATCGCCGATGGGGAGTTCCTGGTGCTCGTGGGGCCCTCCGGTTGCGGCAAGACCACTGCGCTGCGAATGATCGCCGGTCTCGAAGACATCACGAGTGGCGAGATCAGAATCGGTGATCGTCGGGTGAACGAAGTGGCCCCGAAGGACCGCGACATCGCCATGGTGTTCCAGAGTTACGCGCTCTACCCGCACATGACGGTTGCGGAGAACATCGGCTTCGGACTCAAGCTCCAAAAGATGCCCAAGGACGACATTCGCAAGCGGGTGCAGGAAGCTGCACGCATGCTCGGTCTCGACGAGCTGCTCGATCGCCGTCCGAAGCAGTTGTCCGGTGGTCAGCGTCAACGTGTCGCCATGGGACGTGCGATCGTGCGTGAACCCCAGGTGTTCCTCATGGACGAGCCGCTGTCCAACCTCGACGCCAAGATGCGAGTGCAGACCCGAGGCGAGATCGCACGCATTCAACAGCGTCTCGGGGTCACCACGATTTACGTGACCCACGATCAGATCGAAGCCATGACGATGGGCACGCGCGTCGCCGTTATGAAGAAGGGTGTGCTCCAGCAGGTCGACACACCGCAGTTCATCTACGACAATCCGGCGAATCTGTTCGTGGCCGGGTTCATCGGTTCTCCTCCCATGAACCTCTGTGAAGGAACGGTCACCAAAGACGCTGCGGGCATGTGGGTGCACCTCGGTGACCAGAAGCTGCTGCTCGACCCGGCGTTGGTTGCCGACCACCACGGCTTGGAGCAGGCGACCGATGGTCGCACGATCGTCGTGGGGATCCGTCCCGAAGACATGGAAGACGTTGCGTACGAGTCGGCACCACCGGAGCGAACCCTGCGATCAAAGGTCGATATCACCGAGGCTCTCGGTTCTGAGGTCATGGTCCACTTCGGTGTCGACGCCCAGCAGATATTCAGTGACGGCGCAAAGAAGGCCGACGATGAAGACGAATTGAACCGCATCGCCACCGATTCGGCATCGACGTTTGTGGGGAGCTTCAACGCTCGAAGCCGGATTCGGCCGGGCGATGTGATCGACATCAGCGTGAACACGTCGCATATGCACTTCTTCGATCCGAAGAACGGCGAGCGTCTGTAGCAATCCCGGCCTCGCGGCCTCACAAAAGGTTCTCTTTACATAGGAACTTAGGCAGACCTATAATTGGCTCGTGTTCGCGAACTTCTTGATCGGTCTGCGTGAGGGCCTCGAGGCGTCGCTGGTCGTTGGCATTCTCGTCGCGTACCTGGTTCGGACGAACCGGCGAGCGATGCTTCGCTACGTGTGGCTGGGTGTCGGTGCGGCCGTTGCGATCTCCCTGGCGTTCGGCGCGCTGTTGACCTTTGGACCACGCGGGCTGAGCTTCGAGGCCCAGGAAATCATCGGGGGGACGCTGTCGATCGTCGCCGTTGGTTTCGTGACCTGGATGGTGTTTTGGATGGCGGCAACGGCTCGATCGTTACGGTCGCATCTGGAGGGACGCCTCGATACTGCGCTCGCCGTTGGCGGATCGAGTGTGTTCGTTCTTGCGCTGCTGGCCGTCGGTCGCGAAGGCTTGGAGACGGCGCTGTTCCTGTGGGCGGCGGCGCAGGCGACGGGCTCGAACACCAGCCCCCTGCTCGGCGGGTCGGCTGGCTTGTTGACCGCAGTTGTCCTCGGCTGGGCACTCACCCAAACGACGATGCGCTTGGATTTGGGAAAGTTTTTCCGACGCTCGGGTGTTCTGCTCGTTCTCATCGCCGGTGGCGTGCTCTCCTACGGCATTCACGATCTTCAAGAGGCGGGGGTGCTACCCGGACTCACCGATCTGGCATTCGACGTCAGCGCGCAGATTCCCCCGAGTAGCTGGTACGCAACACTTCTCAAGGGAACGTTCAACTTCTCACCCACGACGTCGAAACTCGAGGCGCTCGCCTGGGTGCTCTACGTCGTTCCCACGCTCGTGTTGTTCCTCCGCCGTTCGGGAAAGCCTCGTGTGCAGTCGCCGACGACTCCGGCTCCACGCACCACTTCCCATGTGTCGCTCGAAAACTAAGGATTCCGCAATGTTGCGTAAAAAACAGCTGCTGCCCATGGTGGTTGCGGTGGGCATCGCGATGGCGCTTTCTGCATGCACGGAGAAGGAAAGTTCATCCGACGCTGACGGAACCGACGCAATCAAGATCGTAAGCACGGATAAGGAATGCCGAGTATCGCCGAAGAGCGCACCCAGCGGCAACATAACCTTCGACGTGAAGAACAGCGGCTCGAAGGTGACGGAGTTCTACCTTCTCGGGGCCGACGGTTTGAAGATCATCGGTGAAGTCGAAAACATCGGACCGGGGCTCACGAGAAAACTGATCGTCACCGCCGGACCAGGGAAGTACTTCGGGGCATGCAAGCCGGGGATGGTGGGCGACGGAATTCGATCGGATTTCGAAGTGACCGATTCTGGTACTGACCTCACTCCCGAGGGCGAATTCGCGGATCAGTTGACAGCGGCTACTGATAAGTACGCTTCCTATGTTCGTGACCAGGCGGATCAGTTGGTCGTCGGCACGGCGGAGTTCGTCGAACTGTACAAGGGCGGAAACGATGATGCGGCTCGCGAGAAGTATGCCCCGACGCGGATGCACTGGGAACGCATTGAACCGGTTGCGGAGTCGTTCGGCGATCTCGACCCCAAGCTCGACCTGCGCGAGGCCGATCTCGAAGCCGGTCAGACGTGGACGGGGTGGCACCGGATCGAGAAAGACCTGTGGCCGCAGGGCGATCCGGCGTACAAAGCAATGTCGCCGGCGGAGCGGGCGAAGATCGCCGATCAGTTGGTTACCGACACCAAAGACCTCCGCTCGCGGATTCAGGACCTGACGTACACCCCCACGCAGCTCGGCAACGGGGCGAAGGAGCTTCTCGACGAGGTGGCAACCGGGAAGGTCACCGGCGAAGAAGAAATTTGGTCGGGCACGGATCTGTGGGACTTCCAAGCCAACGTCGACGGGGCACGGATCGCGTTCGAAGTCCTCGAACCCGTAGTGACTGCCAAAGACAAAGCGCTGTCCGAAACGCTGACGGAACGGTTTGCGTCATTGCAGTCGCTCCTCGATTCTCACCGCAAGGACGACGGCTTCAAAGGGTACAAAGAGTTGACGTCCGATGAAGTCAAGGTTTTGGCCGACGCCGTCAATGCGTTGAGTGAACCGCTCTCGAAGCTCACCGCAACGGTGGCGTTATGAGCGACTCGACGAACTCCGGCCAATCGGAACGCAAGCTTTCTCGGCGGAAGTTCTTCGTTCTGGGAGGCGCGGGGATCGCCGCGGCGGGCCTGGGAACCGGTGCCCTAGTCGTCTCTGGCGATCGCAAGTCCTCGAACGGGGCGCTCGCCGATGAACGCGTGCCGTTCTTCGGGGAGAGCCAGAGCGGGATCGTCACGCCCGCACAGGATCGACTCCATTTCGCCGCCTTCGACCTCGTCACGACGAAGCGATCAGATGTCGTCGAGCTTCTTCGGCGATGGACAGAGGCGGCGGAGCAACTCACCCGTGGTGCCGCAGTTGGCCGCTACGGAGCGGTCGACGGCCTCGCCGCTGCGCCTCCTGATGACACCGGTGAAGCGCTCGATCTTCCACCATCGCGTCTGACCATTACGTTTGGGTTCGGACGCTCGCTCTTCGTCGACCGTGAAGGCAACGATCGCTTCGGGATCGGCGGGCGTCTCCCGAAAGGACTCATTGATCTTCCGCACTTCCCCGGTGATCGACTCGACCCGGCGAGAAGCAATGGAGACCTCTGTATACAGGCCTGTGCCGACGACCCGCAGGTTGCGGTGCATGCGGTTCGCAATCTCGCCCGAATCGCGTTCGGCAGCGCGACGGTTCGATGGTCACAACTCGGATTCGGGCGCACGTCGTCGACATCGACGACCCAAGTCACCCCTCGGAACCTGTTCGGTTTCAAAGACGGTACGGCCAACCTGAAAGCAGAGAACGCGGCCACCATCAACGAACACGTTTGGGTTCAGCCCGCCGACGACCAATCGTGGCTCGCCAACGGTACCTACCTTGTCGCTCGGCGAATCAGCATGCGTATCGAGACCTGGGATCGAACATCGCTCGGCGAACAGGAAGCGATCTTCGGGCGTCAAAAGTCCAGTGGCGCTCCGCTGTCGGGAGGCGACGAGTTCGCCGGCGTCGACTTCGCCATGATGGGTCGAAACGATGAACCGATCGTCGCTCGAAACGCTCACGTCCGCTTGGCCCACCCGACCTCCAACAACGGACATGCGATGTTGCGGCGCGGCTACAACTTCACGGACGGCACCGATGGGCTCGGTCGCCTTGATGCCGGGCTGTTCTTCCTCGCCTTCGTCCGAGACCCTGTCAATCAATATGTGCCCCTACAAAATCGACTCGCTCGCGAGGATGCACTCTCGGAGTACCTGCAGCACACTGGATCGGCGCTCTTCGTGATTCCGCCGGGGGTTTCGTCGGCCGACGCATTCATCGGCGACTCGCTTTTCGCGTAGTTCACGCAAGGAAGTCTGCGAAGCCCGCAAGCAGAGCTTCGTAGAGCGCATCCAGGTTCGGTGGCTGAAACATCGTGAGATGGTGGCCGGGAATCCAGTGTTCGGGGACCTCCGTGCGTAGAACAGCACCCCAGTTGAAATCGCTGAAGAACACTGGGTTTCGTTCCATGACCCGGATGACGAACGCTCCGTTCGGCACACGGGACGGCGGGGGCGCTTCGGCGGTTGCTGCGCTCACGACGGACTCGACGTAGGCAAAGCGAGGTTCGATCTCCCTCGCTCGCGCTTCGAAGCGAACGGTCCATGCCCGCGCGCTCATCTGCGCCCATTGCGTCAGCGACTGCGGTCCGCGTCGCCACGCCGACAACATCACCGAGCCGGTTCGGCGCAGCTTCGAGGGAGCAAGTCGCTCCAACACCGGAGCGTCCAGTAGCGCAATCGGGCCCACATTGCGGTCGTCCCATCGGCCGGCCATCGCCACGGCGATCTTTCCGCCGCCAGAATAGCCACCGAGGAGGAGCACGGAGTCATCGCCCGCTGCCGCGCGATCGGCACGAATCGCATCGACGTAACGGTTCGCCATGGCGGCCAGGTCAGGATCCGGTTCGCAGTTTGGCTCCACGCCAATTGCCTGTACACCTATTACATCTGCGTGGTCGTATAACCGCAGGGCAAGTTCGCGAAACCCCAACACGTTGCCACCGTCGCCGTGAACGAGGTAGAGCTGCGGGACGTTGCGGCGAGGCCCGAAGCGGACCAACACCTTTCCGGCGGCCGGATCTGCCGGGGTGCGGCCCGTCCGTACCGCTTCCACGTACGCGCCAAAGGCTTGTGGCGTCGGAGCCTCGATAATGGCGCGTAGAGGGATGGTGATACCAAGTTCTCGGTGGATCAGGTTTGCCAACTGGGCTGCTCCGAGCGAGTCGCCGCCCAATTCGAAGAAGTTCGAGTCAGGGCCAAGGTTCTCGACGTCGAGGCACACGGCGAAATGCGAGCGAGCCCGATCGGAATCGTACGTGTCCGGAGCATTCGCGTCCGGGGCAACGGCACGAGCAGCGGCTCGGGTCGCGACACGCTTTTGGGGACTGTCGCCATTGTGGGCAAGTTCGGCGAGGCGACGACGATCAGCCTTTCCGGTCGGCGTCAGAGGAAATGCTTCGACCTCAGCGATGACGGCCGGTATGAGCCCACCCGGCAACGACAATCTCATCCGGCGTCGAAGGTCGACGAGGTCGACGTGGGCCGCGGGAGCCCCGGGACCGGCGACGAACCAGCAGGCAAGTTGGTCCTGGCCGAGTTCGTCTTGCAGAACACCGGCGACCGCCTGGGCAACGTGGGGGTCGGACTCGAAGGCCGATTCGACTTCGCCGAGCTCGATGCGCACGCCGTTCAGCTTGACCTGTGAGTCTCGTCGACCGTGGAAATCGAAGGAGCCGTCCTCGTTTTCGGAGAGCATGTCGCCAGACCGATACCAACGGGTATCACCGTCGACGAAGAACGGAGAATCGTGCCCGACGCCGCCAAGATAGCCCGGGCTCACCGAGGGCCCACCGATGACCAGTTCGCCGATCTCCCTGCCTTTGCCGGAGAGTTCATTGATGGGAACGATCTTGGTCATGATGCCCGGCAGTGGGTATCCGATCGAAATCGGATCTCCAGCACCTCGGGGAACTTCGTACGCGAAGGCCCACACTGTTGTTTCGGTCGGCCCATAGACGTTCGTGACCCGCTCGATTCCCGTGGCATAGAGGCGAGTCACGAGACTGCTCGGAAGAACCTCTCCGCCGATGATGATGTGTTTGAGCAGTCCGAGTCGTTTCGCTTCGAAGGGATCGTCGATCAACACCTTGGCCCGTGTTGGTGTGCACTGAAAGTGTGTGACCTTGTGCAGTTCAATAAGTTCACCTATTGAATGTTTCAAGCCGGTGGATGGAGCAAGGACAACCGTTGCGCCCCGCGCGAGCGTCCAGATGAGTTCGACCACCGAAGGGTCGAACGCAAACGAAGTGGACGCGAGCCACACACCGGGCTCGTTCGGGTCGACGACGCAATCCCACGAATCGACGAAGGCACCAAGGTTCTCATGGGTGGCGCAAACGCCCTTCGGACGCCCCGTCGAACCTGAGGTGAAGACGATGTACGCGCAATCGGCAGAGCTCGACGAGACCTCGACAACCGGTGACGGCGCGTGCCCGGCATCGTCGGTCCACACGTCCGGGGTGATCGCTCGCGCCCGCTTCAGGGTCCCGGTCGGTGCGTTCGGTCGGTTGGAGATCACGACGGCGGCGCCAGTCTCGTCGATCAACAGATTCAATCTGGCATCTGGAAGCAGTTGGTCGAGCGGGATGTAGGTCGCGCCGAGTTCCCACACCGCCAGGAATGCGACAACGAGACTGACGCTCGTTGGCAGATGAAGACCTACTCGGTCTCCCGGTCGAACACCGTGGTCGGCCAACGCACGCCGTGCCCGGTCGATCTCCGACGCCAGTTCCCGCCCGGTCGACACCCGATCGTTCACCGGATCAACCAGAACGACCTCGTCGGCGCGGCGAACGCACATGCTGCGAATCTGATCAGCGGCGAGTGGCCGACGGTGTGTCACGTTGTAATTCTGGTACAGGCGATCTGAATCTCGAAACTTGCGGAGAGGGCCTCAGCAGCCGACGATGTCTTGGGGTCGGATCGGCACGCGCGGGAGCCCCAACCCGGTGGCCACACGCACGGCCGACGAGATCGCTGGTGTCGAAGAAATCGTTGGTGGCTCGCCCACACCCTTTGCACCGTAGGGCGCACCGGGTTCGGGTTGTTCGATGAGACCCGCGATGACGACGTTCGGCATGTCCAACGCCGTCGGGATGAGGTAGTCCGTGAAACTGGCGTTTCGAACTTTGCCGCCGTGGAGGATGATCTCCTCCATCACCGCGAGCCCAACGCCCTGTGCCGTGCCACCCTCGAGCTGTCCGAGCACCTGCAGGGGATTCAGAACCCGACCGACGTCTTGTGCTGTTGCCATCTCGACGACCCGAAGCAGCCCGAGATCGATGTCGACGTCGACGACGGCTCGGTGAGCGGCCACGGCGAAGCTGACGTGCGCGTTGCCCTGGCCGTGTTCATCGAGGGGAAAGGTCGGCGCGTGATGAAATTCGAGGAGCTCTCGAACGGGCGTCTCGGTCGCCTCGGCGAGGGAGAGATCTACGCTTCCGTCGAGCGACCGCACTCGTCCGTCGACAAGCTCCAACGCTTCGATGTTGACGTTGTGGGCGATCGCGAGCCGCTTCAGCAGTGTCGTGCGTGCTGCTTCGCATGCGCCCTTCACGGCGCCACCCGACATCCACGTTTGTCGGCTCGCACTCGTCGAACCCGCGCTGCCGATGGTGGTGTCGGCGGGCTCGATGATGATGTCGTCGATCCCGAATTCCGTCCGAACGATTTGTTGCACCAGCGTCACGAAACCCTGCCCGACCTCGGCACACGCGCACTTGATCGACACGACACCTCGATCGATCGAGCAGGCGGCGGTGGAGTAGTCGTCGAATCCATCGGCGAACATCAGGTTCTTCCAACCGACGGCGAATCCGACGCCTCGACGAACGTGAGCAGCGTCGGCCGTACGACCCGCACCGCCGGGACGGGCCATCATGTCGTCGGTGGTTCGAGTGTCGGTCGGGAGTGGGTGATTCGCCAGCGCGTCGATCACCTCGCGTGTCGGAAGTGCGCCGGTGACCACCTGACCGGTGATGAGCGTGTCACCGGAAGCCATCGCGTTGATTCGACGCAGCTCGATCGGGTCCATACCGAGGGCATCGGCGAGTTTGTCCATCTGGCTCTCGTGACCGAAGCAGGTCTGTACGGCACCGAAGCCTCTCATGGCGCCACAGCTGGGGTTGTTCGTTCGAACCGCCCACCCATCGATCGTTGCGCTGGGCACCTTGTAGGGGCCGGTCGCAAAGCACGCCGCATTCGTGACAACCGCACTCGACGTCGACGCATATGCACCTCCGTCGAGCACGATGCGGGCTTCGACCTTGACGATCCGTCCGTCTCGTGTGGCGTGATGGCGGAACCACATGCGGGCGGGATGGCGATGCACGTGCCCCAGGAAGCTTTCGAGTCGCGAGTAGACAATCTTGACCGGCCGCCCCGTCCTCAAGGCGAGCAAGGAAAGATATATATGCATGCTTACGTCTTCGCGACCACCGAAGGCGCCGCCAACGCCGGAGAGGGTTAGGCGGACCTTTTCGTCGGGCAGTCCAAGGCAGGCCGCAGTCTGCCAAAGATCGGAGTGGAGCCACTGCGTCGACACGTAGAGTTCGACGCCTTGGCCGTCGGCGTCGGGAATGGCCAACCCTGACTCGGGTCCCATGAACGCCTGGTCCTGCATGCCGACTTCGTACGTTCCCTCGACTTGAACCTCGCCAACCGCACTCTGGTCGCCGTGACGAATGACGAGATGTCGAAACACGTTTCCGTCGGGGTGGATCGGGTCGGCCGTAATCGCGAGCTCGGGGTCGACGAGCGGCTCGAGGACGTCGTAGACGACGACTATCGCCTCGCCGGCCCGACGCGCCGTCTCCGGGTGGTCCGCAGCGATTGCGCAGATAGCTTCACCGAAGAACCGAACCACACCGTCAGCGAACACCGGTTGATCGGGGTGTTCGAGCCCGAAGATCTTTTTGCCGGGGACATCGTCTTGGCTGATAATCGCACGGACTCCCTCGATCTTGTATGCCGCGCTCAGGTCGACAGATACTATGCGCGCAGATGGATGTGGCGATCGAACGATATGTGCCCAGAGCATTCCCTCGGCCCACAGGTCAGAGGAGAAGACGAACTCTCCCTTGACCTTCGGAATGCCGTCGGGTCGAGGAGCCGAGGTGCCGATGGCATGGTCGCGAGCCGTGGAAGTCGGCGTTGCCGTAGCCGTGCTCACGTCGATGCTCCTTGCGAGCGGGCCTCGATCGCGGCGTCGACCGCCGCGAAGATCCGTCCGTATCCGGTACAGCGGCACAGGTTTCCGCTGATTGCTTCTCGGATCTCCAACTCGCTTGGGCGGGGACTCTGTTCCAGAAGATCATGAACGGCCACGATCAGACCGGGAGTGCAGAAGCCGCACTGCACGGCGCCCTCATCCACGAACGCCTGTTGAACGCTCGAGAGCCCGCGCTCGTCGGTGAGTGGATCATGGGTGGCGATTCCTTCCACCGTGGTGATCATCGCGTCGGACGCCGATGCGGCGAGTACGAGGCAGGAACACACGAGGTCGCCGTCCATGAGCACCGAGCACGATCCGCACTCACCCTGCTCGCAGGCGTTCTTCGCGCCCGGCAGGCCGAGCCGCTCGCGCAGGACGTACAGAAGGCTCTCACCTATCCAGGCATCGGTGACCACATGAGTGGCCGAGTTGATCGTCAGTTCGTACGTAAGACTGTTCGATTCCATATGTGTACGTTCTACCTAGTTGGTGTTCTGGGAAGTGGATTCGTAGTCCGGCGACAGCAATCGCTGAAGCGCTCGCTGGGCGATGACACCGACTGCGTGGCGGCGATAGTCGGCCGTTGAGCGGTGATCGTCGATCGGTTTCGACGCTGCAGCGACCATCGCGCCGAAGGTACGCGCATCGTCGTCACCTACACGTAGTGCGTCCCAATCGATCTGTTGGGCAATCCATGCTTCGGCGTCGTTCGCGCGAATCGGGACCGGACCGACGGAACCGAGCGCGCAGCGGACGTTGCGACCGTCGATGTCGATGACCATCGCGAGCCCGGCAACAGAGATGACCATCGCATTGCGGGTGCCGACCTTCAGATAGTCCTGCCGGGAGTTGAGAACGGGAACGTCGATCTCGGTGATCAGTTCGTTGCTCCGCCGAGCGGTTCGCTTCGGGGCGAGGAAGAACTCGTTCCACGGCACGGCTCGCTGGGAGCCGTCCGTGGACGTCAGCCGGATGACGGCGTCGAATGCGGCAAGCACGGGAAGGGTGTCACCGGCGGGCGAGCCGGTGCCGACGTTGCCGCCGAGTGTTCCGGCGTTTCGGATCTGGGGTGAACCCACGGTCCGGGCCGCTGCGGCCAGGGCCGGGTGCGTCATGGCGATGTCGGGCGCTGCGAGATGGGCGTAGGTGACTCCCGCTCCCAACGACACGGTGTTGCCAACGCGCCGACGCTCGCGCAATTCTCGGACGCTGCGGAGCGCAATCACCGACGGTGGGCGACGATGGCCGAAGTTCACTTCGACCATCAGGTCCGTCCCTCCCGCCAACAGGTGGGCTTCGGGTTGCTCGCGCAGTGCAGCCAGCACCCCGTCGATCGAATTCGGGGCAACGACGGACATTTACGAATTGTACAAGTGCCTTGACGAAATGACCACCATCCACACCACCCAGGCGCTAGACCAAGACTGGTCAACACCGACCTGGCACCGTCCGCGAACGCGGCGGCCAAACCCCTAGATCAGGACACTCATGCAGGTAACTCCGGCTTCGATCTTCTGGAGTTCGCCGACATCGATCGTCCGGACCGCGAACCCGAGGGTCTGAAGCATCGCCGCCGTCTCCGGAGCGTTCGCCGGGAGGACGACGGTGTCGCCGATGCACAAGACGTCGCCGCCGGAATCCTCGGGCGCAGCGTGCACCGTGTAGCCGTGCTTCTCGAAGAACTCACGGTCCACCCAGCCCCGTACAGAGATCAGTGATCCGTCGGGAAGCGCAGTGATCGCCGACTTGAGGTGCAGACACCCGTCGACACGCACGGCCAGGGCCTGGCGACGCAGGGGGCGAGCGAAACGATCGAACTGTTTGACCGCGTTGGCGTTCGATCGAGAGGTCTGACCGACGAAGACGTGCCTTGCGGTGACCAACACGTCGCCGCCGTCAACACGAGCGGGTGCCTCGATGTTGCCCGAACGCAGGCCCAGTGCCTCGACGAACTCCACCAGGCCGTCGACTTCACCACGCCGCGACGGCGCGCCCGGGCGCGTGACCACGGCAAACTTGTCGATCATGACCAGGGCATCTTCGACGAACAGGCCATCGGGGTGGTTCGGAGCCTCGGGCAGCTCAATGATGTCGAGACCCATTGACGCCAGCAATTCCACGTAGTCGTTGTGTTGGGCGAACGCCCGGGCCACATCCAGGGGTTGACGTTCGATATGTGTGACTTCACTCTCGGCAATACGGGGACTGGGTCGACGAACAAGGGCACGGCTGGGCAACATGCTCTGACCTTACGAGACACGGCGGGACGCGGTTGTCTTCGAGTGTCCGTGTCTTAGTGTGTCCGCCGTGGATATCTCGTGGAACACCATCCGAATGTTTGTTCATGTGCTGGCCGCCGTGGTGTGGGTGGGCGGACAGCTCGTGATGATGGGTCTCATGCCCGCGGTTCGGACGCTGGGTCCCGACGCGCCCCGTACCGTTGCACGTCAATTCGGTCGGGTCAGTTGGCCTGCGCTGGTCGTCGTCACCTTTACGGGCATCTGGAACGCGCTGCTCATCGAGTTTCGCGACCAGCCCAGTTCGTACAACGCCAAGTTCGGCATCAAGATGACGTGCTACCTGATCACGTTGTTCGGCGCCCTGCTGCACACCGCCGGACCAGTCGTTGGGCGGACCAAACCCAAGCTTCGGGTCCCGATGCTCGCCATCGGCGGCGCGGCGAGTTCGCTCGGCGCCGTCGGCGCGCTGTTCTTCGCCGTGTCGCTCAAGTACTGACGTACTTCTCTCCATATCGGCAACGCATACGTGGACACGTTGTCGCCGGTGAAGCGAGAACGTGACCAAGAACGGTCGTGCCGCCCGGCTTAAGCAAGCGGTAGCACTCCTGCAAAAAGCCTGCTTACCGGACATCGGCGCGCCTACTTCGAGTAGTGGAAGAACCCGCGACCGGTCTTGCGACCGAGGAGCCCCGCTTCGACCATACGGGCGAGCAGGGGAGGCGGAGCGTAGAGCTGCTCTTTGAACTCCGAGTACAGCGATTCGGCGACGGCCATCGTCGTGTCGAGGCCGATCAGGTCGGCGAGGTGCAGCGGTCCCATCGGGTGCGCACACCCCTCGACCATGCCGGCGTCGATGTCTTCTGCGGTGGCAAAGCCTGACTCCATCATGCGAATCGCGCTGAGGATGTACGGGATGAGCAGCGCGTTGACGATGAACCCCGCTCGGTCCTTGGACGTGATGACCCGCTTGTGGAGGATGTCGGTCGCGAACCCGCTGGCTCGGGTCACCGTTTCGTCGGACGTCAACAACGACGTGACGAGTTCCACGAGCTTCAAGACCGGGACCGGGTTGAAGAAGTGAATACCGATGACCTGACTCGGTCGCTGCGTCGCCATGGCCAGCTTCATGATCGGAATCGACGAGGTATTCGATGCGAGCACGGCATGCTCGCTCGTGACGATGCCGTCCAACCGTTTGAAGATGTCGAGCTTCGCCTTCTCGTTCTCGATGATTGCCTCGACGACGAGATCGCGGTCGGCCATCGAGTTGTAGTCGTCGGTATAGGTCACGAAGCTGAGCGTTCTCTCGAATGCCGCCTGATCGATCTTCTGAGCCCGTAAGGCTCGGTTCAGCGAACCTTCCACTCGGCTCCGGGCCGCGTCGACGGCCGCTGGATTCGCTTCGACGATCACCGTCTCGAGTCCGGCCCGTGCACAAACCTCGGCGATACCGGAGCCCATGAGACCCCCGCCGATAACTCCAACTCGTTCGAACGTCATAAGTCCCTCAGTCTTGCCGATCGCGATGGCCCGAGTGTGCCACCGAACGGCGCTCAAAAGGTGACAGCAGTCAGCTGGAGCGTGCAAACTAGTGGTTTGTCTCGAGATGTTCTTGAAGGGGTTGTGCCATGAAGGTTCCATTCACCGTTGCAGATTTCTTGGACCGTGCAGCACTCGTGTACGGCGAGCGAATCGGTGTCATCGACGAACCCGATGTGGCCGGATCACTGGGCTCGCTGACGTATGCCGAGATGAATGCGCGGGTTCGCGGCATGGCGCGCCGACTCGAAGACATGGGCATCGGTATCGGCGACCGAGTGGCGATCGTGAGCCCGAACTCGGCAAAGTTTCTTATCTCCTTCTGGGGGACGTCGAAGTACGGACGCGTTCTGGTGCCGATCAACTTTCGTCTCAACACCGAAGAGATTGCGTACATCATCAAGCATTCGGGGGCGCGGGTTCTTCTCGTTGACCCCGAGCAGTACGACGTCGTCAAGGACGTCGAGGTCGAAAAGCTGATCGTGCTCGACGGCAAGGACGATGCGGCACTGTTCGCTCCTCTCGGCGCAAACGAGGCCGAGCCGACGCCGTGGGCACCCGATGAGGATGCGACTGCGACGATCAACTACACGTCGGGAACCACGGCGCGACCCAAAGGTGTACAGATCACCCATCGCAACGCATGGACGAATGCGGTCACCTTCGGATGGCACGCCAGTGTGAGCGATCGCGACGTGTACATACACACGTTGCCCATGTTCCACTGCAACGGGTGGGGGCAGACGTACGCCGTCACCGGTATGGGCGGCACCCACGTCGTGCTGCGCAAGGTCGACGGCGCAGAGATCCTCGATCGGATCGAGAAGCACAAGATCAACTTCGCCTGTGGCGCGCCGGCCGTCGTTGCCATGACCCTTGACGCAGCGGAGAAACGAGCGTCCAACGGCGAACCGATCCCCGGTCGTGATTTGATGCGAATCGTGGTGGCAGGTGCACCGCCGCCCTCGAAGACGATCGAGCGTGTGGAAACGGAGTTGGGCTGGGAGTTCATCCAGATCTACGGCCTCACGGAGACCTCTCCGCTGCTGACGATGAACCGTAAGCGTGCAGAGTACGACGCCCTCGACTCTCTCGAACGCTCGAAGCTCTTGTCTCGAGCGGGGGCTCCGGCCATAGGGGTAAGTATCAAGATCTCCGAAGAAGGAGAGATATGTGCACGTAGTAACGTGGTCTTCGAGGGCTATTGGGAACAGCCCGAGGAAACCGCGAAAGCGATGCCCGACGGGTACTTTCATACCGGCGACGGCGGGTATCTCGACGGTGCGTACGTCGTCATCGCGGACCGGAAGAAGGACGTCATCATCTCGGGTGGTGAGAACGTCAGCTCGATCGAAGTCGAGGACTGCCTGTTCCAACATCCAGCGATCGCCGAATGTGCCGTGATCGGTGTTCCCGACGCGAAGTGGGGCGAAACGATCAAGGCGCTTGTTGTGCTCCGAGCCGATGCTGCGGTCCCGACCGAACGCGACGTCATCGACTTCTGCCGATCCAAGATGGCCCACTTCAAGTGCCCCACATCGGTCGAGTTCCGCGACGTGCTCGCGCGTACGGCCACCGGCAAGCTCCAGAAGTTCAAGCTTCGGGAGCCGTATTGGGCCGGTCGCGACAAGCTCATCAACTAGCTCGCCCGCGCCTCCAGGCGCGGTCTCGTAGGTTCCGCAGGCGCGGTTCGGTGCCCCCTTCTCCACTCGATGGCGAGTTGCAGGGTCGACGGCAAGTTTGCTCCACCAACAACTTGCCGTTCACCCTGCTACTCGCCGTTGAGTGAAGGGGCTGGCAGCGCGTGGAGGCTGCGTCGCGATGTGTGAAGGTCGGGCAGCGTGAAGGGCTGGCGCGCGCGGGGCTGGTGCGCGCGGGAGGTGGCGATCGGCTGTTCGGGGGTACCCGGTGAGCCCGGTAACCTTCAGGCATGAGCGATTGGAACACACAGGTCATTGCGGAGTTTCGGGCGAACGGCGGAAAGGTTGCGCAGTTCGGCGACGCTCCACTGGTCATCCTCAATACCGTCGGCGCAAAGAGTGGCGCGGTGCGTGAGATCCCGCTCGTGGCCTTGACCGAGGGCGACTCGATGGTTGTGTTCGCGTCGGCCGCTGGCTCACCGAAGCATCCCGACTGGTACTTCAACCTGCTCGCGAACTCGGAGATCGACGTCGAGCATCTGAGCGAGAGGTTTCCTGCGAAGGTGACCGAGCTCGCAGCCGACGAAGCGGCCGCCAAGCTCGCAACCATGGCGACGCTGATGCCGCAGTTCGGTGAGTACGTGACGAAGGCCGCCCCACGGGTGATCCCGGCGTTCTCCATCACCAAACTCTGACGCCCAGTTTTGGGCTTGATCTCCATGTCGGCGCAAACCCCCGGGCCCCGCTAGGTTTTGCAGATGACTCTTCCTGATTCCGTAGCCGCCGCCTGGAATGCTTTCGCGAAGGCGGTCGATGTCACCTCGCTTCACGAGGCTGACTACGCGAATCTTGCGCAGGTCGCAGTTGCCCTCGACGCCGCGGGTCTGCCGATGACCGCCATCGAAGAGCAGATCCTCGAGGTGGGTGGGCGAAGTGGTGCTCCGGAGTTCCTCGCTGGTGAGCTCATGGCCGGTGTCGACGTCGGCGTACGGGCGGTAGCCGCGCACAGGGCAGGTGCGTCCGCGGCGGCGGCGAAGGTGGCGGCCGAGGCTGCTGCAGCGGCCAAAGCTGCGGAAGAGGCGGCGAAAGCTGCGGAAGAGGCGGCGAAAGCCGCAGAGACGAAGAACGCTGCGCTGTCCAAGCTCAGCGACGAGGAGAAGAAAGCGCTCGGCCTGGCCTAGT
>JANOWU010000174.1:0-23185 GCA_031418035.1 Acidimicrobiia bacterium
CGTACCCGAGAATGGTTCCGCCGTTGCGGTAGACGACGCCGCGACCGGGGTGATCATGCACGAGCACATCGAGTAGCCGACTGCGGTCGGCACCAAAGCGTGGGAGGTCGTAGGCGCCAAGGTCAGCGAGATCGGTGCGGGTAATCGTGGTCACCAATTCTGTCCCCGATCGAATGGGAACAACCGACGGCTCCATCAGAACGGAAACCCCGACGTCGTCGAATCCCATGCGCACATATAAAGGAGCACCCGCCAGCGACGCGTCGAGTACCGATGCACAGCCGAGCGACTTCAGGTGATCGACAGCCCACTGTGTGACGGTGCGCCCTGCTCCATGGCGTTGCGATGAGGGTGACGTGGCGATCAGCCCGATCCAACCAAATCCTGCATCGGGATACGCAATGCACCCGCCGACGGCGACGACCTCGTTCTCCTGTTTAGCGACAACCCAACCACCGGGCTGCACCCGAAGAAACCGTTGGACCCTGAACTTCCACGAAGGCGCTCGATACGCAGCCTGCAGCACGGCATCGATGTCGTCCAGGAGTTGTTCGATGTCGGGCTCCTGTCCGGTGAGCGCACGAAGGATGAGGTCAGACATCGCGCGCTCGGGACTACTCCGGAAGCAACGGAAGGGACAGGGTGTCGATCGCTCTCCATCGACGCAGCCACTCGGCCCGGGCGGCCGACTCCGGGTCAGTCCTCGACAAGAGCTGAATCATTTGTACACGTACTAAATCGAGTATTACGTTGGACTCGAAACCGAGCGCGAGAAGCGCGACACGCCCGTATGCGTGGACAAAGTGCGGCCAGAACTCTTTGGCAATCCCGCGGAACTGGAACGTCCACCACAGCCATGCCACGTCGGTCAACGGACTGCCCCAACCGGCGAACTCCCAGTCCAACAGTCCACCTACGCGGACGCGACGAACATCGACATCCCACATCACGTTGTGCATGCCGAAGTCACCGTGAACCAGGCTGATCCCACGACCGACGGCAGGCGATGACAGTGCCGCCAACATCTGCTCGGTTTCCGCACTCGGGGCGAGCCCGTCGGTCACGAACTGGACAAGAGCACCAACACGCGAGGCGATATCAAGATCGAGATCTCGAAGTGGCTGCGGAGCCGCAGCCTGTACGGCTTGCAGGAGGCGCGCCAACACCACGCAGCGTTGACGCACGTAGCCAAGCGATCGTCGACTCAAGAACGTAAGCCCGTTCTCGCCCGGGAGCTCGTCGAACACGGTCACGGTCCAATCGCCGTGATCACCGTGGGCAACGATCTTGGGAATCGGCAAGGTGTATTCGTCGACGCCGCTGAGTACGCCCAGTACCTTCGCCTCACGTCGCAGGTCGGCGCGTTTCACCGGCACAGTTGCCGCCTTCACGACCGACAAACGATTCTCGATCACGACCCGGAAGGAAAGGTTGGAAAAGCCGCCCACCGTCGGAAGCGTTTGACCCAACGCCCCGATTCCGGTCACATCGCGGACTGCGTCGGCGACCCCGGCGGGGACCACCACACCAACTGCGATCACGAGAGTCTCGTCATGTGGATCATCGACCAAACCTCAGCCACGCGTACGACCGACGCGGCCCGATCGCCGCTCGAAACGTGCCACTGCATGCTCCAGCAATCGGTCGAGGAGTTGGGTCCCATCGAGACCGCTGGCTTCCCACAATTTGGGGTACATCGAAATTGGCGTGCATCCCGGGATCGTGTTGATCTCGTTGATCAACCAGCCCCGTGGCACCCGCCCGTTGGGTCGAACGGTTCCGTCGTCGAAGAAGAAGTCGACGCGGGCGAGACCTTCGCAGCGCAATGTCGCGTACGCCTCCAGTGCAAGTCGCTGGCCTTCGTACACCTCAGCGTCGGACAACTTCGCGGGAATCTCACAGGTGCTGGAGTCCAGCAGATACTTGTCGTCGTAGTCGTAGAACTCGCTGCCCGGAAGGATCTCGCCCGGCACGGAAATCATCGGGCGCTCATTACCGAGGACCGCGAACTCGATCTCTCGTCCGTTGATGGCTTCCTCGACGATCACCCAGTCGTCGAAGCCGACCGCCAACTCGACGGCGGTGACGAAGCCGTCTCGATCGACCACTTTCGAGACGCCCACGGAGGAGCCAAGATTCGCCGGCTTCACGAACATCGGATAGCCGAATGCCCCGCGGCATTCTTCCTCAAAGGTTGCGAAGGCAGCCGTGTCGGTGAGGTCCCACACCGGCCGGGATCGAAAGTCGGCCTGAGGCATTCCGACCGATCCAAACAGTGTCTTCGCGACGATCTTGTCCATCGCAATCGACGACGACAAGACGCCGGAACCGACGAACGGCACTCCGGCCAACTCCAACATGCCCTGAACCGTGCCGTCCTCGCCAAATGGTCCGTGCAAAACGGGAAGCACGATCGGAAGCAACGCTCCGGGAGCATCGGGGACGAGCGCCGACGTCGGTGACGATATCGATGAAGCCACCGCCAAGACATCACGCTGCTGTACGACGGGACCCTCGGCACTCACTCGAGAAAACGCGTGTATCCCGGTTGCCGCACTCTGCGCCAAGAGCTCTCGTGCGTTTTCGCTCGCAACCCACTGGCCCTCTTTGGTGATCCCGATCGCGGTGACGTCGTACTTCGTCTGATCGAGGCTCTGCAGCGCCCACACCGCCGAGGTGCACGACACCTCGTGCTCAGCAGATCGGCCGCCGAACAGGACCACAACACGGCGCCGTTGCACAGGCACCTCACCAGACAAACTCACGATCCGCTGGCTTTCAACATGGCGCGGATGCCGAGGCCCATGATGAACAGTCCACCGAATCCGTAGAGAAGGTACAGCCGATGCTTCAACTGAAAACGGTATGCGTACAGAATACCTACAGCGATGATGGCAACGAATCCGTAGAAGAGGTGGAACTGCGGAGGGTTGAGCTTGTCATGGCTCACCATCCACACACCGAGAGCAACTTGGATGAACACCGAGACCTGTACGGCCGTCGTGAACCACCAGAGCGAACGAGTACGCAATGACACGGCCTTATGGGCAGCCAGCGACCAGAGTCCGGCCATGCCGTTCCCGAAAATCATCACCCAGGCCCACAGCTTGTGGACTCCAAAGACAGTGGCCAGCACTACGGAAGAAAACATCGCAGCGAACGCTACCCTCCCGAAGGATGGACCGTTACGCGTTCTTGCCCACGTCGGAGCGACTGCTCGGGCTGTGAAATCGGCGAGGCTGTGTCAGGGCTGCTGACTCAACCGTTGGGGAACGCGCGCTGTGGTGACCGGGCGCTGGAGCGCCTCGCCGCGGTGGTACTAGGCCGGAACGGCCTCGGCCTGAGTGGCCTTGATCTCTGCGAGTCGTGCGGATTGGCGCGCCTTGGCCTCTTCGAACGACGCCGCAGCGAGTTCGACGATCTCATCGATCTCGACGTCGTTGAAACCGGCCAACCGACGGAAGTTCTTCGCCAGGTGCACCGGGTTCTCTTCGGATTCCCCGCGGAAGCCACCGTAGGAAAACAGTTTGTCGACGGCCTTTTGGAACTCGAGCGCTCGGCCCTGTCGTTCCTTGTCGTTGGCGGTGACTTTGCGTAGCCAGTCCGAACCCATCTTCACGTGTGTCACTTCATCGGCGAGCATCCAGTCTTCGCAGAAGAACAGCACGGGGTCGCCGGTGCCGTCGCCGAAGTCGCGCATGGTGTTGAAGACGTCGATCGCCAGACCTTCGAGGGCCCGATTGACGCCCGCAAGGCGCAGGACGGGATCGTTGTTGCAGGCCGCCTGAAAGAGCGTTGTCTGTTCGGCGAACTCGCCGATTTCGGTGCCCATGTGGTCACCGAGCTTGATGCTGATCTCGCAGTGTCGAGCTTCGTCCCAGCACTGGCGCGCCATATCGAGCTTCAGCTCGAACGGAACGTCGTCCGGTCCGGTCCCCACATTGAAGTCGTAACAGGTTCGGCCGGCACCCTCGAGCGCCTGGATCTCTCCGGTGAAGATGCCGTGCATGAGTCGACGAGCGGCGTCGGGGGCGTCCTCGTCTTGGGGACGGAACCCACTGCGTGCTCGCCCGCTGGAAGCAGCGGCGCTTCGCGGATCGAACATCGTGTCTTCGAGATTGATCCGAACGAATCGGTCATCGCGGGCTAGATCGGCGGTGGAGAGCATCTTCTTCATGGTCGACTCATCTCTTTGTTCTTCGACGCAGTGGTTCTTCGGCGCACACCGGGTTCGCGGGCCAAGTGTGGCTTCACACTACAGAATCGACCATCTTTGGGAAAGTCTTGAATTCCCGTCACGTAACCGAGCCGCAACAATCTGTAGCGAAATGGTAAACAGTCAGCAAACATTCCCCCCGGTGAATGTGCAATCGTTGCAACTTCTGTTCCCAACGGCCCGCAAAGGAAACCCTTTATGACCCGCACCGCCACCACCCGTCGAACCTACCTGGTCACGTCCGCCCTCATTGTTGTTGGCCTCGTTGCTGCGCCGAGCTTTCGGGCCGAGGCAGCGAAGAAGACGACCAAGAAAGCAGTGAAGACCACGAAGAAGGGCGCGCCGACCACCGAAGCACCCGCGACGACCGCTGCGCCCACGACAACGGCTGCGCCCAAGAAGGACCTGGTCTTCGCCATCGTGTTGCCCAGCTCGAAAGAGGACAAGGCCTTCAGCCAGTCCGGTTACGAGGGCCTCGTTGCGGCAACCAAGAAGGTTGGCGGCAAGATCATTCTTCAGGAAAACGTTGCGGTTGCTTCCGCGGCCGAAGCCGTCCGGAACCTCGCGTCGCAGAAGCCGACTGTTGTTCTGACCCTCGGCGGACAATTCGCCGACGCCATCGCCACCGTTGCTCCGCAGTTTCCCGACGTCCAGTTCGTCGGCGTCAACGGCACGAAAGAGGGAACGAACCTCTCGTCGTGGTCGCTCGCCGAAGGACAGGTGGCGTACCTCGCCGGAGTCCTCGTCGCTGCGGAAAACCCGGGAGTGAAGAAGATCGGCCGTGTCGCAGGAATCACGATTGCCCCCCTCCAGCTGGGTTCCTCCGGCTTCATCGACGGAGCTCGTAGCGTCGACCCGGCGATCGAATACATCAACACCTTTACCGGCAACATGGACGACGTCGCCAAGGCGAAGGAAGCCACCCTCGCTGCGGGCAACGCCGGCGCCAAGTTCATCTTCACCGGCATGAACGGCGGCCTGGTGGGCCAGGAGCAGGCGGCTGACGAACTCGGCATTCGGCTCATCAACAACACGACGAACAAGTGCAACGATCCAAAGGTCGGCGTCATCTACTACGCGGCAGTGAACTCTTCCACGTCGTTCGCCACAAAGACGATCGCTGAATCCTTTGCCAGCAGCACCTTCAAAGCGGGATCCAAGCGAACCAACCTCGAATTCCCCGACGCGTTCGGTGTCCTTCTCTGTGCTGGCACCCCCAAGGCAGCAACCGCCAAGCTCCTCGCTGACGCCGAGAAGAAGTTGATCGCCGGAGAGATCAAGATCGGCCTGCAGCCGAAGTAACAAAGGGCAATTCGTTCTCGCCAGTGTGGAGGCCGACATCATGTCGGCCTCCACACTGCTGTTCACCAATACGCCGCGACGATCCAAACCGCACACGCACCGCCACTCCCCTACTGTCACCGAACGTTCACCCGTTAGCAGCCTGAGGTTCTCGAACATGTCAACCCCGCTCGCCGAATTGCGCGACATCGTGAAGGTCTTTCCCGGTGTGCGTGCCAATGACGGCATTACCTTCACCGTCGAGCCTCGTGAGGTTCACGGACTACTCGGGGAGAACGGGGCCGGCAAGTCGACACTGATGTCGATTCTCTACGGTCTGTATCAACCCGACGAGGGCGCCATCATCCGCGGTGGTGTGCCTGTGCGTCTTCCATCGCCGCGTGCCGCTCTCGAGGCCGGCATCGCGATCGTGCAACAGCACTTTGCGCTCGTCCCCACGATGACCGTTGCTCAGAACGTCGTTCTTGGCGCAGAGCCCTCATGGGTCCTCTCCAATCGGGCAATCGAATCGAAGATCCGCTCCATCAGCGAGCAGTACCACCTCGATATCGACCCACGCACGAAGGTAGGCACACTTAGCGTCGGCGAACGCCAGCGTGTCGAGATCTTGAAGTGTCTGTATCGTTCGCCCGAAATCGTCATCTTCGACGAACCCACGACGGTGTTGATTCCCCAGGAGATCCACGACCTCTTCGTCACGCTTCGAGCACTGGCCGATGAGGGTAAGGGAATCGTCCTCATCACCCACAAGCTCGATGAACTGCTTCAGGTCACTGACCGAATCACGGTTCTTCGAGCCGGACGCAGCGCGGGCACCGTGAAGACGGCCGACGTTGATGGCCCGACGCTCGCCCGCCTGATGGTCGGTCGAGATGTCCGCCTGCGAACGACGGCAAGCTTCGTGGGGCTGGAGACTACGGATTCATCGACACCGGTCCGAGAAGTGGACCGGACCGCTACGCCGGCACTCTCCCTGCGATCGGTCTCGCTTCGAGACGGTGGTGTGGACCGCTTGCGCAACATCACTGTCGACGTAGCTCCTGGTGAAATCGTGGGCGTGGCCGGCGTCGAGGGCAACGGCCAACGAGAACTGGTCGAAGTGCTCTGCGGCACGAGGTTCGCCACGAACGGGACCATCGTGGTCGGCGGCGTCGACCTCACGACGGTCGGACCGACCGCGATGGGGGCCTCCGGCGTTCGAGTCGTTACAGAGGACCGTCACCACAACGGTTGCGTGCTCGACATGACCGTGGGCGAGAATCTGGTGTGCGACCGCATCCGCGAGCGTCCGTTCAGCCGCCGCGGCGTGCTTTCCTGGTCGGCCATCAACTCGTTCGCAAACGATCTCATCTCGGACTACCGAGTGAAGACGCCCGGGCCGCACACCTTGATCCGATCCCTGTCGGGCGGAAATCAACAGCGGGCCATTCTCGCCCGCGAGCTCAGCCGACCGGTGAGCGTCTTGGTCGCGGCGCAGCCCACACGCGGCCTCGACGTCGGTGCGATCGAGGAGATCACTGAGCGAGTCATCGCCACCCGCGACAACGGCGCGGGTGTCCTCCTCGTGTCCTCAGACCTCGCCGAGATCTTGGCACTCTCCGATCGGATCGCCGTCCTCTATAGAGGTGCGATCGTGGGCATCGTCAATCGAGCCGATGCGACAACCGAACAACTCGGCGAACTGATGGCCGGACTCACTTCTGGCACACACCCAAATTCTGACCATGCAAAGGCCGACGCATGAACCTTCGCGATACCATACGTAAGCTTAGTATCTCGCTTTTCGGAATACTCTTCGGCTTCGCCGTCGCGGCCGTCATCATCCTCCTCCAGGGAAAGCCTCTCGGGGCCTCGATGTCAGCTCTGTTCGAAGGTTCGTTCGGGTCGAGTTTTGCGATCGGAAACACGCTCAACAAAGCTGCCCCTCTGCTCCTTGTGGCACTCGGGTTCATCCTCGCAAACGCGGCCGGCTTGGTCAGTATCGGCGGCGAAGGGCAAATCTTCATCGGCGGCACGTGTGCCGTGGCAGCCGGACTTGGAACAAGCGGACTCCCCCAACCAATCCCATTGCTATGCGCGCTTATTGCTGGGTTCGCCGGTGGCGGGTTCTGGAGCGCGATTGCGGGGTGGCTGCGCGCCCGACTCGGCGTCAACGAGGTCATTGTCACCCTGTTGCTGAACTACATCGCGCTGAACATCACCGAGTACGTGGTCGATCAGAAGGGCCTGCTCCGCGACGGCGAGGCGGAGCCGCAGTCCCGTGAGCTTCCCGGTGCCGCGCGCCTCGGCCGACTCCTCCCCGACACGACGTCGCAGCTCCATTTCGGCGTGATCATCGCCGTCCTGGCCGCCATCGCTGTGTGGTTCATCCTCCGACGCACGGTGCCAGGGTTTCGAATCCGTATGCTCGGAAAGAATCCTCAGGTCGCCGCTCGTAATGGCGTGTCGCTTCGAACCATGAGCGTCGGCGTCATGTTCGGGGCCGGTGGGCTCGCCGGCTTGGCCGGAACCTCGATGTTGCTCGGCGAGCAGTACCGTCTCCGACCCGGGTTTTCCCCGGGCTACGGCTTCGATGGAATTGCCGTTGCCCTTATCGCCAACAACAATCCGATGGCGGCGATCCCCGCAGCGATTTTGTTCGGCGCGCTTCGAGCCGGCGGCAACCTTTTGGAGGCACAGGTCCAGGTGCCACAGGCGCTCGTCATCGTCATCCAGGGCACGATCATCTTCGCCGTCGCCGGTATGGCCTATCTCCAGAAACGGATAAAGACACCCGTGGTCGCTGCCGACCCGCCGACGGAACCGACAGACAAGAGTAACAACGGCAACAACGGCAACAACGGCAACAACGGACTCGTTGCCACAACGGCGGGGGCGCTGTGATGCGAACCGGAATCGACTGGAGTTCGGTCACCGCTGTTGGCCTCCTGGCGCCAACCATTCGCTACGGCACACCTATCGCCTTCGCCGCATTGGGCGAGACGTTCAGCCAACGCGCCGGTGTCATCAACATCGGTATCGAGGGCGTCATGCTTTCGGGCTCCTGTATTGGCGCCGTGGTAGCGCTGGCAACCGGCAACGTACTTCTCGGCTTCCTCGCTGCGATCGTCGGGTCGATGGCGGTCATGACCCTCATTGCCGGACTGGTGCTGCTGTTGAAGGCGGATCAAATCGTCGTCGGGGTCGGCGTCAACCTCGCCTCGCTGGGCATCACCACCATCGTGGCCAAACGCATCGGATCAGACCTCACGAACGTCGAAGCGCTTCGTCCTTGGAAGATCGCCGGCCTGAAGGATCTGCCCTACCTCGGGGAGATTCTTTTCCGCTCCAAGGCCACCGTGTATCTCCTGTTGATCGTGATCGTTCTTTGCACGCTCCTGTTGAATCGCACGGCCTGGGGACTTCGCGTGAAAGCGGTCGGCGAAACGCCAGCCGCAGCTGACTCTGCTGGCATCGTCGTGAACCGCACGCGATTCCAGGCCATGTTGGTGTGCGGCGCACTCGCCGGGCTCGGAGGCGCAGCGTTGGCTCTGGGTTCGGCTTCGGGCTTCAGCGAGAACATGGTGGCCGGTCAGGGATTCATCGCGTTGGTCGCGGTGATCTTCGGCCGCTGGCGTCCGGCTGCGGTGGCGTTCGGGGCGATGTTCTTTGCGCTGTTCACCGCAGTTGGCTTCAACGCCGCCCCTTGGGGCCTCACGATCGCACCGCAGATCATCAACTCGGTGCCCTATGTCGCGTCGCTCCTGGCCCTCGTGTTGTTGCGCAAGAACGCCAGCCCGCCCGGTGCGCTGTCGAGGCCCTTCGAGCGTCGACGTTAATTGATTAGCGCCCGGCCACGGAAAGACGATCATGGCCGCGTACGGGTTGAGTCAGAGCGGTACCCGTCGTGACATGATGTCCATTGGCTCCACCGTTGCGCTGACGCACACGGTGGGAATCGTGATCCTCGGAGTATTGGTCTCTGCAACCAGTGCCATTTCGCCGAGCAGCATCTTTCGATGGGCGTCCCTTGCGTCGGGTGTCCTGGTCTTCGCCGTTGGCCTCGGACCCATCGTGCGTCGTCGCGGGTCCCTGCATGTTCGTAACATCCCAAAAGGCCAACCACGAACACGTCCACCACGAAAATGGCGACCACGAAAATGGCGACCACGCACATGGTGACCACGCCACATTCTTCCCGCTCCGGGAGCTCACGTCCGACGCAGCGAACCTATCGTCATGGGCCTTGCCGACGGAATGGTGCCGAGCCCATCGGCGCTCGTGGTCCTCCTCGGCGCAAATCGCACTCGGACGGGTTCCCTTTGGCATCGCCCTGGTCTGCGCCTACGGCATCGGTCTGGCCGCAACGCTCGTCGACGCAGGACTGCTGCTTGTCCGATTCGAAGGACGAGCTCGTCGTTGGTTCACCACGCACACGTCGTCTCTCGCTGCGAACTTCGCAATCGCCATCAGTGCCTTGCCGTTACTGTCCGGTTTCGCGATTGCCGGTGCCGAGCTCCTGCTCGTTCTCCGTTCGCTCCAGGCGCTACAACTCCCCGCCCGAAGAGTTGGCGTCACCGTGCCAGGTTGGCACCACTGGCCCGTCGCTGTGCGCACAACTTGGCGCTGTGGGGCCAACCTTTGCGGTTGCCGGGCCCGAAATTGGTTTCGAACGCTCCACCGGGCACAACACCGGCATGACGAACACGGACCAACGCGACCCTATCGACGGCAACCGGGCCCCGGCGCCCACCCGAAGGAAGGCACCCAGATATCGGGCGCGACGCTCCGTACGATGAGGACCCGAAGGGCCGTCGTCTGGCTCCACCGAGCAGACGCCCGAGAACGAATCCGGCGAGAACGAATCCGGCGATGCGCAACATCAACAGGACCAAGTAGAAAACGCTCCCGGGCCTCTGGGTTGCCGATCCGGATTCCAGCCCGCCCGGTGCGCTGTCGAGGCCCTTCGAGCGTCGACGTTAACGTTCGGCAGGTTTCGTGAAGGTTCGTGAACAGTCGGGGTCGCAGTCTCTGTGACCCGAGCGGGTCAGGAAGGCCGGAGTGCGCAGATGTACGCCCACTGCGCGTCAGACACAGGCATGACGCTCAGGCGGTTGGCCTTCTGGAGCAGATGAAAGTGTCCGAGCGAGACGGCATGTTCGCGTAGTTCCTGCAAACTCAAGATCTCCTCGAAACGAGAAACGAAACGGACGTCTCGACTCAACCATCGAGGTTTCTGTGGCGTTGACTTGGCATCGAAGTAGTGACTCGCCGAATCGAACTGGGTTGGATCGGTATAGGCGTCCCCCACGATCTCCGCGATACCTGCGATTCCGGGAACCTTGCAGCTCGAGTGAGCGAAGAAGAAGTGATCGCCCGCCGACATGTCGCGCATCCAGTTCCGGGCCCGGAAGTTATGGACGCCGTCCCAGCGAAACGTCTTCTTCGGTGCGGCCGCCAGATGATCGATCGAGAGCTCATCGGGCTCCGACTTCATCAACCAGTGGGCCACGGCGACCCTACGCGACGGCGCCGGCCGAGCGAAGGCTGGCGATCTCGCCGCCGTCGAAGCCCGCAAACGAAAGCACGTCGTCGGTATGGTCACCGGCATTCGACGGCGGACTCTGAATTGCGCCGGGCGTGCGACTGAAGCGCGGCGCGGGCGCGGGCTGCACGAACCCGTGGTCGGTGTCGAAGGTCTTGCGCGCCACATTGTGGGGGTGGTTCGGCGCCTCAGCGATGGACAGAACCGGGGCGAAACACACATCGGTGTGCTCCATGAGCACACACCATTCGTCGCGCGTCTTCGTGGCGAAGACTGCTTCGATCTTCGCCTTGAGGGCAGGCCAACCCTTGCGGTCCATCTGCGCGTCCCATTCCGAGCTTTCCAGCCCGGCCAGGCGGCGTAGCTCGGCGTAGAACTGCGGTTCGATCGAGCCGATGGATACGAACTTCCCGTCCTTGCATTCGTAGACGTCGTAAAAGTGCGCGCCCGTATCGAGCAGGTTGGTTCCCCGCTCCGGCTGCCACACGCCAGCTGCAGTCATCGAGAAGAACATCGACATCAACGACGCCGCGCCGTCGACCATCGCGGCATCGACAACCTGGCCCTTGCCGCTGCTGCGAGCCTCCAGAAGGGCACACACCATCCCGAAGGCCAAGAACATTCCGCCACCACCGAAGTCACCGACAAGGTTCAGCGGCGGCACAGGACGTTCGCCCGCTCGACCGATTCCTTCGAGGGCCCCGGCGAGCGCGATGTAGTTGATGTCGTGACCCGCGGCGTTGGCGTACGGGCCGTCTTGACCCCAACCGGTCATCCGCCCGTACACGAGACGCTCGTTGCGAGCCCAGCAGTCCTCAGGGCCAATGCCGAGACGCTCCGTCACGCCCGGGCGGAAACCTTCGAACAGGCCGTCGGCCTTCTCGACGAGGCGCATCACGACCTCTCGACCTTCGGGGCTCTTCAGATCGATGCCGATACGGTGTCGACCGCGTACGGACGCGTCCTTCGGTGCGTCGCCGGACCCACCGGGTCGAACGCTCTGGGACCGATCGATACGGACCACGGTTGCGCCCATGTCCGCGAAAAGCATTCCCGCATACGGACCGGGCCCAATGCCGGCCAATTCGAGTAGGACGGTGCCGCTCAATGGTCCACGACGGCCAGCAACAAGATCAGGTGCGCTCATGACCACCAGTGTTACCGCTTCACGGCATCGGCACCAACCGAGCCGATTTGGCCACATCGCACCCGCGAGCGTGCAAGCATGCGGGGGTGACTTCTCCTCAGGATCCTCGGGCCGCGCCCGAAGACATCGCCGCGCCCGTGGACACAGCCACCGAAGACAAAGCTACGCCCGAAGACAAAGCTACGCCCGAAGACATAGCCACGCCCGAAGACACAGCCACGACGGATCACCAGCCGCAACCGGATCACCAGCCGCAACCGGTAACCCGGATCGACGCATTGACCGGCAACATCGTGATCATCAACGCAAACCGGCAAAAGCGTCCCAACCTCCCGAGCACGGGGTGCCCGTTCTGCCCCGGTGGACTGGAAGCACCCGAGCCGTATGAGTCGACACGATGGTTCAAGAATCGTTGGCCCCAGTTGCCCGACGGCAAGGCCGAAGTCCTGCTGTACTCTCCGGATCACGACGCAACGTTTGCCTCCCTCGGTGTCGAGGGCGTCGGGAAGGTCATCGCCCTGTGGGATGAGCGGTACCGCGCACTTGGTTCGCGAGACGACGTCGCCTACGTCTTGGAGTTCGAGAACCGCGGGCCGGAGGTCGGCGCCACGATTCAGCATCCCCATGGCCAGATCTACGCATTCGACGATGTCCCGCCGACGCCTCTGTACGAACTGCAACTGGGCTACGACGCTGTAGCTCGCGAACTTGCGGAGCTCGACTCGGAGCTGGTCGTGTGTGAACACGGCGATTGGGTGTGCTGGATTCCCGCCGCTTCGGTCTGGCCCTACGAACTTCGTTTCGCCCCTCGAACTTCATACGCTGACATATCATCGGCGAAAGCGTCCTGGTCAGCGTTGGCTGCAGCACTCTGTGATGGACTCGGTCGCCTGGACCTGCTCTTCGACGCACCGATGCCGTACATGCTCTGGATCCATCAGCGTCCGACCGATGGCGGTGATTGGCCCACCGCACACCTTCACTTTCATGTGACACCCATTCTTCGCGCGGCGGGTGTACAACGGTTCGTAGCAGGTGCCGAACAAGGTGCCGGTGTGTATCTCAATCCTGTCCCGCCAGAGGTGGCAGCCGAGAACCTACGTAACGTTAAGGTAAAATAGTATGTCAGCAGATGAATTTCGGGTTGTAGCACCCGGGCGCGTCAACATCATCGGCGACCATACCGACTACACCGGCGGCCTCTGTCTCCCTATGGCGATCGACCTTGCCACGACCCTGGTGGTTTCGCGGGGCGGCGACCGTGTCGAACTGGTCTCCGCAGACGAGCCAGATCCTGCCTCGGTTGCGCTCGACGTTTTCGACGGCGACGTCGGCGCAATGATGCCCTACTGGGCGCGCTACGTTGCCGGCGTCGTACGGGTGGTGCGGCCATCGATCGGCTTGAAGGGCCACGTCGAGACCACGATTCCAATTGGTGCCGGGCTGTCGAGCAGCGCGGCGTTCGAGGTGGCCGTCGCACTCGCACTCGGGCTCGAGGGCACACCGTTCGAGATTGCCTTGGCATGCCAGAAGGCCGAACAGTTGGCGACAGGCGTTCCGACCGGAATTCTCGACCAGCTCGCATCTGCCGCCGGCCGCCCGGGGCAGGCAATGATTCTCGATTGTCACGATCACACGCTGTCTTACGTTCCCATGCCCGAAGCGGTCGACATTGTCGTAATTCATTCCGGGCAGGGACGCCAACTTGCGGCGTCTGGATACAGCGCGCGGGTCGAGGAGTGTCGGATCGCCGAACGGGAGATCGGGCCGTTGCGACTGGCGTCGCTCGCAGCTGCGAACTCGATCGCTGATCCCGTCGTGGCCCGACGGGCCCGACACGTTGTGAGCGAGAATCTGCGCGTCCGAGAGTTTGCGACGGCCATGGCCGCCGCAGACTTTCAAACGGCGGGTGCGATCATGACCGAAAGCCACCGAAGCCTGCGTGACGACTACGAAAGTTCTCATGCCACGGTCGATCAGCTCGTCGATTCGCTGCTATCTCGCCCAGGAGTGCTCGGTGCACGCATTACCGGCGGCGGCTTCGGAGGCTGCGTGGTGGCGATGACCGAACCCGGTGCCATCACCGAAGGGTGGCATGTGCGAGCGGCCGACGGGGCTCGGGTGATCGCCTAGCTCGCGGCCGTGGGTGCTCTATGTGAGTGGGTGAAGCGCGTCAGACGATGGCGAGCACGGTTGCGAGGCGCTCAATCGCTTCGGGCGTGCGAACGCCCCACCAGAACAGATCCTTGCCATCGACGAAGACCGTCGGTGCGACCCTCTCCAACTCGCTACGGTGACGCTCGCTGAACACATACGGCTCATCAGGTGCGATCACCAGGTCGGGCCCCAGCGCCACCGCCTCGTCCAGGCTCATCTCCGGATAGGTATTCGCGTTCCCGTCGGCAATCGTGTCGATCCCGAGTGACGCCAGCAGGGACGTGCCGTAGGTCTGCTCGTTGAGTGTCATCCACGGACGCTTCCAAATGGGAATATATGCACGCCTACGATGCGGGGATGCCTCGACACGTGTTGGGGCACAGGCCGTTCCGCGAATCGGATCAACGAGAACTGCTTCCGCCAGGCTGCTCATTTGCGGAGCTACGTGGTCAACGTGGGTGATGTGAATGTGATGAATGGACAGGCCGGCGGCCCGCATCGCCTCGACATCGGGAAGACGGTTTTCCTGATCGCACACGACCACAAGATCTGGTTCGAGGGCAACGATCGCGTCGATGTTGGGATCCTTCGTTCCTCCAACCGTGGGGAATCGCTCTCCCTGCTCGCAGAATCTAGTGACGGCGACGGGCTGCACCTCCCACGCCAGAAGCGTTTCGGTCGCACTCGGCACAAGGCTGATGACACGCACGCGTCGTACCGCTACATCTGATCCAGGAGTTGGGCCTTCTTCGCATCGAACTCGGCTTGCGTGAGCACACCCTGCTGACGGAGCGCGTCGAGCTTTTCGAGTTGTTCAGGCACGCTCAGTTGTCGGCGCCCTGCTACGCGGTCCATGTCGCGGGCCTGAGCGCGCTCGATCTGACGGTAGATCATCCCTTGGATGTGGAACGGATTCTGCATGTTGTGGAATCGCTGCTGCCCGTTCTCGCCGCCCGACTCGACCATCAGATCGCCTGCGCGGGTGATTCGCTCCCACACCGTTTGCGACGACGAGATGTCGTTAATGCGCTCGAGCGGGATCTCTCGGCCCGTCTTGGTGAACACGCCAGATCGGTAGATGAGTCGATCGGTGGTGAGCACCAGGCGGGTGGTCGACCACTGAATCCAGCGCTGGGCGAGCCAAAGCAACGCCAGGAACATGACGCCGACGGGGACCCATGTGGCGACGTCGTTCATCGTCCCGTCGAAATCGAACCCGATGGCCAGCACCAGGGCCGCGACCCCGGCAGCGATGAACAAGACGATCGGAGCGAACAGGGTGATGGGGTGGGGACGACGCTCCATCACAAGCTCTTCGTGTTCGAACAGGTGCTTTTTGGGGAACGACATGTCCAGATCGTAGGTCTTGGAGGCATCCGGCGACGAACTTTCCCGAGGTCATGCCTGCGTCGTGGGCCACTTTGGCGCTGATCCCCCGGACCCGTGGCGGTCCAACACGGTCACGGGGCGTGTTTGCGGGTGGTGTCCGCGGTCTTGGCGTCAGAGTCTTGGCGTTGGGATGTTGGCGTCAGGGTCTTGGCGTCAGGGTCTTGGCGTCAGAGCCAAGCGCGCCGCACACGCCTGTCGAACGCCCTCCTCGGCGGTGTCGCGCAGTCCCGCACGAAGTGTTGGGTCCGTCGCCGACACGATCGTGAAGTAAAAGCCGCTGAAGGTGGCGAGAAAGCCGGCGACGTTGAGGTGCTCCCACGACAACAAAAGTGTCCGGGTCGGGACGCGCACCGAGAAGATCTCACGCGGATCCTGCAAGGTCCAGGCCTTGACGACATCGGCGTTCACCGTGAGAAAACCAAATACGACGAAGAATGTCCCGACCAGGACCGCCACGATCGTCGCCACTACAAGCCGCGACAGGACGGCAACGGCGATGAGGTTTGCTCGTTGGCGTCGGCCAAGGGGACAGACGGCCGGAAAGGTACGCGCGCTGATGTCTATCGTCCCGGGAAGTTTGCATTCGTCCAGCGCCGATTGAAGTTCGTCCCGGGTGTCGAACGTGGCGAGGGTGGCGATGTCGAGGTTGCGTCCGCGGGCGATGAAGATCCCGCCGAGCAAGGTGAAGAGCAGAACAAGCAACCCATACGGAAACCAGTGAAGGAGGCCAATGGATTGCCACACCTCCGCGGTAAGGAAGAAGAACGTGACGACGCCCAACAACAGGGGCACGGCTCGAGCCAGCGCTGCACCGGTCGTCCCTAGTGTTTCGCCGAGTTCGCGCAGCAACCACACGCTGAGCGAAACGATCCCGAAGCTCACCGCCACCCACACCACGGCGAGAATCATGAGCTGCAAAATCGCAATGATAAGTGCACCTATAAGGCGAATAGCGATGCTGTCGCCTTCGAGCAGATTGTCGGCGGCCTCGGAGGTGAGAAGCGCTGGGATGCACGGGCCGATCACGAATGCGGCAAGCTCAAACGGCCCCAGTCCGTCGGGATACGAAAACAGCCGTTGCTTGCGAACGATGTTCGACACGAGCCACGTGGCCAGCAGAATGGCCCCGCCAATGATCGCGTCGGCGGCGATGCCCTGCTCGCTGATGAAAACGCCACGCAGGAGCATCAGCGCGTAGAGCACGAGGAGCGCCGGGAGGGCTCGTCGCCAGATCCGAGCCGGATTGCGCGTAGCGCTCTGCGACACGAGGAGCGGAACCCCTCGCCGGAGGAACCACAGATCTTCCGCAAACGCCGCCTCCTCAGGCTCGGACGACGTCTCGTGGCTCGATCCAGCTCGCACGTCAAGACAGTACCGGCCCGAGTCCCACCCACCCAGTTCTCACCCCTGCACTCCAAGTTGGAGTGACGGGGATGGCGCATCGGGTGGAGCCGATGGGTGCGTCGGGGCTGGGTACGGGTCCCTGGTGGGCAAATGGGACAGGAACGCCTGCGTTTATCTGGCAATATCAAGGGTGAAAGTACATCGGTGTGATTCGTCGGCACCGATGCCCGCCGAAAGTGTCACACCCCTTCCCCAAACTCGTGACCATGAACCCGGACGCCCCACAAAATCGCCCGATACCGAACACCGAACCCGAAGACTCGGGTTTTGCGGGCTACGTGGCTCCCGACTTTGACGACGACGGACCCGACGCGTTTGCGTCGCCCGGCCATGCCTCCACGAAGGCCCGCTCAACGAACGCAGCAAAACCAACGAAGGCCCGCTCCACAACCACCTCCACGAAGGCCACTGCGACACCGTCGCAGACGGGCGTCGTCGCGCCAACGAGCGCCCGTAACGAGCGGTCGCAGGAGTTGCTCGACGGGCTGAACAACCAACAACGGCTTGCGGTGGAAAGCACGGCCTCGCCGCTGTGCATCCTGGCCGGCGCCGGCTCGGGGAAAACGCGGGTGCTGACCCGGCGAATTGCGTGCCGGATCGAGCAGGGAAGCGCCGATGCGAGCCACACCCTGGCCCTGACCTTCACCCGCAAGGCGGCCGAGGAACTCACCAAACGTCTGGGCGAACTGGGAGTTCGAGAGCGCGTCGCCGCGGGAACCTTCCACTCGATTGCCTACGCGCAGCTTCGCCAGTGGTGGGCCGACACCGGCCAGCGGGCCCCGCAGCTCACGGAGTCGAAGATGCGTCTGGTGGCACCGCTGTTGGGCGCCAAGCGCAACGTCGTGCAGCCTGTCGACGTCGTCTCCGAAATCGAGTGGGCCAAGGCGCGCCTGCTCACGCCCGACACTTACCCGGCCGCAGTCGCGGAACTGGGCCGCAAGCCACCCCTCGGCGTCGACGACATGGCCGCGCTGTATCGACGCTATGAGAACGACAAGACCCGCAAGGGCATCGTCGATTTCGACGACCTCCTCGTGATGTGCGTCCGAGCGTTGGAGACCGATCGCGAGTTCGCCGCACGTCAACGCTGGCGGTTCCGGCACCTGTTCGTGGACGAATTCCAAGACGTGAACCCGGCCCAGCATCGTCTTCTCGAGGGTTGGCTGGGTCTCGGCGAGTTCGGCGACGTCGGGCCGGGCGACGCGATCGATCTGTGCGTCGTCGGCGACCCGAACCAGGCCATCTACGCATGGAACGGCGCCGATCCGACGTTTCTCACCGAGTTCCGCTCCCGGCACACGAACGCGCAGATCGTGCGCCTGGAAGACAACTATCGATCCACGCCGGAAATCCTCACGGTGGCCGACGCCGTGCTCGGCCCCGGTCCCCGGGAGAGTCGCCCGCTCAACCCGAATCGTCCGTCGGGTCCCGTGCCAACCGTATCGAGCTACGCGAGCGATCTCGAGGAGGCCAAGGCCATCGCCCGCGCGATTCGTGACCGCCACTCCAGTCGGACCCTATGGAAACACATGGCCGTGCTCACTCGCACCAACGCGCAGGGTTTGCTCTTCGAGGAAGCGTTTCGCGCCGCGGGCATCCCGCACCGCGTCCGTGGCGGTGCCACCTTCCTCAACCAGAGCGCCGTCAAAGAAGCGCTCAATGACCTCCGACGGCTCCCGTCGGATCTTCCTTTCGCCTCGCGCATCGCCGACATCGAAGAAATGGCGGCCGACGCGGCGCGCACCGGCACCACCGGCCCGGAAGGTGTCAACGAGCGAGCAGCACAACTCGAAGGCCTCGTTCGCCTCGGCATGGAGTTTCTCGGCGCGGATCCCACGGGCACGACCACCGCGTTCCTCCAGTGGCTCAGCGGCGTGATCACGTCTCGAAACGACGAACCGGACCGCACAACCAACGTCGTCGAGATCGCCACGTTTCACCGCGCCAAAGGCCTCGAATGGCCGATCGTGTTTCTGGCTGGATTGGAGCGAGGCTTCGTGCCGATCGGGCAGGCATCTGACCAGACCGGGTGGGACGAGGAGCGGCGTCTGCTATACGTGGCCGTCACCCGTGCCGAGCGAGAGCTTCATTGCTCCTGGGCAAAGACGCGTACCTTCGGCAGTCGAACCACGAGTCGCAACGAGTCTCCCTGGCTCAGCAATATCGACGCGGCCCGAGAGTCCCTGGACAAACCCGAGAATGGGGATTGGCGCACGATCCTCAAACTCAATCGGGAGCGACTTGCGGCGGCGAAGGCCGCCGGTGTTCCCGGGATACGTGGGACCAAGCGCGCCACCATTGGCCTCGGAACCAACGCCGATCCCGCGGTGTTCGAAGCACTGAAAAAATGGCGGGCAGAGACCGCTCGCCAGACCGGCGTTCCGGCGTTTGTGATTTGTCACGACACGACGCTCGCCGCCGTGGCCGAAGCGACGCCGGTCGACAACGAGGCCCTGCGATCCATTGCCGGCTTCGGACAGGTCAAGGTCGATCGCTACGGCGACGGGGTCCTCGCGGTCCTTCGGCAGTGCCGGGCCTCGTAGCCGCAAGAGTGGGCGGGCAGAGAGACCCGACAGCAAAAAGCGGCCCCGACAAAGACCGGACAGTGCGCCTACAGTACGTTGGTGCGATTCACCATCGAGCAGCGATTTCAGGTGCCCGCTACTGATGTACTACGCGCGCTTACCACTGAGGGGTATCTTCGCGATGGCATGTCGGAGTTGCCCGACGTCAGCGTAAAGAGTGTTCAGCAACAACGTAGCGAAACAACGGTCGAGAACACCCTGCATCTCCTCTTCGGCGGATCGCTTCCCTCGATCGTCACCACCATCGTGGCTCCCGACAAGCTTGGGTGGATCGAACAGACCCAGATCACGCTCTCCGACGCATCCGCACGCTTCACCATCTCGCCGACGAACTACTCGAAGTACTTTCGCTGCAGCGGCACCTGGACGATTGGTAGCTTTCCAGATAACCCGGGATGCCGGCCGACGCGCTGGTCTTGAGCGGCCCGGCCCCGAGGACGTTGAATCGCACTTCACTGTCGGCGCTGAAGGATTTGGCCAGAAACCGGCTGCTCGATTCGAGGGCGGCCTTGATCGGGCCCATGTAGCCATAGTTGTCGGGTGTGACCTGGAGCGAGGAAATGCCGATCGTGACCACCGACGCGTTGCGGGCGAGTTGCGGTTTCAAGGCCGAGGCTAGCTCGACCAGCGAAAAAGCCGAGATGGCCGTGGCCTGAAGAAAATCTTTGCGCTTCGTGCCGTGGAAGGGCTGGAAGCCTTCGCTGTAGTTGGCAAAGGCGAGCGAGTGCACCACGCCTTGCAGCGGCCCAAAGCCCGCCGCCGCGACCTCCTGCGCGAGCCGCTCGCAGGCGCCCTCCGCCTCGACATCGCAGATAAAGACGGGCTTGCCCGCCAGCAGTGCGTCCAAGGATTTTTTCCGGGCCTCGGAACGGACACTGTAGAGCACCCGCGCCCCCTGCTCTTCCAGGGATTTGGCAATAAACCAGGCGACGCTTTTGCGGTTGGCCACGCCCAGCACGAGGAAGGTCTGCCCGGAGATGTTGAGGAAATCACTCATGCGGGGTCAGCCTGACCGGCGGGCTTCTTCCACGCGACGGCGAAATCAAGGTTTAGCACCCGCTGATCGCCCCTCTTGATGCTGCCGGTCATGAAATGAAATTCTCCCATCGTCTCCTTCCGGCGCACCTCGATGATGGTCGTGTCGCCCGGATAAACCGGCAGCCGGAACCGCACGTCGGTCACCTTGGTGAGCAGCGGCACCCCGGTCTGTCCGCCGTCACCGCCGGCCAGCAGCTTGGCCATGAGCAAGGCCCCGGTTTGGAACACAGCCTCGCAGAGCAATACCCCGGGCGTGATGGGTGCTCCGGGATAATGACCCTGGTAGAAATCCTCTTCCGCCCGCCACGTGCGCCGGGCCACCAGCACCTCGCCCTCGTGGGAGACGATTTCGTCCACGAAGAGGAAGGGCGGGCGGTGCGGGATGAGTTTTTCGACTTCGGTCATGGGGAAGGATCAGCCGGTGGCCACGGCGGCGCGTTTTTTGGCGGCGAGGGCCTTGTCGATTTGATTGGCCACGATGACCCCGTAGTTGATGGTGCCGAGCCAGCCCGACATGATGATGCCGACGGACCCGGCGTGGTAGAGCCCGGGAAGCTGCGCCGGCAGGTCCATGGAGACTTTCAGGCCCTCGAACTTGGTGCCAAAGGAGGTGCCGGCCCAGTGGCGGGTGTAGTATTCGATGGTGCGGGGCGTCGCCGCCTCCATCCAGTCGATCTTCGCGCGCACCCCCGGAATAAACCGTTCGAGCGAGGTGATTGACTCGTCAATCAGCCGCTGCTTTTCGGCCGCATACCGCTCCGGCGTGAGTCGGTTCCAGTCTTCATACTTGGCATTGATGGACACCACCACCGTGTAGCGGTCCAAGCCGGGGCGCGTGTCGGGATAATACATCGAGAAGGTCCGGCTGGTCGTGTGCAGATCAACCAGTTTCTCCGTGGTGAACGCCGGATCATCGGAGGTGAAGACGAGATCACCAATGTGCGGCAGCGTCTCGCCCTTGCGGATGCCAAGATATACCTGGCACGAGCTGCTGTTGACCCGGACCGCCTTGGTCTGCGCCACGAACTCGGGGGTGAAGTTTTCCTCACCCGCGATGCGCAGGACCGTATTCTTGATGTTGGAATTGGAGAGCACCACGTCGCAATTGATCAGGCGGCCATTGGCCATCACGCCCACCACCTGCTTCCGGCCATCGCGTTCCTCCGTCACCACTTTCTCCACGCTCACGTGCTTGCGCAGCTCCACCCCGTTTTTCTTGAGCTCGGCGGCCATTTTCTTGATGAGCACATCGCTGCCGCCTTGGAAAGTATAGACGCCCTTGCTCATGAAATTGGAGAACACGATGCCGAAGGTGATCGCCGGGTCCTCCAGCGTGGAGCCGTTGGCGTAAGCGATCGGCTCCATCAGCAGACGCTCCACATCGGAGCGCCCCGGGAAATAGCGCGCGAACATCTGTCCGGTGGTCTCCTCGTTGTTGTCGTAGAAATTCATGGCCCGCAGGTCGGTGAAAAAACGCTCGACGGTCTCCGCCGGGACCTGGAACTTCTCGACCAGCTGGCGCGTGAAGTCCTCCCGGTCGAAGGTGGTGTCGATTTGGAACTGGGGGTTGATGAACCGCACGCCCTTGAGCTGCACAATCGAATCGGCGATATCCTGGCTCCAGTATTTGCGGATGGATTTGATCATGCCGATCGGGAAGCCGTGGAGGGAGATGTCAAAGATGTGGCCGCCTTTGCGCGTGAACCACGTCGCCAAGCCGCCGAGCTGGTAATGGTGCTCCAGCAGCAGCACCTTGTGGCCGCACTTGGCGAGCACATTGGCTCCGGTCATCCCGCCCAAGCCGCTGCCAATCACCACGATGTCGTAGTGGTCTTCGATTCCTTTGAGCCAGTCGTAAGCCATGCGAGCCGCCCAACTAAATTTGGCGCCTGCCAAAGCGCAACGCGGAAAGTTGAATGCTTGCGCATCCCAACTGCTGAGGAAATACCGCCGCAAGCGGCGGAGAGAGAAAATGCGTTCAGCGGCGCCCCGCCCGGCCCTGCAACACATGGTAATTCGCCATCGAGATGCCGCTCAGCATGGCGCCGACAATGCCGAGGAACCCCTGGTCCGTGCCGCACAGGTAGAGGTTATCCAGGTGGGTCCGCCCATTGCGGATCTTGTGCGGCGCGCCATAGATCGCACCGTTCAAGTGCCCCGTGAATTTTCGGATCGTGCGCGGGGTGAACATATCGGTCGTCAGTTGCGCCTGCGCCAGCACCGCGTCATCCACGGGGGGCAGGAAGCGCCGGGCGCTGCGCCCCGCCGCGGCGAACCACCGGAGCTTGTCCGCCTGATAACGTTCCTCCGGCAAATGGGCCCAAAGATCGTAATTGGCCAGACAGGTGACGCGGAAGATGCCCTCGGGCAGTTGCGCCCCGGCGAAATCGAAATTATTGGGCAGACAGATGACGCCGCTGCGG
>JANOWU010000175.1:0-5344 GCA_031418035.1 Acidimicrobiia bacterium
CGAGCCGAAGGGCGCCACAAGTGGCCCAAACAACGCAACGGCCACGAGCAACAGCGATATCAACAGGCCGATGCGGGTGCGCGTGAGACGAAGGGCCTGAACGAACACACCCGCTGGCTTGGTCGCAGCGTGATCGCTCGCAATCGCAGGGACGACAGTCGTTGTGGCGGTCATTGGAGTTTCGTCCGAAGTCGGGGCGTGACGAGCACCGTGCCGATGTCAGCTAGCAAATTCGTAAGTACATATACGGCTGCAATGAACAGGGCCAGGAATTGGATCACCGGAAGATTACGGACCCGCACGGCGTCGAGCAGCGCAAGTCCGACGCCCGGAAAGCTGAACAGACGCTCGACCACGATCACACCACCGGCGAGATACGCAAGATTCAACGCAATGACCTGAAACACCGGACCGACAGCGTTCGGAACGGCGTGTCGGCGCACCACGATCTTTTCCGACATGCCCTTCAACCGCGCCATTTCCACGTAGTCGCTCTCGAGCACTTCGATCATGGACGCACGCATGACCCGGGCCACGTAGGGAGTGACGGAAGCGACGAGGGTGAAGATGGGCAGGATCAACCCCTCCGGGTTCGCCCAGGGAGGGTCGTCGGGCGAGAGATACGCAGTGCCGGGGAGCCACTTGAACACCACGGTCGCAAACAACATGATCACGATGGTGCCGACCACGAACTCGGGCATGGCCGCCAAGATCAGCAACACGGTCGACGACGAATTGTCGAAGGTCTTGTCGCGCTTGAGCGCGGCATAGGAGCCGATCACCAGCGACACCGGGATCGACATAACCGCGGCACAGGCGAGCAAGAACATTGATGCACCGACCTGCTGTGATGCGCTGCTCCATATCGAGCGGTCCGTCGTGAACGACTTGCCGAAATCACCACGAACGAAACCCGACAGCCAATCCCAGTACTGCACGAACACGGAACGATTCAGACCCAACTTCTGTCGGAGGTCGCGGACTGTTTCCGGGGTTGCATCGCGCCCAAGAATGATGCGAGCGGCATCGGACGGCAACGCTTGTGTGACAAAGAAGATGATTGCCGATATCACCACAAGGGTGAGCACGCCGAGCACGATGCGCTTGGCGATGAACTTCGCAATCGGAAGAGAGTTCTTCACAGGATGAGGTCGAAAAGACATTGGGTCGCCGACTGAGCTGTCTCAGTCGGCGACCGCAATCGTCGTTCTTAAAAGTAGAACTCCTGGAACCCACGACCGTAGTAGTCGAGGTTCAGCTGACTGGGCCGTTCCACGACGCCCTGCAGCTTCGAGGAGAAGGCATCGGCAAACGCGTTGAACACCGGAATGATGTAGCAACCGTCGTCGAAGTCCATCTTCTGCAGCTGCTTGATCAACGCAACTCGCTTTGCCTCATCGGGCTCACCCGTCGCCTTCAAATACAGGTCCTGATATGCCGGGTTCGACTTCTCATAGTTCGTTTCGGCGTATCCAGCAGTCGCGGCGATCTGCGCAAGGTAACCACGGGGCGACCAGTACGACGTGTAGATCGGAACCTTTGTGTACGTAGTATCCCAGTAGGCCGAGTCCATCGACTTGGCCGTGACCTTCAACACGCCATCGGTGGCCTTGGCCATCTCGGCGAATGCCTGCACCATCGGAATGAGGCCACCGGTGTCGTCGGGAGCGGGCAACTCGAATTCGAGCGGCTTTTCCTTGCTGTAACCCGCCTGCTTCAGCAGATCGACAGCCTTTGCGATGTCTTGAGTGCGCTGCGGGAACTTGTTGGCGTTGAAGTTCTCGTCGATGTAGCCGAAGAGATCGTTGGCGACCTTTCCGTGCCCCTGGAGAGCGCGATCGAGAATCTGCTGACGGTCCACGATCAGACGCATTGCCTGACGAACCTTGGGGTTGTCGAACGGAGCCTTGTCGGCCATCATCACGATGGTCAGCCATGCGCCGCCGGTCGTTTCGATCACCTTCAGATTCGGCGCCGACTTCAGCGAGGCGATGTCGCTCAATGCAATATCGACGGCGGCGTCGACCTGGCCCGACTTGAGGGCGTTGGCCAACGCCGGCTTGTCGGCGAAGTCCTGAATGATGACCTCATCGAAGAAGGGCTTGCCCTTCTGCCAGTAGAACTTGTTTCGCACATGGGTGCTTTCGCGGCCGGGCGTGAAGCTCTTCAATACGTAGGGACCGGTACCGATCTGCTTCGACCCGTCGTAGCCGACCGGAACGATGGTGGCGGTGTAGCCGGCAAGGGTGTTTTTGAAGTCGACGAGCGGCTTGAGCAGATTCACTTCGACCGTGGTCGCGTTGAGTGCCTTGAAGCTTCCGGCGTTCATGAAATCCTTCAACGCCTTGTAGGACGGAAGGGCAACCTTCTCATCGACCAGCCGTTGCATCGAGTACACGACGTCGGCCGACGTGACCGCCTTGCCGTTGGAGAACTTGATGCCCTTCTTCAAGGTGATGACGTAGTTGGTAAGGCTCTTGGACTCGACGGTCTGGGCCAGACCGTATTTGTTGCTCGGCTTGAAGTTCTCGTCGAACGCCAACAGGGTCTCCCAGCCCGCCATGAGGCGAGCCTGGTCGGCCTTCGCGACGATCTTTTGCGCGTCGACGATGTCGTTGGTAGAACCGACAACTCCGATGCGGAGTTTGCCGCCCTTCTTCGGCTTGGCTGCGGCCAGGGTGGTGATCGGCAGCCCACCGAATAGTCCGGCCGCAACGGTGAGGACACCGGCGCCCTTCATAAGGTCACGACGCGTAATGCCCGAGTTGGGCTGGTCCTGATTGGATGCTTCTTCGTTCATGCATTCCCCCGCATAAGCGATCGCTCCCATGAGCGATACGGTCCTTCGGACACTAGCGCTCCGCTCGAGTGGCACGTGTAGTGGGGGCGGCACACTCTCGTTGGCGAGATCCCTACGGTCGGCGCTTCGGCGATGTCGTTTTCGCCGGGTCGCGTTCGATGATTGCGTCGAGTGCGGCGTCGATCGCCTCAAGGATGGCCGGTTCGAGCCGGACTCCAGCCGCCTTCACGTTGTCGTCGAGTTGTTCGGGCTTCGTTGCGCCGACGATGGCGGAGGCCACGTTGTCGTTCTGAAGCACCCATGCGACGGCCAATTGGGCCATCGTGAGACCCGCCTCGTCAGCGATCGGACGAAGGGCCTGCACCCGGGTGAGGACATCGTCCTCCATCCATCGAGCGATCATGTCTTTGCCGCCCTGATCGTCGGTGGCGCGTGATCCGACAGGAGGCGGCGTCCCCGGGAGGTACTTTCCGGCCAGAACACCCTGCGCAATGGGCGACCACACGATCTGCGACAAGCCGAGTTCACGACAGGTGGGTTCGACATCGCTCTCGATGACTCGCCACAGCATCGAGTATTGCGGCTGGTTCGACACGAGGGAGAAGTGCAATTCCTTGGCCAGTGCCGCGCCAGCACGAATCTGGTCCGCGGTCCATTCCGAAACCCCGATGTAGTGCGCCTTTCCGGCTCGCACGACATCAGCGAACGCCACCATGGTTTCCTCGAGGGGAGTCTCGTAGTCGTAGCGATGCGCCTGGTACAGGTCCACGTAGTCCATGCCAAGGCGCCGCAACGAGCCGTCGATCGACGCCATGATGTGTTTGCGGGAAAGCCCCCGATCGTTGATGCCCTTCCCTGTCGGGAAGTAGACCTTGGTGGCAACCTCCAAACGATCGCGCTTCTCGCCCGCCAGGGCGCGTCCCAGCACCGATTCGGCTCGCGTGCCGGCGTAGGCATCTGCGGTGTCGAAGGTCGTGATACCAAGCTCGAGTGCGCGCTTCACACAGGCGTTCGCGGCATCCTCCTCGACTTGGGAGCCGTGGGTCAACCAGTTGCCGTAGCTGATTGCCGAAACCTTCAAACCACTGCGACCGAGAAGACGATGTTCCATGGCTTGACCCTACCGGTCATCGCCGCGCACAAGCGAAGGTCGTCGACACGCGACTTGGGGACGTGCGGGATACCACGTAGCCAGCCTGAGGTAGGTACAGCGCCGACTACAGTTTGCATTCGGTGCCAACGACGTCACCCGTGTCGTTTCGAACAGTGCTTTCATCCCCGGCTGGGAGGCCACCATGTCCGTTTCTGCCTACATTCTGATCCAGACCGACGTCGGTCGCTCGCCTTCGGTCGTGAAAGAGATCGCCCAGATTCCCGGGGTTCTCACTGCAGAAGAGGTCATGGGCTCCTACGACGTCATCGTCAAAGCCAAAGCCGACACCCTCGACGATCTGACCAAGGGCATCGTGGGTATCGTCCAACGCATCGAAGGCATCAGCCGCACGTTGACGTGCCCGGTCATTCATTTCTAGGCAACCTCGTTCGAACACCTTGGGATCGTCGTCGACCATGCGCAAGGACCGAAGGCTCCAGAAGCGTTCCACATGGGCACTGATGGTTGCCGTGCTCGCTTCTGCATGGCCACTCGCCATGCCTCCTGTGGCAGCCAGAACGACGATTAAGGCGAAGAAGTCCACGAAGGCGAAGGCCACCACGCCGCCGAAACCGACGATTCCGCTGTCCAAGATCACGTTGGCGTCGGAGAAAAAAACCGAGTTCTGCCAATCGGCGACCGCCGTAAAGGCCAAGCTCTCCGACATCAAGAGCAAGAAGACTCAACTCGGCTCTTCGACCCCGTCGTCGTTGTTCAAGACCGAGATCGAAGTCGGACGGACGCTCGAAAAGGTTTCACCCAAGGAACTCGCTGTCGACTACGAAGTGATTCGCAACTACCTCACGCTTTTTGCGACCTTCGCGGATACCAAAGACGCGAATAAGCTCGCCAAACTGGCCAACGAGATGAGCAGCGAGGCGATCCTCGGACGCTATTTCGACGCTACGGTCAGAGTCGAAGCATTCGTACGTCGCACGTGCGGATTCCCCGTCGGCATCTGAGTCGTCGGCATCTGGGTCGAAACGCTCAGCCTTCACCAAAGCTGGTCTGGGCAACCAACGTCGTTCGCTGACCAGGGAGGGGTCCGACGCGACCCAACTGCTGGCGCCGAAGAGCACGAAGCTCCACAAAGCCCAACGACTCGAGAACGGACCTGTACGGCGATTCCGGTGGCATCACGACACGCGGCAGTTCCGCCCAGTCGAGCGCGAGCAACGACGTGATGATCGCCTTACACGAGTCGTCGTTGTCGGCGACGACGGGCCCGATCGCATCATCATGCGCGATCACGTACCCGAGAATGGTTCCGCCGTTGCGGTAGACGACGCCGCGACCGGGGTGATCATGCACGAGCACATCGAGTAGCCGACTGCGGTCGGCACCAAAGCGTGGGAGGTCGTAGGCGCCAAGGTCAGCGAGATCGGTGCGGG
>JANOWU010000176.1:0-23398 GCA_031418035.1 Acidimicrobiia bacterium
AACGGGTCACTCAAGTCGCCACGCTCCCCTGCCTTGATCGCTTCCCAGTTCGTGACGACGTCGGCCACGCCCCCGACGTCGACAGAACCGAAGACGTGAGGGTGTCGCCGTTCCAACTTCTCGTGAAGGGTGTTTGCCACATCAGTGAGGTCGAACCACCCCGCTTCGGTTGCGAGACAACAGTGAAAGATCACCTGGAAGAGCAGGTCTCCTAGTTCGCCTTCGAGGGCCTCGACGGGATCGTGACCAGCCGGGTCGGTGTCGGCGTCGAGATGCGAGATTGCATCCACCAACTCATAGGCCTCTTCGACGGCATAACGAGCCAACGATTCATGGGTCTGCTCGCGGTCCCAGGGGCACCCGTCTCGCAAGGCACGCATTTGGATCTGCAGTCGCCGAATCGCCGACGCCGCGCCCGAAACAAGTTTGGGTACGTACAACGACGTGAGGTGGTCGGGTTCGATCCCGTGGGTCGATGCAATTCGGTCGAGTTCGGGCCATGCCACCGTCACCACACGTTCATCGGGGAGCCCCAGGTGATGGAGCACGGTAGCGATCGGAATCTCGGTGAGGGCGTCGGTGTCGATCCCGAGTTTGATGTCCGAAAGGACCGATGCGGAATGACACTGCCCGATCAGCAGTGGATGCTCGAAGTTGTCGACATCCTCCTCGAATCGATGCCCATCGACGATGCGAACGCCGAGTCGTACCGGATCGATGCCCAGCCGAGTCCAACTGAGGTCGACGAACGAAAGAGCAGGTTCGATCCGTACGTCGACGCGTGGATCGCGCAGGAGTAAATCCACCGTGTGCTCGGCGACCATCGGCGATCCGGGAACCAGGTAGAGGACCTCTCCAACAGTTTGCGAGGCGGACACCAGACGTTCGACGATGGCGCGGTATACCTCGTCGAACGTGGGGCACGACTCGTACAAATCGTCGAAGCTTGTAATATGTGCACATATCGACGCTGCTGGATGAACACGAGTACGCAAGAACGCGTTCGCGCTCGTCGAGGCGGCGATCAGTTGGACAGTGCCTGAAGTCAGGAGATCAACATCGCCAGGTCCGAGCCCGGCGACGCGAATAGTTCCCACTACAGCGTCAGTTGGAACTGGCTACCGAAGAGGCGGGGAGTTCCGTAGCCTCCGCGGAAGCATCTGGCGCATCGGGGGTCAGCTTCGAGACGATGGAAGGAAACCCTTGGCTGCCGACCGGGTCAAGCTTGCCGTACTTGGGGTCGACGGTGATCTTGGCGCTCTTCAAACGAGCAACGAGCTTGTCGGACACCACCTTTTGGGGTGCCGAAATCAACTCCGATTCGATCTGGGCCTTGACGTCTTCGAACTTTGCGTCGGTTCGCTTGGTCACCTTGATGATGTGGTACCCGAACTGGCTCTTCACCGGGGGGCCAACCTTATTGATCGGTTGAGCGATGGTGGCGGCCGCAAACTCGGGAACGAACGTCGATGGCGACGTGCAACCCAGCTCTCCTCCTGCTGCGCCGGACCCGGTGTCGGTCGACTTGGACTTTGCTATCGCGGCAAAATCGCCGCCTTTGGCAAGATCGGCCTTGAGGGTGTTCGCCTCTTCCTCTGTGGCCACCAGGATGTGCGACGAACAGACGGTGACGTACTTTTCTTTGTTCTTCTCGAAGTACGATTTCGGATCATAGTTCCCGTCCGACTCCTTGGCAAGGAGTGCGGCAAAATCACGCTGCCGTTGCTCCACCCGGGTCCGAAAGCGTTCCGGGAGCTTCTTGTACGCCGCTTCGCCGCCAAAGTTCGCCACGAGATCCTTCCGGTCGGTTGCCGAGAGCTTTGCCGACGGGGCAACCTTCTGGGCTTGAACTTCCGCGGCGATGGTGGCATCGATGAGAAGATCGTTGAGCACAAACGCAACAAAGTCGGGGGTGAATTTGTCCTTCGACCCGTCAGGGTGGATTTTCTTCTGGAGCGCCTCCAGTCCTCCCGCCTCCACCGACTGGACCTGCGCCTCTTCGAACGCCTTCAGCTCGGACTCCAACTGATCACGACTGACTGTGGTCGACCCGACGGTCATAACGCTGTCGGCGTCGGACGCACAGGCGGACAAAAGCCCGACGAAGACGGCGAGGCCGGCTGTTCCCCCTACGATCGCTCGAATCCGAGCCGCCACGCGGGCGCGAGGATGACGGACATGTTCAGAGACGGAGGAAGGCACCGCGCAATCCTATCGGGCGGCCCGTCGATCACCGATCCACCGAAATCAGTCCTTTGTGGCTAGCACCTTAAGTGTCGACCCGGAAAGGCCGATGAGTTTGTCGATCGCACGCCTCGCTCCCGGTCGTTTCTCCACGTGAACCCGATTCTCCACTTTCCCTCCGCCGCCGGTGCCCCAACATGAACCCTCTTCGACGCGTCACGCCCCGGACCAACGACGACCCGGGAACGGTCGGAGCTGCGGAGTTCGCCGCGCTCACGGCGCCCCGCCGGACCTCGCTACACACGCCGTCACCGTCACCGGATTCTGACGAACTCGAACCAGCTGATGCACCAGACGACGTCGCGCCGTCTGACGTGTGGGAACCTTCGGAATCATCCCAGCCGACAGACCCCGCCGAGGCCCCCGAGCACACCGAGCACACCCAGCCGATCGAGCCCACCGAGGCCGCCGAGCACACCGAGCACCCGACGTCGGAGGAATCGCCGGTGAGCAATTCTCCCAAACTCCGCACGTCGCGATCGCAAGCGGGACGCGCGGCTACGAACGCTGACACCGAAGACCGCAAGTCGGGAAAGGTCAGCGACAAGCTCCGCAAACGCGCCGACAAGGCCGCATCGGCACCGAAGCTTGCGCCGGCCACGGGTTCTCCGACGGACTCGCCTGCCGTAGCACTCTCCCCCAGCGAACGCGTCGAAGCCGCCTGTTTGGCTCTGGTCGGTCCGCAGATTCGCCGGATGCTGCTTACCGTGATGCCGATCGCTTTGGCCACCGTCATCGCGCTGTGGTCGACAACGGACCACGGTCCGCTGATGCTGTGGATCGGGTTGATGGCAGTCGCTGCCGTGGTCCTTGCGTTCGTCTCTCGATTCGAACCTCAGCTGGACATACCCGCCGCCATTCGCGGGCGTCGCAACGAGATCGCCGCAGCGTGCGGATTCTTCGGGCTTTGTTGGGCACTCGGCGTCTGCATCAGTTACGGCGGAGTGATCGACACACAACGTCGCCTACTTCTCCTTGTCGCCACCGCTGGTGTCCTCGGGGCCATGACGCTCGCTACGCAGCTCTCCAAGCATGCCGCGCTCGCCCTTGTTGTTCCGGCGGGACTCGGTGTCGCCGGTCGCTTCCTCGCAGGGACCACGTTCGAACGAGCAGTCGCGATCGTTGCACTCGCCCTCGCGGTCGTCCACATCCTCCATTACGTTGATGCGAGCGCGACTCAAACGACACTCGTGAGGAATCGACTCGAGAACGATCTGCTCTCTCGAAAGCTTCAGAAGTCCACCGAAATGCGCTTGCTTGCGGAAGGCGAACTCGCACGATTGACGCAGGACATCACCTCCGATGCAGAACGCGATGACATCACAGGCGTGAAGAATCGAGCGGCATTCCGCGAGGCCCTCGGCGACCTCTGGCAACAAGCCGACGCTGGTTTCGACCCCTTCTGCCTCGTGCTGCTCGATATCGATCAATATGATCAGATCGCCGAACAACACGGCCAAGAGGTCGCCAACAATCTGCTCCGTCAGGTAGCAATGATGATCGATCACGCGCTACGAACAGACGACATGGTGGCCCGCCTCGGCAATTCACAGTTCGGCCTCTTGCTCAACAACGCGCTGACCGACGGCGCCCTCATCTGCATGGAGCGTATCCGCCGAAAGGTGTCGAGCACGCCGTTCGACGCTGGCGAGCCCCTCGTCGTTTCAATCTCGACAGCTGTCGTGACGTGGGAACGTGGAGTCGGACTCCGTCAGCTCTTCGCGGCCGCTGACACGACGCTGCAGGAAGCAAAGAGTGAGGGAACGAATCAACTCAAGGTCTGGAGCAATCCAAACCCACTCCACGTGCGGATCCCGACAAGCGTCGCGATCTAGGATCGGGCAGTGACCATGGCGGACGCGGACACGATTGGATCCCAACCAGAAGCGGTGTTCGCCCTATTGCGACAGGCACGATTAGTTCGCATCGATCGAGCAACGGCGGAGCTCATGGACGCAATGACCACAGCGGGTGTGCGGTCGATGGTGCTGAAAGGACCAACCACCGCTCGGCTCCTCTTCCCGAGCGAAGAACGGTTCTACAGCGATATCGATCTCCTCGTCGAACCTGGTGCGCTCGACGCCGCCGAAGAAGTGGCGACGTCGTTGGGCTTCGGTTCGAGACCCGCCCCCAACGGTCGACTGAAAGCCTTTTTGTGGCGTGCCTTGGAGGCTGAGGAGCGAACATTCGATCGGGATCGCGATGAAGTCACCCTTGACCTTCACCGTTCTTTTCATCAGTTTCGCGTGAACTTCAATCTCCTCGAAGCACTATGGCCGAATCGCGAGGAGATGCCCCTCGCCCATTCCTCGGTCGTCGTTCCCGACATCGTGTCGATCGTGTTGCTCACGGTTCTGCATACCACCGGAGCAAACCATCCTCGGTCCAACCGAACCCGGCTCCTTGACGATCTCGATCGAACCTTGAAGACAGTTTCTGATGACGTATGGCACGGACTCCGTGCCCGGGCCTGTGCCCTCGGCGTTGCCCCCGACGTCGTCGCTGTCCTACGGGAGTGTGGCGGTGCGCAGGGAACGCGCATCGCCAACACGGCCTTCGCTGGCATCAACGCGGATCGAGTCGTGGTTGCTCATCTCCGGACCGGGAGCCTGGCGGCGTACCAGCTGAGGCGGATTCGAATGTTTTCGTGGCCACAACGACTTCTGTGGTGCCTCATACCGCTGGTTCCGCGGTTGCGTCCGACGGCGTCGGCGTCCAGCCATGCTCCGGCGGCCGGGTCCGGTTCTCGCTGGTGGCTGGCAAAAGACATTTGGTCCCTTGTCCGGGTCGCCATCACCGGCTAGCACAGAATCGGCAAGGAATGACCACGTCCAGAGGTTGCACCACCACTCAGCGCAAGGTAGGTTCGTAGGTGACGTTAGGAAGCGCAGTCGTGAAATTGTCATCCGAAGTGGTGTGGCGACAGGCCACATACAATCAAGTTCTCGTCCTCAGCCTCGGCAACGAGCACTACTTCGAACTGAACGCGACTGGATCGCTGCTGTGGAAGCAACTCGATGGAGAGGGCGTCAGCGGAAGCGAAGATCTCGTGCAGTCGCTCGTCGATCACTTCAATGTTCCCCGAGAGCGCGCTACCACCGACGTCGAAACGTTCTTGGGGTCCCTTCACGCGATGGGTGCACTCGAGCAGTAGATGTACAGCGTTGATGACTTCCGCCGGATGTTCGTCGATCCGATTCGACATCGAGCAATGGTTGATGCGCTCGAGGAATCGCTGACGCCGGGCGCAATCGTGCTCGACCTCGGGAGCGGTCCGGCCATGTACGGCTTCCACGCCTTACGTCTCGGCGCGGGTCACGTCTACGCGATCGAGCCCCACCAAGCCGCTGTTGCACTCGGCGAACAATTGGCACTCCAGAACAACTTGGCGGACCGAATCACGTTCTATTCCTCAATGTCGTTCGACGTCGAGCTTCCCGAGAAGGCCGACGTTCTGGTTGCCGATTTGCGCGACTCGGTACCCTTCTTTCAACGGAATCTGGATTCAATCGTCGACGCCAAGACGCGATTGTTGAACGCCGACGCAATCATCGTTCCTCGAAGCGACCGCGGGCTGATGGCACCCATCACCTCGCCGACGCTGCGTACTCGCTTCTCGTCGTGGGCCGAGAATTCGGCCGGTATCGACACGGGTCCTGCCGCCGAACTGATCGCCAACCAGTTCCATTACGACCACCTCGAGCTGGATCAACTCCGAGCGGAGCCCGTGTCCTACGGCACCGTCAACTATGGGGTCGACACGGGCGGGTCGACTCCGGTCGGTTGGTCAGGAGTCGTCGACATCACGTCCAATGGCATCATCGATGCACTGGGCCTGTGGTTCGAATCGGACCTCACCCGAAATGTCAAACTCCGCAGCGGCCCCGGTGGGGCCCGCATATATCGGACGAAGCAGCTACCGATTTTCCCCTCGGTCGCAGTCCAGCGTGGAGACCGGTTCGAATTCAGTCTGCGCGCGGACTTCACGGGTAGCGCGTATCGCTGGTTTTGGCATGGTGCACACGCCGGGGAACGGACGATCCGGCGCTGCAGCGACCTGGCCGTTGTCACACCGAAGGCGGTGAGAGCGACATGAGCGAACGGCCCGTCGTCCAGATCGTCGTGTACGGAAACCGGTCACCACAAGCTCGTTCGGCAATGGCAGTGCGCCTTGCGTCGATGGGCGCAGCCGCCGTTCATGTTGCGCCGTGCTGGGTCATCGGGACGATCCCGATGCCGGGGTGCGAACCCGATCCGGCCGAGTGGACCGGCCGGGGGCTCGCCTTCGTGGAAGGGCGCGACCGCGCCGAAGTGGCGTTCGGATCACGGGTTCTCGAACAAACCCGGCGAATCGCCGAATCGACCAACACCATGGGGCAGCTCCCCGGCGACGTAACGCTCGTCAGCTGCGAAAACGACACCGCAACGCTGATCCGATCATGTGCGGGGCTGAGCCATTGGTTCGTCCATCACCGCCACAACACCGTCATGGCAGCGACGCGGCTACGATATTTCGAGGATTTGTTCGACGAGGAGTTCGAGATGGACGAACTCGTTCTCGCGACCGCAACCAGGGATTCCGTTCTGCCATGGAACCGAACACCGTTGGCCGGCGTGACAGTTGTTCCCCCGGCCCACTGCGCTCGCATCTCCATCGATCGCCCGCTTCGCTTCGAACGGTATTGGGACCCTTCAGAATTCGTCCCCCACGATCTCGAAGATCGCCCAAGGGCGTTTCGGGACATGTTCCGTGCCGCATTGGACCGCGATCTGAGCAAGGACGCTCCGAACATCGTGACGTTCAGCGGAGGCGTGGACTCCAGCATCGTTACCTCGATGAGCGTCGGTCTCAACCGACCGGTCGAAACCGTGAGTCTCATTCCAAGCCTTTCCTATGACGATCCGCTTCCGACTCGGCAAATGGTCGACGAGTTCTTGAGAGCGGTGCGGGTCAACGCAAGTTGGGCGATCGAAATCGACGAGCACCGGTGGGTCGATATTCAGATGTCAGCCTTGAAGACCCGGGTCCCGATGTTGAACACCACGCTGATCGCGGCGCAGAATCAGGGCCTGGCTAGTGGTGCGCGTGTCTTGACCGGCGGCGAATACGCCGATGAACTCTTCGGCGGCTGGAACACCTTGTACGACGCCTGGGTCCCCCAACTCACGCTGCCCGAATTGACCCGCGCAATGCTGACCGCAAAGTCGCTGGATCACACTCGCGCCGCCCGGCGCTGGGCGGCTCTGCGCCTCGGGCGCGGTGTTCGACTCCCATGCCCCATTCAACTCGCCTATTTCATTCGTCCTGACCTTCGCGAAGAATACGGTCAGTACGTCGACGAACTCCGGAGCGAACTTCGAACCATCGTTTCACCGCGTGCCTTTGTCCTCGCCCAGCTTTCTCACTATACCGGATGGCTGCTACAAAATTGGGAAGGAAGTTCTGAGGCGGGCATGGTCCGATCCCTGCCGTTCTACAACCGTGAAGCGATCGAGTTTGCGCTGTCGTGTTATCCCACCGAACTCGCTTGGCCACCGAAGAAGCTTCTGAGAGCGAGCTTCGATGGGCTCGTGCCGGCGACTCACCTGCATCGACTCGACAAGGACGCGGCCGGTTCGAGTCCACTTGCGAAAGCCCCGATTCACTTCGACCGACCAATCCCCGCCGCGGCACAGTCCATATTGGATCAAACCCAGTTGCAGATTGCGGACGGTCTTGCCCCTGATATCGCGGCCCGTCTCGCACCGATTGTGGTCGCATCAATGCGGCCTGCAACGAGCGAACGGTCGCAGGATCACCGCATTCTTACGGCACGTGGAAGGGGGTGAACATACATGCAACCAAACAACGACGAATATGAGGCGCCCGAAGCAAAAGACCTCGGCACCCTCGCCGAGATGACCCAAAATGGCTTCTCAAAGGGGAACGACCTTGGAGACGGAAAGTCCGGCTCCGCATAACGATGGCTCGGCAACCGAAAACGAATCATGCACCGAACCGGCTCTGCGGTACCTGACCGCCCGCCCTCAGCACTGCCCTGGCGCGTTCTCTGGAGAACGTGCCAGGCAGAGGCGCGCCGGTGGTTCCTCGTCATTGTGCTCGTGCAGGTGCTGGTCGGCGTTCTCACGATCGCCGAGCTTCAACTCCTTCGCCGCACCGTGGAAACGCTGCAGAACTCGACCGGCCTCACCGCAAACGGTTCAAGGTCCGTCGCACTGCTCATCACGTTGCACCTGGTCGGCGGATTCGTGAACGCGCTTTCCATGGAGCTGCGAACCCCCATTGCCGAGTCGATTCATCGCGCCGTCAGTCTCGAACTCGCCGATACCGCAGCCAATGTTCCCCTCGACGCGCTCGACGACCCGGAATTCCACAACCGGCTTCAGCGAATTGTCGGGAATAGCCAAGACAGGATCTGGGGCACGGTTTTCGCTGGAATCAACCTTCTCAATCTCGTGGCAATCACGATTGCCGTTGCGATTGCGCTGGCCACCCTTGCCCCCACGGTGTTGCCGGCAGCACTTCTTTCGATCGTGCCACTCTGGATTGCCTTTCGTAAGAACAACCGGGCGACGCACGCGCTGTCGCACCGACTCACCCAATCCGACCGCCGACGGGAATACCTCGAACGGACACTGGCGTCGCAGGGAGCGGCAAAAGAGGTACGTGTTTTCAACCTCGGACCGTTCTTCTCGCAGAAGATTGCCGACGAGTTCGAGTTTCGAAAACGTGCGGTCACGAAGATCATGCGGTCGCGAATCGGCCGTATCGCGTTCTCGAATTTGATGACCGGCCTGTGTATCGGCGTTGGGCTCTCCCTTGTTCTGTTCGCGTCGCGTGACCGACCTCTCGGAAATGGTGTTCTGGCTGCTTCGGCACTCGCCCTTTATCAACTGCTTGGCAGGCTTCGGTCGATTGCCACAACGGCGGAGAACTTGCAGCAGGGCCGCCTGTTCCTGAACGACTACGCCGAATTCGTCACCACCGCGCGGCTGCCGGCGCGCTTGTCCGACGCGGCAGTTCCACAAGGACCACTGATCGTCGAAGACGTTTCGTACTCCTACCCGCAGTCGGCTCACCCGGCGATTTCAAACGTCTCACTCCGGGTACCCGTGGGTACGTTCGTTGCCATCGTCGGCGACAATGGCAGCGGGAAAAGCACCTTGGTGAAACTCATATGTGGACTGATTAAGCCGGATTCGGGGGTCGTCGCCATCGGTGGCATACCCATTGCCGATCTCGGCCACCCAATGCCCATGGTTCTGTCTGCCATGTTCCAGGACTACATGCGATATGAGTTATCACTCGATGACAACGTGATTCTCGCAGACTGGCAATCAGCAGCTCAACAGCCAGCATCTCAAGGTGAGCAACACGTGCCGACCCGCGTAGAAGCTGCCGTCCAGTCGGCCGGTCTCGGTCACGTGGCCGATCGGCTTCCAAATGGCTTTGGCACGATCCTGAGCCGGTCATTCACCGGCGGCACCGAACTGTCGATTGGGCAATGGCAGCGGGTTGCGTTTGCACGGGCGATGTTTCGGGGCGGAGACTTCCTGGTGCTCGACGAACCAACAGCCTCGTTGGACGCACTGTCTGAAGAGGCGCTGCTCTGCAACATTCATGCTCTTCGGTCGGATCGAGGAATTGTGCTGATCACTCATCGACTGTCGTCGGCACGACACGCTGATGAAATCCTCTTCATGCACGAAGGTCAAGTCGCCGAGCGGGGAAGTCACGAGGAACTCCTCGCGCTCGACGGTCTATACGCCACTCGCTTTCGCGTTCAGGCACAGTCCTACAACTCGTCAGTCACATGACCACTTACCATCTGCACGGACTTCTTGTCGACAGCGACATAGCGTTCCACTCGCCCGTAGCCGACTACCCGGGAGCAGCAGAGGTATCGATTCGACGCGTCGAAGATCTGGTGCTGCCAACAACGGATGCTGGGCGTGCGCTGTTCGAACGAGACGTCGACGGTCAGGCGTGGCACCGGGTCATCAGCCTGGCGGGGGCCACGTGGGTTTCGTTCGCCGAGGTCGCCACGTTTCGGATCGGCACCGGAAACGATTCGATTGAATACGTCTGGCACAACGCGGAGCCGGGACTCGGTCCAATTTTGCTGGAGGGGTACGTCCTCGCGTTGCTCCTGACCTTGCGCGGAAGGTGTGTGTTGCACGCGAGTGCGGTTGCGCTGGCCGACGGGCGCGCCCTCGCCATCGTCGGCCCCTCAGGATCGGGGAAGTCAACGCTCTCGCTGCTCCTCGCCGCGAGGGGACGAACCCATCTCGCCGACGACGTCGTCAGCGTGGACCTTTCCGTTCCCGGTCTCCCCAAAATATCGAGCGGTAGCCGTTCGATTCGGCTGCGGGAGAAGGCCTGGGATCTGCAAACCTCACTTCCGGATGCGTCGGCGAGTCACTCGTTCGACCAACGGCTGGTTCTCGAGGACAAATCTGCGACGGCAGGCGATTTCGAACTGGCCGCTCTCTGGTTGCCCCGGCCCGACATCCACGTCGCCTCGGTCGAGATCGAACGGGTCGCGCCCGGCGACGCGTTTCAGCACCTCCTTCCCAACTTCCGCGTCGAACTCAACGACGCACCACACCGTCGCAGATCGTTTGAAAATGCGGTTGACATCGCCCGCACGGTGCCCATGTACATTGTCCGCGTTCCGTGGGGACCCCCATGGAAAGAAGCATCGTTCGCGGCGCTCGCGAAGGCCGCTCATGACATATGCGTGCCTACGAAAGCGAACGAACCTGGTTCGGATGCCTAGGGTTTCGATTCCACAGCCGCCAGCGCCCTGTCGAATTCGCCGCCTGTGAACGCCGAGAACGCGGAAGCGTCTTCGCCCACTGGCGTTCCGCCGAGCTCCACCCAGGCATGCGCCGCCATGCCGGTAGGTAACTTGGCAACCCCAATACAAACCTTTGGATGAAACCCGACATGGCGGAGCCTCCGAGCCAGCACGATCGAGCTTGGAAGGCATGTTGCGCCTACTCGTTTCGCGGCGATCCGAACGATCCGTGTTTCGCGTTTCACTACCGACTGCACGTCGATGTTCGGCGATGACGCCCCCGTTCCTGCGTTTCCGAACAACAGGGCAAACTCTCCGTTACGCAGTGAAGCCCGAAGCCCAACTCGGTGCAGGGATCTTTTGAGCCGAAAGAGTTCAGCCGCAGTCGTCGTGAGCGACAGGATCCCCCGGAATCCAAGTCGGCGAAGTATGCGCACCCGAGCCGGCCAGGCGTTCGATGTGTGTGCGTCCGCGGTTTGTGATGACTCGGTCTGCTCTTCCTCGGCCGTCATCACAGGACAGAGTCTATGCGCCCGGCTTACATCCCTTTGGGGTACAGCTCACCGAGAAACGCGAGGAGAAACTCGATCACGTCGGTCTTCGGCTTCATCGGCAAGATGATCAGATTCTCCTTCTGCTTGTAGATCGCTGTGCGAGCGATCCGCTGCAGACGTATCTCCTGGCTGGTCTTGAGATCCACCGGGGAAAGCCGGGCGCTGAGCGCACCGGGCATCATCATCGAACCCGCGCCCGTTGCTTTCGTGACGACAGCTTCCCGCAAACCGATACGTACACATTCGGCTCGTAAACGCGCGACGTCGAGAAGCGCTTTCGCCCGTTCGGGAATCGGGCCGTACCGGTCGATCCACTCGTTCATGATGTCGTCGACGTTCTCCTGCGTCGTGACCTCGGCCAAGCGACGGTACGCATCGAGTCGGAGCGGTTCCTTCGCGATGTAGTCATGTGGGATGTTGGCGTCGACGGGAACCTCGATCTTGATCTCCGCCGGTTCCTTCGGGGTTTCACCCTTGAGCTCGCCTACGGCTTCGATGACCATCTGGCTGTAGAGGTCATACCCGACCGCAGCGATATGGCCACTCTGATCGCCGCCGAGAATGTTTCCGGCACCACGGATCTCGAGATCGCGCATCGCGATCTTGAATCCGGAGCCGAGTTCCGTATGTTCACCGATGGTCTTGAGGCGCTCGTAGGCTTCCTCGGAGAGCTGCACATCAGGCGGGTAGAACAGATACGCGTAGGCCCGCTGACCGGCCCGCCCCACGCGGCCGCGAAGCTGATGGAGTTGGCCGAGCCCGAGGCGATCAGCGCGATCGACGACGAGCGTGTTCACCGTAGGCATGTCGATACCGGTCTCGATGATCGTGGTGCAGACCAGAACGTCGTACCTACCCTCCCAGAAATCGACGACGATCTGTTCGAGCGAACCCTCGTCCATCTGACCGTGGGCTACCGCGATGCGCGCTTCGGGTACGAGATCGGCCAGTTGCTTCGCCTTCCACTCGATGTCGGCGACTCGGTTGTGTACGTAGAAGACCTGACCTTCGCGGAGCAGTTCGCGCCGGATTGCCTCTGCGACCGCCCGTTCGTCGTACTCGCCGACGTAGGTCAGAATCGGCTGACGTTCGGCAGGTGCGGTGTTGAGCAGCGTGAGGTCGCGTATTCCGCTCAGCGCCATTTCGAGCGTTCGTGGAATGGGTGTCGCAGTCAGGGTGAGGGCGTCGACGTTGACCGCCATCTGTTTGATCGCTTCTTTGTGCGTGACGCCAAAGCGCTGCTCCTCGTCGACCACCAGAAGTCCGAGGCGGGGAAACTTGATGTCGGCGCCAAGAATACGGTGCGTGCCGATCAAGACGTCGACCTCACCGGAGTTCGTCGCCTGCACAACTTTTTTCGCCTGTGATCCGGTGAGGAATCGCGAGAGCATCTCCACGCGCACGGGGTAGTTCGCGAACCGATCGGAGAACGTCTGGAAGTGCTGCTGGGCGAGGAGGGTGGTCGGTACGAGGATGACGGCCTGCTTGCCGTCCTGCACGGCTTTGAACACCGCTCGGATAGCCACTTCGGTCTTGCCGTACCCGACGTCGCCACACACGAGGCGATCCATCGGTGAGCTCGCCTCCATGTCGCTCTTGACCTCTTCGATCGCCTTCAGCTGATCGGGGGTTTCGCTGTACGGGAACGCCTCTTCCATTTCGCGCTGCCACGGCGTGTCGCCCCCGAAGGCATGGCCTGGTGCCGTGATGCGGCGTTGGTACAGCAGGACGAGTTCCTGGGCGATCTCGCGCACGGCGGCGCGGACTTTGGCTTTCGCCGCCGCAAAGTCTTTCCCACCGAGGCGATGAACCGACGGCGGCTCCCCGTTGTACGGACGAACAGCCTCGATCTGTTCGCTCGGCACGTACAGTTTGTCGTCGCCACGGAACTCGAGCATCAGGTAGTCACGTTCGACTCCACCGATTGCCCGTTTGACCATGCCACCGAACTTTGCGACGCCGTGAACGTAATGCACGACGTAGTCACCCGTCTTGAGATCCTCGAAGAACGCCTGGGCCTCGCGTCGCTTCTTCGTCCGGGCCTTACGATGGGCCCGGCGACGCCCCGTCAGATCCGACTCCGACATCACGGCGAGCTTCACGGACGGAAGGATGAACCCGCGCTCCACCGACGCCACAACGATCTGAACACCGGGCTTCGTACGTGTGCTTACTTCAACTTCCAGGCCCGCGGGAAGCACTTCGACACGAAGGCCCTCGTCACGCAGAATCGTCTGGATCCGATCAGCTGACCCTTCTCCCTCCGCAGCAATTACGACGCGATAGCCGTCGGCCGAGAGCCCACGCAGTTGCGCGACGATCGCGGTGCTGTCGCCCACGGTCGTCGCCCACCCCATGGCAGGAATAACGGTCGTTCCGGGACCCTCCGGCGTTGCGGTGAGAGTCCACACGGGCGCCTTCGTGTGCGCGAGCAGGCGATCGAAGGGCAGATGAAGGAACGGGAACGCCCCGTGCTCGGCGACATAGGAACTCGTGGTGTCGGCACCCCAGGTTCGGGCGAGGCTGTTCGCGAGCGCGGCCTCCTCGTCGAGAAGATCGCTCGAGCGGTCGCGCATTCGACGCGGCTCCATCAGTACGACGAGCGCATCCGTCGGGATCAGATCGGCGAGGAGGTGTTCCTCGTCGGTGAGAAACGGGAGCCACGACTCCATGCCGTCAAAGGTGAGTCCCTGAGAGATTCGCTCCCACTGGTCTCGACCCCACGGCTCTGTTCGCATCAGCTCCTCTGCGCGCATACGAACTTCTTCCGTGGGACGAAGTTCGCGACAGCCGACCAAGACGACTTCGTCGATGTCGATCGTTGATCGCTGGTCGTGCACGCTGAACTCACTGAGGCGATCGACTTCGTCGCCCCACAGATCAATGCGGACCGGCACATCGGCGGTGGGTGGAAACACATCGATGATCGAGCCGCGAATCGCCACTTCCCCGCGATGCTCCACCTGATACTCGCGGCGGTATCCAAGACCGATAAGCGTGACGAGAAGCTCCTGCGGGTCGATCGTGTCGCCTCGACCCACCACCACCGGTGCCGTAGCTTCCACGTGCGGTCCGAGCCGCTGCAACAACGCCTTCACGGGTGCCACGAGGACTGCGGGCATGTTGTTCCCCGAGGACAGGTGCCACATCGCCTCCAACCGACGACCCATCGTTTCGACGCTCGGGCTGACGCGCTCGAAGGGCAGCGTCTCCCATGCTGGGAAGAGGTCAACCTGATGCTCGCCGAGGTAAGAACGCAGATCATGGGCCAACCGTTCGGCATCCTGCGTCGTCGGAGTAACTACGACAAGCGGCCGCCGTCCCGAGAGTTCGCCCAGCGCGGCGAGAACATAGGCTCGTGCCGGATCGGCGACGGCAAGAAGCGCGTTTCGTGAACCCAGGAGGTCGTTGAGATCGGCGTCGTTTCCCAGCAGGGCGGGCAGCGAGGTGAGGCTCATGAAGGATCCGTGTTCGCGACGTTCATCGCTCGTTCGAGGCCAACGGCCAGGATCGACTCGACGGCATCGGCGCCGAGTTGCACCGTCACGTCGAGCTCTACTCGTTCGGTCTTTGCGGGTTTGCGCAGGACGTAGTCAGCTCCGGCCTGGGTTCCCGGTGGACGCCCGATCCCGAGACGAAGTCGCACGAAATCCGGTGAGTCGAGGTGGGCTTTGATCGATTTCAAACCGTTGTTGCCCGCAAGCCCGCCGCCGAGCTTGAGTTTGAGCCGACCGACCGGGAGGTCGAGTTCATCGTGCACGACCACGATACGGGAGGGGTCCGTGATGCCGAATCGGGCGACCAGTGGACGCACAGATTCACCGGACAGGTTCATGAACGTCTGCGGGAATGCAAGGACAACCCGAGCCTCGCCTATGCGTCCTTCGGCCACCATCGCCCGCTCCCGAGTGGACCTCGAAAACTTCATGGCGTGACGTTTCGCGAGTTCCTCGATGACCTCAACACCCATGTTGTGCCGAGTTCCGACGTACTCGGCGCCCGGGTTGCCGAGGCCGACCACGAGCAAATCGGCGGGCGTTCCCGACCTCGCCGAGGCTCGAAACGCCATTGTCGAAGTCGCTGTCCGCGTCGCTCCGGCGAAGGGATCAGACGGTGATGAAGTCGACGTGCGCTGCGGTGCCCTTGACGGGGTGGCGCTGAATGTCTTGGATCTTCACCTTGTGCGCAACACCGTCGATTACGAGCGAAATCGTTTCGGAGCGGTTTTCGACGTGGTTGAACGTGTTCCGGAACATCCGGTGGTCCAGCGAGATCGACACGGGGGCAAACCCTTTGCCGTACACCACACCGGGGAGCGAGCCCTGCGCCCGAAGACGGCCAGCGGGGCCGGATCCGGATTCTTTGCGAACGTGAGCTTCGAGAGTGATGTCAGCCATGGGAATTCCTTGGGTATGTGCGCGAAACTATTCGCAGAGTTCAGACGGCACCGGGGAGTCGGGATTGCAAAGGTCGCATTGTTGGCAGCGATCCGCAGATCACATGCCATTGCGAGTTCGCAGCCCGAATCCGTCGATGAAGACCTCATAGCTTAGGCCGAAATTCCCGGTCCCGAGAACAGCTGCCTCGTACGGCCGGCCGTTGACGTTGGCGTTGTCATTGGCGTGGAGTACGCAAACACCGAGCTGACAACTACGCCAGGTTTTCGCCGCCGAATATCTCGCTCACCGAGGCGTCTTCGAACACGGCGGAGATGGCGTCGGCGAGGAGCGGAGCCACCGACAGCACCTCGATCTTGTCGATCTGCTTCTCAGGAGGAAGGGGCAGCGTGTTGGTGATGATGAGCTTGCTCAGCACCGAGTTCTTGATGCGGTCGATGGCCGGGTCGGACAGCACTCCGTGGGTGACCGCGGCAATCACGTCGGTGGCCCCGTTCTTCATCAAGATTTCGGCCGCTGCGCAAAGCGTTCCCGCCGTATCCACCATGTCGTCGACGATCACGCATGTTCGACCGGCGACCTCACCCATGATGTCGAGCGCTTCCACGCTGTTGACCTTCGCGCTCGATCGGCGCTTGTAGATCGAGGCGACGTCGGCGTCGAGGTGTTTCGCGAAGCGTTCGGCGACCTTCACCCGTCCGGAGTCCGGCGACACGATCACACATCCCGGCCCAACGGCATAGCGAAGGTGATCCACTAGGACAGGCGCTCCCGTGAGGTGGTCGACGGGGATGTCGAAAAACCCTTGGATCTGGCCGGAGTGCAGGTCGACGCTGACCATTCGGTCGGCTCCGGCGACGGTCAGCATGTCCGCCATCAGCTTTGCCGAGATGGGTTCGCGACCGTCGGACTTGCGGTCCTGTCGGGCATACCCGAAATAGGGGCACACCGCCGTGATGCGTTTCGCCGACGCTCGCTTCGCCGCGTCGATCATGATCAGCTGCTCCATGATGTGGTCGTTGGTCGGTCGGCCGTGTGTCTGCAAGATGAACACGTCGGCGCCACGTATCGATTCGCCGAACTTCACGCGAATCTCCCCACTGGCAAAGTCGACGATGTTCGGGTTCCCGAGTTCGATCCCGAGGTGTGCCACCACCTCGGCCGCAAGGGACGGGTTCGATCTTCCGGCGTACAACTGCAAGCGCTTCTTAGGAGCGAACTCCACGGTGACCCCTCGAGTGAGAACAATGTTCGGAGTGGCTTCGAGAGGGGCGATTGCCACCGCACCCTTTTCGTGACCGGGTCCTACCCTACTGCTCGGTCACAGGGCCGCAAACGGGCCGACGACGGCATCGGGTTCGATCGTTGCATTGCGTGCCGTCGAGAACTCGATTCGGGCACGATCACCAACGGTGCAGTTGACGAGACGAACGTTGGGCCCGATCTCACAACCGCTGCCGATCACGGTGGTGCCCTGCAGGACACAGCCGGGATACACGGTGCTGTCGACGCCGATCTGCACGCTTGCGTCGATGTAGGTATGGGACGGGTCGACCAGTGAGACACCGGCTTTCATGAGCCGCAGGTTCGTTCGGCTCCGAAGCTCGGCTTCGGCACGGGCGAGCTGGGCACGATCGTTCACCCCGTCGGCCTCCGAGGGATCGGGCACGACGTGGGACACGACGTTGTAGCCCGCGTCGTAGAGAACCTCGATGACGTCGGTGAGGTAGTACTCGCCCTGACTGTTTTCCGGGCTCAGACGGCGGAGGGCGGGCGCAAGCAACGATCGTTTGAACACGTATACCGAGGTGTTGATCTCGTGGATCGCGAGTTGTTCGGGGGTGGCGTCGCGATGCTCAACAATTTGGCGGACCCGGTCACCCTTCCCGCGAACGACGCGACCGAGTCCGGTGGCGTCGTCGAGAATGGCCGTCAGCACCGTTGCACCGGCGTCGGATGACACGTGTGCGTGTACCAACCCGGCGAGCGTCTCGGGACGAAAGAGCGGCTGATCACCGGGCATGACGATGATGTCGCCTTCGGCTTCGTCGTCGAGCTCTTCGGCGGAAAAGGCCGTGAGCGCCACCGACACCGCGTCGCCGGTGCCGCGCTGTTCGAGTTGGGTCACGAACTCCAGCGCCAAACCGGCGGGTGCCTCGTCGAGGAGGGAGTTGCGTACCCGTTCGGCGCCATGGCCGACGACAACCACGGCTCGCTCGAGGTGTAACGAGTCGAGCGCGTCGAGCACGTGCAACACCATCGGGCGTCCACACAGTCGGTGAATCGGCTTCGGGCGGGCCGATTTCATGCGGCTGCCCTCGCCGGCTGCCATCACGACAGCCGCAAGTGGACGACCAGAGACTGACGTTGTCAAGAGACACCTCGGGGGGAGAAGGAACACGACAAGAATCGGCACAACCCGGAGCAATCCTGAGTCGGACAACCGTGAGCGTTGACGTTCGCGCCCGTTCGGGCTGTCGCCGTGGTTCGCGGGGAGGGATTCGAACCCCCATTCACTGGACCAAAACCAGTTGTCCTGCCCTTGGACGACCCGCGAGTGTTGAGCTTTGCTATGTCGGATACAGCGAACGTCCAACTTACCAGCGCGAGCTTGTGTCCCGGGGCGAAATCCGTGCTGCCTAGTTCTGGTTCGCGAGGAGCGAGCGATACATGGTCTTGTCGACCGGACCCGAGGTCGTCTTTCCTCGCGGCAGCGGGACCAGACGACGGCGAACGCCTCCCACCTGGATAACCACTTTTCCCACGGACGCGCGTCGCCAGCCATCGAGGGTGTAGAGCGTTTGGCCGATGGCCAACGACTGCTCGGCGACCGTGAGCTCGTCGAACTCGGTCGGGAAATCGAGCGTGTAGCTCTCGCATAGGGGCACGACGCCGGTGCGACACAGCAGCGCCGGGGCCAAGGCCGGTGCCCGCGGGAGCAGTGAGGAATAGCCGCGCCCGGCTTGTTCGGGCGTGGGGCCGTCCACCAGTGGACCGAGGTACTTTTCCGCGGCGAGATCGGGATCGTCGAGCGTCTCGATTGCGTCGACGACTCGATCGACCGGCTCGAGCAGACCATTGCGCACGAAGTACAGCTTGGCGACCTCCTGGCGCCGCAGAAGAATGTCGAAGTTCTTCTCGGTCAGCGGGGGAATCAACTCTTCGCCGTTCGGCCCTCGTACTCGCTGTGCACGGTTCCCCCGTACGAGCACGTCCACCGATTCGATTCCACCGAGACCGGTCATGGTCAACACGATCTGACCCAGCAGCGTTCCATCTTCGAGGAGTCGGCTGCCGTCGGGGACGGCGAGTTCCACCACGATCCGATTCCGGACGTCGGCGGAAAACTCGACGGTCGGAAGTTCGGACCGAAGACCGAGCGCGGCTTCTTCGCTCGTCAGCGGCATGCGTAGTTGTGTGATGGTGTCTCGGACGGTGGCCTGGATGTCGGTCTGCAGCGGAATGGAGCGTTGCACTTTGCTGAGGCTCGGGCTGTCCCCCCGCACGAAGAACAGTTCGACGTTTCGTTTCGGATCGGTGAGGTCGACCGGAACGCTCCTTTGGTTGATCTGGCGCGGCGCCGCATCTTGCGGGATCGAGCACGACGTCGATACCAGCACTACGGCCACAAGACCGAGCAAGCAACGAACCGGTCGCCGAGCCCCGCTCATTACTCGGTCACCTCGAGCTCTGCGATGTCGACAACGAGCCGAGAAGAAAGCATTTACTCGGTCACCTCGAGCTCTGCGATGTCGACAACGAAGCGCGCGCCACCATCGGGGTTACTCTCGACCCACGCAGTTCCGTGGTGCAGGTTTGCATGTGCACGTACTAATGAGAGTCCGAGTCCGGTGCCCTTCTGCGTTGACGTTCCGCGTAGGTGTGATTGTCCGCGTCGGAAACGTTCGAAGATCGCGTCGCGTTCGTCCTCGGGTACGCCGGGCCCGTCGTCGTCGACGTAGATCTGAATTCGCCGTACCTGTTCGGGTCCCGGAGCTTGCTTCAAGGTAACGGTGGTCGCGCCGTTTGCGTAGATCGCCGCGTTCTGGAGCAAGTTTGCGACCATACGTTCCACACGGCGTTTGTCGAGTCCGACGTCGACGGGATCGAGGGAGTCAACGACCACTTCGGCGGCCGACTCGTTCAGCACCATCACCTGGCGGATGAAGTCAGGCAGGTTCACCGTTTCGGCATGAAGCGTCGCCGCTCCGGCGTCGAATCGCGACATTTCGAGCAGGTCGAGTACGAGTCGCTCGAAGTGGGCCGTTTGAGTGACGAGAACATCGAGCGTTTTTTGACCACGTTCTCCCAACTCGTCACGGCGACCGTCGAGCAGGCGGGCCGCGGTTACCAGGGCAGTCAGTGGCGTGCGTAGCTCGTGGCTGACGTCGGATGCGAAGCGCGCTTCGCGTTCGATTCGGCTTTGCAGCGAACTCGCCATGTCGTTGAACGAGCGAAGGAGCGGATCGAGGTCGGCGTCGCCCGTGAGCTCCAACCGAGTGTCGAGACGACCGGAAGAGATGCCGCCTGCTGCTCCCGCGACCGACGCGAGAGGCCGGAGCACACGTCGACTGACCGCTCGTCCGACGAGTGCCGACCCCACTGAGGTCAAGATCGCCGCCGCCGTGAGAGTTCTCGCCAGATCGCGAAGCTGCTTTTCGACGTCGACCAGACTGGCCACCCCATAGAACTCGGCGTTCACCGCAGGGAGCGGAATGCCAATGATCAACGACGAGACCCCGGGCCTCTTGCTGATCTGGTACCAGTAGCGGATCTCTGGCGGCCCGCGGTGCTCAACGACGTCACGCACCCGGGTACGCAACTCCTCGGGAATGTCGAATGCGTAATCGAGGGTGGCCTCGCTCCCGACTCCTCGGCCGCCCTGCCACACGAGGGTTCGGACGTCGCTTTGCGCTTTCGATTTGAGGAACCCGCCGATCTCGATTTGTTCGGCGAGCGCGTTCTGGACGCTCACGGCATCGGCGAACACGAGGCGCTGCATCACGGTGCGCCGCTCCTCCACGAGCGAACGGCGAGCGACCACGTAGGTCAGCATGGCGACCGCAATCGAGATCACGAGCGCTCCCAGACCGATGGCCAGTGCAGCCCGCGAACGTAGGCCCAAGGACAGCTTGGCGAGTCGTTCGGGAATCCGAAACGGCCACCGGACCCTCTGCAGACGGGCGGGCCGTTCGAGCACATCGGAACGTTCGGTGTACTCGCGCGGCAGCGCCGCCTTCGAATGGGACTCCTCCGACGCGTCTGCGTTGGAGCCGTCGAGCCCATCAATGCCGTCAACCCCGTCGATGGCCTCTTGGTCGAAAAGCTCCCGAGGCGGCAACGGTTCAGGGGACAAATCGATATCCGAGGCCACGGGCCGTCATGATGTAGCGCGGTTCGGCCGGGTCCGCCTCGACCTTGGTACGAAGTCGCCGCACGTGCGCGTCGACCAAACGACTGTCGGCGAGAAAGTCATGGCCCCAGACCTGTTCGAGCAGTTGTTCGCGGCTGTACACCTTCAACGGGTTTGTCGCCAGGAGCACGAGCAGCCGGAACTCGGTCTTCGTGAGGCCGAGGTTGACCCCGGAACGAGACGCATACCCTTCGTCCACGTGAATGGTCAGTTCGCCATGCACGAGTCGTACGGGGCCTGCGGGATGTGAGCCTGTCGTCGGGCGGGCCGGCTGCACCCGGCGGAGGTGCGCACGAATCCGAGCCGCCAGTTCTTTCGGCTTGAACGGCTTCGTCACATAATCGTCGGCTCCGGACTCCAAACCGGCCACGACGTCGAAACTGTCTTCCTGCGCCGTCACGATGATGATCGGGACGTCGCTCGTTTGGCGAATGGTCCGGCAGATGTCGAAGCCGTTCATGTCGGGCAGTTTCAGGTCGACGAGAACCAGGGAGGGCTTTTCCTCATGGAAAATCCGCAGCCCGTCGGTACCGTTTCCGGCTTCCGCGACCTCATAGCCTTCGTCTTCGAGGACCATTTTCAACATGATCCGTACGTCGTCGTCATCTTCGATCGTGAGCAGGCGAGATCGCACTTCCCCATCTTTGCGCACGGAACGCGTCAACGGGGGTTGTCAACGTTCGCTATCCTTCTCACCCTCATGGGATCGCTGATCAAGAAGCGCCGTAAGCGCATGCGTAAGAAGAAACACAAGAAGATGCTGAAGAGGACGCGCCACCAGCGCCAACGCGGGAAGTAGTCCTTCCAACAACTCGAACGATGAAGTCGGTGCCTGGTGCGCCGACTTTTTCGCGCCCCAACCCAAATCAATCCACCGACCAGCGAAGTTGGGTTCCTGGAAGGCAGCCTCGACGAACTACGGGCTGGTTTTGGCGACGACGAGGTTGGGCCTTCGATGCAGCCTCGACGAACTACGGGGTGGTTTTGGCGACGACGAGGTTGGGTCCCTCGAAGGCACCTTCGACGAACCACGTCGACCCGCTTCCCGCAAGCGTCGGTGTCTGTCCGGTGAGGTCGCCCAGTTGGTCGCGCCATTCCTGCAGGCGGGGCTCAACCACGAGGGCCGCCGGTTCGAGGTCGTTGCGACCCGACGTCGGACCGCCCAGCGCGTCCCATGCCCGGTACACCGCGGGGGTCGACACGCCAAACGGCGGGGTCAGCAGGGTGAAGGTCCGTTCGACGAACGGGAGGGGTTCGAGAATTTCTCCGATGCCGGTTACACGAGCGCGTCCGCCTCGAATGCAGAACGCCACATCGGCACCGAGTTGCGCACTGGCCACCACGTCGGCGTCGGAGGTGTGTCCCGCCCACCGGTAGACGGCTGCGGCGTTGGACGAGCCACCCCCGAGACCTCCGCCGGCCGGTATTCGCTTGTGAATGGTGACCTGAGCCGTGCGGTTGAGTCGTCGCAGAGCTTTCGCAACGAGGTTGTCGTCGCCGACGGTGACGGGGAGCCCGCGTGCGGCATTCGCATCAGACACGATGCGCAGCGTGATCTCGTCAGCGGCGTCGAACGTCAGGGTGTCGGCCAGGTCGAGCGACACCATTTCGGCGTCTATCACGTGGTAGCCATCGGCGCGGACTCCCGTGCATCGCAGCGAGATCGTCAATTTGGCGTACGCCAGTTCGAGGTGTGTCACGTGAGGTCCCGTTCCGTCTTGTCTCGTCAGTGGGCGGCAGGCGAAGCGGCGCCCGGCCGGGAGTCGGTCAGGAACGTCGGCCTGAACAGTGCAACGAACACGACGGCGGCCAGCACGATCAGCACCGATGACACGACAAGGGGCGTGTTGGATCCGATGCCGCTGGTGATGTACCCGACCAGTGCCGATGCCGGCACTTGTGCAAGACTCGACACGCTCGAATAGACGCCCATCACTTCGCCCTGCTTGCCCGGTTCGGCCGAGCGCGACATCAACGACGAGATGTTCG
>JANOWU010000177.1:0-26759 GCA_031418035.1 Acidimicrobiia bacterium
GAACCCCCGGCATCCTGCTTGTAAGGCAGGCGCTCTACCAACTGAGCTAACGGTCCGTGAAGTCGGCCATCTTAACGTCTGCGGCGAACGCTTGGCTGGCACTTCGTGCGCGTGACTGGTCACTTCGTCGCTCCGGGAGCGACAAAGTGACCAAGAACGGCGTGGCGAACTAACCCAGCGAGGGGTTGATCAGGTACTTCTGCCCTGTGCTCATCGTGGCGTAGGAGCGTGCGACGTCGAGGTCGAGCACCTGGCTGAGTGAAATCTCGCTGGTGTAGTGGCTGGCGAAGGTCGTGGTGATCTCGTTCGCGACACGAGACAACAGGCGCTGACGGCCCTCGTCGCCGATCTTGATGAAGAACGGCGTGAGCAGCCAGCCGCCGACCGACCACGAAAAGCCGAAACTCCTGTTCAACACCGTTGGGCTCCGGTCGAGGCCGCCGTAGATGTAGAGCTGCTTGAACGTCGACGAACCGTACCGGTTGTACTCCGTCGCGTTGGCGTTGGCGGCGGCCTCCATAGCGGTGAGGATGGTGCTGCCCAAGGTGCCGCCGCCGGTGGCATCAAAGGCAATGGTCGCCTTCGTGGCGGTCAACGCGGCCACCAGTTCCTCGAAGAACGTCGGTGCGCTCGAATCCACCACATAGGTGGCGCCGATCTCGCGAAGCGCCGCGACCTGCTCGGGGCGTCGGACCACGTTGACGAGCTCGACACCATCGGCAATGCAGATCTTGTTGAGCATCACGCCGAGATTCGACGCGGCCGCGGTATGCACGAGCGCAGTGTGCCCTTCGGCGCGCATCGTCTCCACCATGCCCAACGCGGTGAGCGGGTTCACGAACCACGACGCTCCCTGCATGGCCGTGACCCCTTCGGGCAGCGCCAGACAATCGGCCAACTTCACGGTGCGATACGTCGTATACGTCGAGCCGCGAAACGAGACGGTACGACCCATCAGCGCCGACGCCGCGGCCGAACTCCCGGTCGCCACCACTACTCCCGCCCCCTCGTTGCCTGCGGGGAGCGACTGCCCGAAGCGAACCTTGAGACCCGAGAGCCCGGCCGCCAGCACCGTTGCGTGGAGCTTCGCAGACGCTGCACTCCCCTCGACTCGACCCGTGCTCAGATCGGCTCCTCCGAGCAACAGCCCAAGATCCGACGGGTTGATCGGCGCACCTTCCACCCGGATCACGATTTCGTCTTCGCCGGGCGAAGGCACGGGAACCTCCACCAGCGACAGCTCGAGCGAACCGTCGCTATTCACCAGGGAACGAAGCTGCAAAGCGGTCGAGACAGTGTTTGACATGTCGCGACCCTACAGCGCTACCCGGCGAAGATCGACAGGTCGGCGTTGCCTCCGCAGAACAGTGTGAGCACGCGCTTGTGGGCGACGTCGGTGACTCGGTGGTTGAGCAGAGCCGCCGTGGTGAGAGCCCCCGTGGGCTCCACGATCTGTTTCATATGTGTAGCTATGAATCGCGTGGCGCTGAGAATCTCGTCTTCGGGAACCGTGATGATCTCGTCGACGTAGGCCTGCATCACCGCGAAGGTCACAGGCCCGATTGCCGGACTCGCCACCCCATCGGCAATCGTCTTGGGCTGTGCGATCTCGATGATGCGTCCGGCCGCCATGGACTGTTGTGCGTCGTTCGCCACCTCCGGTTCGACGCCGATGATACGAATCCCTGGCACCTTCGCCCGCAGCGCCGTCGCCATGCCCGAAATCAAGCCGCCACCACCGACCGGGATGAGCGCGATCTCCAGGTCGGCAACGTCGGCGGCGACTTCGAGACCGCACGACCCCTGCCCAGCGGCGACGAACGGGTCGTTGAAGGGATGTATCAGCGTCGCCCCGGTTCGTTCCGCGATCTCCATCGCCACGGCCTCGCGGCCTCCTTCGTAGCGGTCGTACTCCACAATCTCGGCACCGTAGGCCCGTGTGGCCCGCTTCTTCACATCGGGCGCGTCGTAGGGCATCACAATGGTGGTGGCCATACCGAGGATTCTCCCGGCCAACGCGACACCCTGGGCATGGTTCCCCGAGGAGAACGCCACGGCCCCGCACGCGCGCTGCGCCGAACTCATCTGCATCATCCGATTCAGTGCGCCCCGGATCTTGAAGCTGCCCGAGCGCTGAAGGTGCTCCGATTTCGCGACGACGGTCGCGCCGACCGCCTCATCGAGGATCGTCGAACGCAACATGGGTGTGTGGTGGACATGTCCGCGCAGCCGCGCTGCTGCTGCCTCGACGTCGGCGATAGTGAACGGAAGGTCGGCCATTTCTCCATCTTCGTTCACCGAGCGTCGCCCGGCATCGGAAAACCACCGCTAGTTTCTGACCATGCGTATCGATCGAGTCCAGGTGTTCGACTTCCCACTGACCTACGTCCACGGGTCCTACGTGATGTCGGGTGGCCGGGTCATTGAGCAGCTCGCGTCGACCATCGTCGCCGTTCACACCTCCGATGGGCTGGTCGGCTACGGCGAGGTGTGCCCCCTCGGCACCACCTACCTGGCCTCGCATTCGGGCGGAGCACGAGCAGCCCTCGAGCTCCTCGGCCCGGCCATCATCGGCCTCGATCCACGAGATCTGGGAGCGATCAACGAAGCGATGGATCAGGCGCTCATGGGCCATGAGTACGCAAAGAGCCCGATCGACATCGCCTGTTGGGACATCAGCGGAAAGGCCTACGGAGTCGACGTGGCAACGCTGCTCGGCGGACGCCGCCAGGAACGTTTCCCGCTCTACATGGCGGTGCCGTTCGGATCGCCCGACGAGATGACCGCATACGTGATCGCCCGCCAGGCGGAAGGAATACATCGCTTCCAGCTCAAGGTCGGCGGCGATCCTGTGGTCGATGGTAAGCGCGCGAAGCAAGTGATCGACGCGACCTCAGACGACGACCTTGTGGTGGCCGACGCGAACTGCGGGTGGCGGCTCAACGACGCCATTACCGCGGCACGTCTCATGAACGATCTGCCCCGGCTGTACTTCGAACAGCCGTGCCCGACGATGGAAGAGTGCATCGAGGTCCGCAAACACACCACGCTCCCGATGGTCTACGACGAACTGGTACACGATGTGCCGACGCTCCTGCGGGCCGTGAACCAGGGCGGAGCCGGCGCCTTCAACCTCAAGGTCTCAAAAGTAGGTGGACTTACAAAAGCCAAGCTGATGCGCGATCTCGCCCACAGCCTCGGCATTCAGGTCACGATCGAAGATACGTGGGGCGGAGACATTGTTTCGGCGACGTCGGCCCACATGGCGGCGAGCACCCGCCCGGAAGCGCTGCTCACGGTGTCGTTCATGAACGACTGGACCAACGAGCATGTCGCCGGGTATCAGCCCCGCAGTGTGAACGGTTTCGGGACGGCACCAACCGGTCCGGGGCTTGGCATCGAGATCGACACGTCCGCTCTCGGTGCCGCCGTGCAAGACCACCGCTAACACGTGTTTCTCCTCAACAGGGTTCCCTACAAGTGGCTGGTCGCCACGGTGTTCGTCATCGCGTTGTTCATGGACATCCTCGATCTCACGATCGTGAACGTCTCGCTCGTGGCCATCTCGAAAGACTTCGGCGTTTCGGTCCCGAACACGACCTGGGTGGTCCTCGGCTACTCGCTGAGCCTGGCCGTTTGGATACCCGTGTCCGGTTGGGTCGGCGAGAGGTTCGGTACGAAGCGGACGTTCCTGTTCGCCCTCGGAATGTTCACGTTGGCATCGTTCCTGTGCGGACGCTCGACCACGATCAACCAACTCATCGCGTTTCGCCTCCTCCAGGGCGTCGGGGGCGGCATGCTCACCCCCGTCGGCACGACGCTGCTGTTCCGGGCCTTTCCGCCCGCGGAGCGGGCGCGGGCCTCGATGATCCTCACGATCCCGACCGTGTTGGCGCCCGCGAGTGGGCCGGTCCTCGGCGGTCTCCTCACCGATGGGCCGGGTTGGCGATGGGTGTTCTGGGTCAATCTGCCGATCGCATTCATTGTGTTTGTGATCGCACTGTTTGGCCTGAAACCTGACGTCCCCGCGGTCGCTCGAAAGCTCGATCTCGTGGGTTTCGCTCTGAGCGTGATCGGGTTCCCGTCACTCGTGTACTTCCTTGAGCGCGGCGCGGAGGACGGCTGGCTCGCCACGTCTGAGATCATTGCGTTCGTGCTCGCCGTAAGTGCACTTACTGGACTGATTCTGTGGTCGAAGCGGGCACCGCATCCGATGCTTGATCTTGGGCTGCTCCGAGAACGGCTCTTCCGCACCATGAACATCGTGAGCTTCATGTCGACGATGGCCTTTCTCGGCGTGATGTTCCTCCTCCCCCAGTTCCTCCAGCGAGTCGCCGGGTTCAGCGCATCCAAAGCCGGACTGGCCACGTTCCCGCAAGCCTTCGGCGTCATCTTGATGTCACGCATCGTGGGACGCGTCTATCCGAAGGTCGGACCCCGACGCATGATGGTGTTCGCCTATTGCGGCCTTGCCGTCATGACCGTGCCGTTCCTGTTCATCACCGTCGACACCAGCCCGTGGGTGTATCGCGCCGTGATGTTCACCCGAGGTATCTTCCTCGGGTTCTCGTTCATTCCGCTCCAGGCGGCATCGTTCGCGCGCATAACACCGGAACAGCAAGGACGCGCGAGCGCGGTGTACTCGACGCAGCGACAGTTGGGTTCGGCCACCGGCGTTGCCGTGCTGTCGACGATTCTCGTTGCGATGATCCCGCAGGAGTTTCCGAGAGGTCCGATGCCCGCGGCGCTGGTACCCGGCTTCACCTCCGCGTTCCACTGGGCCTTCGCGTCGGCCATTGTGCTCACGCTGGGAGCGGCACTTCTCAGCCTACGAATCCGCGACAGCGATGCGGCCGCCACCATGGTGCCGCGCACCTAGCTACACGCACATGGCCAGCGGCTCGCCTACGCAAGCACTGCGGCCAATGTGGAAACGATCTGATCGATTTCGTTGTTCTTCACGACCAGCGGGGGCGCCACAAGAATGCTTTCCGGTACCGGAGCGCCGGAGCCGGCCGGATAGATCCACAGGCCCCGTTCCAAACAGGCCGCAACGACGGTGGCGGTCTTCACGCCATCGAATTCGACGCCCAACATCAGGCCGCGTCCGCGAATGTCCGCCACCTTCGGATTGGAACCAAGCGCACGTATCAACTCGGACCGGAGACGCTCACCCATCGTGAGCGCGCGAGCGACCAGTTCTTCCTCCTGAAGGATTCGAAGTACCTCACCGGCCACCGCGCACGTCAGATCGTGGCCGGAGTACGTGAAGAACATCAGCGGCGCGTCGGATCCGTTCAATGCGTCGGCGATTCGATCGTTGGCGGCAACCAGTGAAATCGGCACATAGCCACCACCGAGCCCCTTGCCGCTCACGATGATGTCGGGCGACCACGGATCATGATCGATTCCCCACTTCCGGCCGGTGCGTCCGAAGCCCGTCATCACTTCGTCGGCGATACCGAGCACGCCATAACGGGCCAGGATTTAGGCGACTTCGGCCCAGTAATCACTCGACGCAACGAGTGCGCCACCGGCTGCGCCGATGACCGGTTCGGCGATGAACGCCGAGACCGTCTCCGGACCGGCCGCCTGTATCACGGCCTCTACCGCCTTCGCGTCGTTCCACGGAGTCTTGGGCCACTCCGAGAGGAACGGGTCAAATCCATCTCGACGCGCTCGGTGATGGCCTGCGGCCAGTGTGGCAAGCGTGGATCCGTGATAACTCGGACTGCGCCCGATCACCTTCCATCGACCGGGGTCACCGTTGGCAAGGTGATAGAGGCGCGCCAAACGTATGGCCGAATCGTTGGCCTCGCTCCCACCGCTGGCCAGAAACACACTGTGGAAGGTTGGGGGCAACCAGGATTCGACGAGTGTTTGGGCAAGGCTCATGCGCGCTGGTGTCGGCCACGGCGGCAGCACGTAGTCGACCCGCGCAATGGCGTTGGCAGCAACGGCCGCCAGTTCGGGACGGCCGTGTCCGATGTTCGTGACGAGCGCGCCGCTGCCGCCATCGAGGATTTGGCGGCCGTCGTCGGTGTAGAGCATCGAACCGTTCGCCCGCACAATCGTTGGTCCGGGGTTCTGCGGGCCAATGCCGTAATGCGGTGTGCGAACGCGATCCATGCTTCATGTTTGCAGATCAAACGGTCGCGGCGTTGCGAGTCAGGTGAGCCAGCTGTACCACTGGATTTGCGCAGGCGTTATTGGGGCGAACGAGAACTCGATTCGGTGGACCCTCGGGCCGACGCGCAAGGTCAGGATCGGACCCGAGTCGTGGTCGACGCTCACATACTCCGCCTTCTGGCCCGACAGTTTCGCGGTGACCTCGGCACGTCGAACACTGTTCGAAGCATCGTTGAAGACATTATCTGCGAACAGAATATTTGCCTTCTCCGCTGTCCAATCGTTGAACAGCTCCACGAGCGCACGGGCAACACCTTCGGCATCGGGATCGATCGGCTTGGACGCCATCGCAAGGTGCCCGTGCTTACGGAGTGCATCCATAAGTCGAGCTCCGGCCACGGTCATCTGCGCGTACGTGAGGTTGGCGAGCAATACGACGCCGTTGCCACCGGGTACCCAGCGCATCGTCGATCCGTATCCGGGGAGTCCACCGGAGTGCCATATCGACGTTGCCTGAGCGTCGAGGTGAATGTTGAGGCCGAAGCCGTAGCCGCCGTTCACACGAAACTCAAGACCGTCGATACCGGTGGATGCTCGAGTCCCGTAGCCGCGTTGGATCTGTTGCATCTCACGAAGCGTGGACTTTCGAATCGGGCCTGTGTTGTCGTCGTCGAGGAAGGCTCGCGACATCAGGCCGACCCAAACGGCCAGATCTTCACAGTTCGACCACAGCCCACCCATCGGCGCGACGACACCGTCGCCAAGTGGTTTCACTTTGGTGAGCGCGCCCGTCGCCAACGTCCATCCGGTCGCAATCTCGGAGCCGAGAGGAAGCGAGTCTTCATCCCACACCGTGTGTGCCATGCCGAGTGGACCGAGGATTCGGCTGCTGACCAGATCCTGGAGACGCTGACCCGTGACCCGATGCACGACCCGACCAACCAAGGCGAATCCCAGGTTCGAGTACTCGAACTGGGTTCCGGTCGGGTGCGCAAACCGCAGTCCGCCGCGAATCCATTCGTCGAGTTCGTCGTCGGTCGCGTCGAGGTGCGCGTCTGCCCACGGGTCGTCGGTGACGAGTCCGGAACTCATCGAGAGAAGGTCGCGCAGGGTGATGGCCTTCGGCGACGCACCGGGGCCGACCACCGAGGCCAGTTCGCGTTCGTAGTTGGCGATAGGGCGGTCGAGCTCGAGGACCCCTTCGTCGCGCAGCATTAGCACCAGCGCAGCCGAAAACGACTTGGTCATGGAGGCGATCCGAAAGACGGTGCGGTTGTCGGCGCTCTGGCCCCATGACTCCTCGACCTTCCCGTCGCTTCGCACTACCGCTCCGGCAACCTGCAACGCCCCCGACAACTCAGAATGCGCGCTTAGTAGTGAGCTCAGAACAGCACTTAAGGATGGTGTTGGTTGCATGGAAAACTTTCCGCGTGGAGCGTGGAGCATGGACTTCATCAGGACTTGGCTGGAACAGGGGACGTGTAGGCGACCTGGAAACAGTACGCGAACGACGATGTTCTCCGCAGCGGCCCCGAGGACTGGAAAAGCCTAGGCCGAGGTCGCTATGAGCACGGTACCCAACAGGGCCAGGACCAATCCGATCTTTTGCGGACGATTCAAGCGTTCGTGGTCGACGATATACGCGAGGGCAACGGTAGAAACCGGATAAAGCGACGCCAACAGGGCAAGGAGCGACAGGAGTCCCCTCCCGATCGACAACACGTACAAGACGTTGGCCAGCTGATCGAGCACCCCGGCCGACACGGCCAAACGGCGGGTCTTCGGCTCGAGTTTCAGCGGCACCTGGTTGCGCTTGGCGACGAGCGCAGCAAGACCAATCGAAGCAGGCCGTGCCGCGACCAGACCCCACAGGCCCACAGTTTTTGGGTCACCGGCCTTCTGCAGGAACACGAAGAACAGCCCGAACCCGAACCCCGAACCCACGGCAATGCCCACCGAGCGCGCCAAAGACGAGCCTGCCCTCATCGGAGTCCTCGAGGAGCTCACGAGGGCGATCGCCACGAGGGCGCACAGGATTCCGATGATTGCATTCCTGAGCGGACGCTCGCCGAGAAGGGCAATGCCGACGATCACGGGCACCGATGCTGATGTCACCGCCGACAACGGCGAAATGATGCTCATGGAGCCGGTCGAAAGGCCGTGGTAGAGGAGCAGGATGCCGAGCCCGCCGAAGAGTCCACCGATGGCGCCGAAGGCGGTGGTGCGAAGCGTCGGTCCCGATCCCGGGCTCACCAGGAGGCCCACGGCGAGCACGAGCAATCCGGAGCGTTGCGACACGAACGCAACGGTCGCCGACGACGCCGTCCGGGTCGCCTTGCCGCCCATGAAGTCGGCGCATCCGAACACCAGAGCTGAGAGCGTCGCCAGCAGAATCCCCATCACCGGACCACCCTTAACGACTCGGCGAAGGGCTCTGGGATCATGACGCCAAGCAACGTACTCGAAGCGACGAATCGCGATGCGGAGCGCCCGCTAGCGTGGTGTGTCATGACGAAGGTATACCGAGTGACGGTTCGGGGGAGATTCGCCAGCTTGACCGAGTCACAGCGCTCATGGCTGAAGACCCATCAGGCCGAGCATGACCTCTTCCTGTCGAATTTCACGGAGGAGGGCTCGCTCACGTACGAGCCGGCCCTCGCCTTCTTCTCGTTTCGTCGCGAGGTTCGTTTCGAAACGGGTGGCGACGAAGCCGAGGCGCTGCTCGCCTCTACGAGGTCGGCGGAGGACTTCCTCAAGGTGCTCAGGATCGCCCACACGCCGCTTCGAGCGGCAGTCATGGACATGACGGCGATGGCGCAGCGACACCGCTCGGAGTAGACGTTGGACGGATCAGTGGATCTGTGGCGTCGATCGGGTTGCGCGTGGCTCACCGGTCGTGAGGATGGCGCACCCAACGACGGCGGTCACCCGGCGGCCGCCTACGCGCATCGTGTCGCGACCGACATTGTGAGGTTGAGCGCAACGTTGGGCAGCAGCGTCGAACTCGATGGCCCTTCGATCCTTGCGGAACGATCTGTGCACACACAATTTCGGCGTGGTGGACGCCTGAGTTGCAACCGCACGACGCAACTCCTCACGTGCTCGGACGGTCACGTTTCCCTCACGATCGCCCGTACCGAGGACCGCGACTTGTTGGCAGCGTCATTCGAGACGACACTGGCCGGGTCCGACGACGTTTGGGACTTCGCGAAACAACAATGCGCGCATAGGAGTGTGGAGGAGGTTCGTGATCGAACGACGATGCTTGGACTCTCGGCGGCCATTCTCGGCGAGGTGCAATCCCCCGCCGAGCACACTGGGCATGTTCGGACCTATGCCGCTGCGGGCACCGGACGAGAACGACCGGTGATCATCGACATGAGTTCGCTATGGGCCGGCCCGCTCGCGGCCAACGTTCTCGGTCTCGTCGGCGCCGACATCGTGAAGGTCGAAAGCGTCGACCGCCTCGATGGCGCCCGGCGTGGTTCGCCCACGTTCTATGACCTTCTCCACGGGGGCCACGAGAGCGTCACGCTCGATTTCGCGTCACAGTCCACCGCCCTTCGGGCCCTGCTCGCAGCGGCCGATGTCGTGATCACCTCCGCCCGTCCACGGGCCTTCGACCAACTGGGCATCGATCCTGATCAGTTGATGCGCGACCACCCGATCACCGCATGGATCTCGATCACCGCCTTCGGTGAGCGACAACCCAACCGCATCGGTTTCGGCGACGACGCAGCCATCGCGGCGGGACTGTGCGCCTTCGATCACGATGGTCCGATGTTTGCCGCCGACGCCATCGCCGATCCCCTCACCGGCCTGACCGCCGCCTCGATCGTGCTCGACGCACTCGTCACCGGGAAACGTGTCCACGCCGACCTCGCGTTGGCCGACGTCGCACGAGCAGCCACACGAGCCGACCCGATCGCGGCCGGCCCCGGGAAGACGTCGAGCAGCGAAACGCCCGCACTCCCCCGGTCACGACCGGTCACGGCGCGTGCGCCGCTCCCCGGTGCGCACAATGATCGGTGGCTCCCGTGATTCCTGCGTACGTGTCGATCGACGAAGTACGAGAACTCGCCCATCAGCGCCGGTTAGCCGACACGTACGGGCCCCTTCTCGTCATCCAAGAATCGCTCGACTATCCCGAGGTCCTGCTTCACGCCGCCGCGCTCGGTGCCGAACCGTGCGTGGTCATCGGTAGCGACGTCGTGGCGTTGTCGGCCGAGGATCGAGAACGCATCGTCGAAAATGTTGGGCGGTCGCCGATCGCCGCGGTCACCACATGCCAGCTGATTCGAGCGAGCGTTTCGATGTCGGATGTTCCCAATAGCACCGAGGCGCGGCTACTGCTCGAGTCGACTACCTACTCGACGCTGCAGTCGGGGCCGGAGTTCACACGGTGGCAAGCCGAGCGAAAACGCGCATCCACACGCATGCCTATTCCCGGGCCTGCGGTGTTGCTGGATCGAATCGGCAAGGAGCTCCAGATCACGTTGAACCGTCCGCATCGTGGAAACGCCGTGAACCGCCAACTCCGTGATGAACTCAGCGAAGGTCTCGCGTTGTGTCTGAGCGATCCCTCCATCGATGCCCTCGCGCTTCGAGGCAACGGACCGCACTTTTCGACCGGCGGTGATCTTGATGAGTTCGGCACGTTCGCAAACCCGGCCGACGCACAGGTCATCCGAACGCAGCGAAGTCCTGCTCGGCTGCTGTCGGCATTGAGCGGCAGTGTTCACCGACGCGCCCATCTTCACGGGAACAGCGCTGGCTCCGGGATTGAGTTGGCGGCGTTCGCCGACCATGTGACGTCGAAGGTCGACACCACTTTTTGGTTGCCCGAGCTGTCCCTCGGGCTCGTGCCGGGCGCCGGCGGCACAGTCAGCATCGTCGATCGAATCGGTGCACCGCGAACGGTATGGCTGCTCCTCACTGGCACCCGCATTGATGCGACAACCGCGCTCGAGTGGGGCCTCATCGACGAGATCAGCGGTTGATGCCGATCGTAACTGGTCGCGAAGCTGCGGGTCGAGAAGCGGGCCGTGATGGCCCGCTACATTGAACCCGTGACCGAATCGAAGGCCGATCCCGCATACTCCCTGGAGCCGACCGAGGCCTCGATCGCCTCGTGGCTGCACCAGAACTGGAGTCCCGACATCACCGTTCGCGAATGGTGGGCGCGTCTTGCGAGGGCCGGGCTCGGCTTCGCCACGTGGCCCGAGAATCGGGGAGGTCGAGGTTGGGACCGGGCGTCGCTTCGGGTCCTGTCGCAGGCGTTCGGTCAGGTCGGCGCGATCGGTGCTCCGGCCGGTCTGGGGACGCTCATGGGCGGACCCGTTGTGCTCCAGTTCGGCACCGAGGAGCAACAGGCGCGCTTACTACCTCCGCTTGTCGATGGCACCGAAGGGTGGTGTCAGCTCTTCTCGGAGCCAGGTGCCGGATCCGACCTTGCGTCGGTATCGACGAGGGCGGAGCGTGACGGTGACGAGTGGATCGTCAACGGACAAAAGGTCTGGACGTCCGGGTCGACGCACAGTGCCCGGGGCATGCTCGTCGCTCGTACCGACCTAGACGCTCCGAAGCATCGTGGGATCAGCTACTTCATCATCGACATGCGACAACCCGGGGTGGAGATACGGCCGCTCAAGCAAATGAACGGCGAATCGCACTTCAGCGAGGTGTTCTTCACTGACGCCCGGGTCGCCGACGCCGATCGGATCAGCGATGTCAACAACGGATGGGCCGTCACCGTCGCCACGCTTGGATTCGAACGATCGGGATTGAGCGCCGCCGATGGCACGCCCGGTGTCCGCCCACCCGCGGGAGAGCTGGCCGGGTTTCTCGACCGTACCGTGGGCGACGTGATCGCCTCGGCCAAGAAGGCCCGGACACTCCCTGAAGACACCGGAGGCACGTTCTCGATGCTGCGCCGCCTTAACGCGGAGTTCGGAACCGACAACGATCCGATGATTCGTCAGGCGCTGGCACGCCGCTACGCCCACGAGCGGATCTCCACGTTCATGCAACAACGTGCTGCGGCCAATGCGCGAGCCGGGCGAGTCGGACCTGAAGCGTCGTTGGCGAAGCTGTTCTGGACCACCGGTCTCACGCAGGGTCGCGACGTCGGAACGGCGATCCTCGGTGCCCACGGCATGTTGAACGGCAAGGAGAATGCGAGCGGTGGCGTGGTGCAGAAGTTCGCGCTCACCATTCCCTCTGCGCGCATAGCGGGTGGCTCCGACGAGATCCAGCGCAACATCATTGGCGAGCGGGTGCTCGGACTCCCCAAAGACGTCGTCGTCGATGCCGACGTCGCGTTCCGCGACCTGAAGCGATCATGAAATCACGCCAACGCAAAGAAGGTATGTCCACATGAGTTCTGAGAATGCCTCTGAAAGCGTGATCAAGGGTCCGGTGCGTCATGGGCGCAACCTCTCCTTCGGCGTCAAGGGCAGCATCCATGACGACGAAACAGCTCAGGAGATCGGGTTCCGGGGCGGCACCGTCGCTGGCGACATCCACCTCGACCAGTTCGCTCCACTGCTCGTCGAAGCGTTCGGGCCGCGATGGTTCGAAACCGGCTTGCTCTCGCTGCACTTCAAACATGCGACGACCGACAACGAGCCCGTGATCGCCTTCGTCGAACGGCCGACCGAGTCGAACGACACTCAGGTCAGGGCGTGGATGGAGACATCCGACGGGGTCGTGGTGTGCGAAGGGACTGCAGGAATCGGCAATCCGGCTGCGCCCACCGCGCTGTATCAGCGAGATCTACGCGCCGTCGATCCCAAGACGCTGAGGATCATGCACGACGTGGTGGTCGGTGAACCTCTCCCCGAGTTCGTACTCCAACCACGAGCCGCCGAACAATCGGCGCGCATAGCAAAGCAACTCATCACAGAACCGTTGTCTTGGTACCTCGAATCGTCGCCGTGGGGCGGCCCGATAGCATCGCCGCTCACGATTGCCCAATTGCTGCACTGGGAGCCGGTCCAGCCACTCGCTCGCCGACTCCCACCGTTCATCGGAATGTTCGGCGCCATGGAGATCCGGATGCACCACGGCCCGGTCATGCTCGCCAACAGCTACCGAGTGAACGGCGAAGTCGTCGCGGTGAGCGACTCACCCAAGACCGAAGTGCTCTGGTACGACACGCGCGCCGTCGACGAATCCGGGACGCTCGTCGCCTCGCTGCGAATGATGACCCGCCTCGTGAAGGCGTCGTCGCCGCTCTATAGCGATTGAGGCAACTGACCAGCGTTCTGGTCAGTCGTGCAGAGCCTGGAGGATCGGCTTGAGCTCGCGGCGGAGGAGCTTCCCGGTGTCGTTGTAGGGAAGCTCTGCACACATATAAACCACGGAAGGAACGCGAGCCGACCGCAGGTGCGACGCGACCCATTCCTTGACGGCGTCGGCTTCGAGGGTCGCCCCGCGGTCGAGCACGATCGCACACGCGGGCACTTCTCCCCACTCGGTGTCGGCAATACCGACGACCGCAGCCTCGCGAATGCTCGGGTGGGTCAACAGAACGTCTTCGATCTCGCCCGGCGAAAGGTTCTCGCCGCCCCGCACGATGACATCGTCGATGCGGCCGGCCAGGAAGAGGTAGCCCTCGGCGTCGAGGAACCCGGCGTCTTTGGTCGAGAACCAACCGTCGGCATCGAGCGACGACGTCGAGCCGTATTCGCCCGACACCTGCTCGCCGCGCACGCACACCTCGCCGGTCTCACCCGGTGCCACCTCGTTGCCGTTCGGATCGCGGATGATGACCTCGATCGTCGGAAGCGGGCGACCAACCGATCCGAGCCGGGCGCGAACATCCGGATCATCAGTACTCATCGCATCTCGATGGTCGTCGGGCCCCAGTACGGCAATCGACGACGAGGTCTCGGTGAGGCCGTAGGCGTTCACGAAGTTGAGGTCGGGCAACATCGCCAGTGCCTTCTCGATCGTGGGAATCGGCATCCGGCCGCCGCCGTAGGCGAGGTGCCGCATGGTCGGAAGCCCGGGTGACGACGGCCCCTCGGACTCAAGCACTTCGAGGATGCGGGTGAGCATCGTCGGCACCACCATCGCATGCGTGATCGACTCCGCACGCACCATCTCAACCCATTCGACGGGTTCGAACGTCGGCAGTTGCACCAGTCGACGTCCGCCGTAGACCGCCGTGAGGATCGCCGCCATTCCGGCGATGTGATAGGGCGGCACGGAGACAAGCGTTGCTTCGTCGGGTTCGGCCGAGAGGAAGTCGACCGAGCCGAGCACGTACCCAACCAGGTGTCGCTGTCGCAGCACCACCGGCTTCGGCGCCCCCGATGTGCCGGAGGTGTGCAACACGATTGCGATGTCGTTGTCGTCGTAGGACCACTCGTCTTCTGCGGGGTCCTGAGACTCGATCAGCGTCTTAGCCGATTCCGTAGTATGTGAACTTATGTTTGGTCGTCCCTCCTGAGGGCCGACGAATACTGCAGGGGCCTGCGTGTCGACCAACGCCTCGAAGCGTTCCGTCGCGAGCCGGTAGTTGACGGGCACGAATGACTTCCCCGCCCAGGACGAACCGAACAGCAACACCGGCAGTGTCGGTGTCGAGATGTCGCCGTACACGACACGCTCAGGCTGGTCCTGAAGCCAGGCTGCCGTTCGAGCGGCAAGGTCGCGGAGGCGACCATAGGTCAGACCATCGGCTCGGCGTCCTAGGGCAAGACGATCCGGATCGGCTTGCGCGGCCATATCAAGCAACATCATGAGGTTCATCAAAGAATCCGAACTTGAGGTGGTTTCGTCAGAGGGTGACCAGGACCAGCGGTACGTGGAGTCAGTCCGAAGAAGGAAGCGCCTTCGCGCCCTTTATCTCCAACTTCGTGCCACCAACGGAGAGCGACCCGGCACCGGGCTTGCTGCACAGCAGTTCCAACCCCAGTGCATCGTCGGCGTAGCGTTTCCCGAGGAGGGTGCCGTCGGAGAAGCCAGCGTCGATCGTCGCGCCATCTGCCGGGGTGCCCGTCGCCTCGATGAGATCGGCCCCACCACATCGCACCTCGACGGGCGTTGCCGGGGCGCGAACGACAACGACCTGAGTCTCACAAACCTGGGATTTCAGGCGCATACCGGGCTTCAACTGCATACTTCGTCCTCCGTGTTGATCGGCTTCGCTCAAGATGCGATTCCGTGGTCTACGCATACTTCCACGCGAAACAACATCGGAGCGAGTTCTCAGGAGTCGCGCACCGAAAGATCGATGATCGCCTCATGTTCGATCGTGGCGATCGGTCGGCTTCCTACCGTGATCACGACGTTGGCCACAGCACGTTCTCCGGAGCGAACGAAGCGCTCCACAACTGTGGCCTGGGTGGTTGCCGTTTCGCCCTCGTAGGCGAAACCGTGGTGTTGCACCACCGAACGGGTGTGGATCCACGAACCCCGAACGAGTTGGTTGTGAAACACCCGATTCGCCAATGCGGTCCAGACCGCGGGGTGAACGATTTTCTGGTGGTCGAAGATCAACAGGTCGTCGCCGGCCCGGCTTGCGTAGCCCGGCCCGAACTCGCCGACGAGAAGTGTTTGCATGGGTTCGAGACGCTGGCCCGGACGCTCGGCGTTGGGTCGCGGTGAATCGGGCGCTTCCGACGGCCACGCCCGCACCACGACATGAGCCGACGTGCTGCGGTCCGTACGGGCGGAGACCGTAATCTCCTTTTCCGAGACCTCTTCGAGGTCGAACGACACGTGGTCGCCGTCGAACACCGGCGCCCGAAATCTCACCTCCGACGTGCCGTTGCCGACCCACTCGAGACCGAAGTGTTTCACGACCGCGTGGAGGCAATACGCATACGACGTGACCCCGGCGACCAGGGCCCGCTCGAATCCTGCCGCCCGTGCTCCGGCGTCGGTGTGAATCGGGTTCGTGGCGTGCTCAGGAAGATTTCGAGCATCGACGGACCAGACGATCATTTGCCGAGCTCCGAATTCGGTCGAGGCGATGTTCCATCCGAGTCGTACGTTGGCATATCAACTTCACTCTCTACATCAATGATGGGGCCGCGCCGTGATCGGAACGGTCCCCGTGAATTCGGACCTGTGAAGATCGAACCGAACGAGGTCTCCGCACCAACACCGCCCACACCGCCCATGTCGACGAGAGAAAACCGTTTGCCGTATCGTGCCTTGAGCTGGCGTCGAACGATCTTTCGAATCGGTGGCAACAGAAGCGCAATGGCCACGATGTCGGTGACGAAACCAGGCGTGAGCATAAGCGCCCCGGACAACATGATGAGACCGCCGTCGAGCAATTCATCCGTTGGAACCTTCAGTTGGTCCAACTGCGATTGAATCCGACGCAGCGTTTTCAGTCCCTCGCGTTTGACGAGCCACGCGCCGACGACGCTCACCAGCAGCACCACCGCAATCGTGTTGAGCACGCCCAGAACGCTTCCCACCTTGATCAGCACGTACAGTTCGACGAACGGCACCACGAGAAAAAGAAGCAGGAGCACGTCACGAGCGTATGCCCTTGCGGGCGGAACGCGAAACGAGCCGGCTGCACCGTCTCCAGGGAAACGGGCAAGCCGACTCGTACGCACTAATCGTCGGGCGTACCGAACGGTCGCTCGGGGAGCAGTGCCCGACGAGCACTGCTCCCCACCCCGTTCGGCCGGTAGGGTTCGGCATTTCGCCGAGATTTCTTTCAACAGGGTTCTGAAAAACCTCCCTTCCGACTCAGCGCACTGTGTGCCAGCCGATACGTGGTCGGCAAACGGTCGAAAGGTAGGATTTTCTTCACCCTGTTAGGCCGAGATCACCTCGCCGAGTTCGTCGATGACGATCTCGGGTCGGGCAACCTTGGGCGGACGACCTCGACGCTTGCGGTTGGCAAGCACTCGGCCGTTCATCACGAGTTCGCCGCCCCAGACGCCCCAAGGCTCGTGACGCTCGAGCGCCGCGCTGAGGCACCGCTCCTTGACCGGGCAGTTGGCACAGATCGCCTTGGCCCGGGCAATGTCGCCGAGGTCCTCCGAGAAGAACAATTCGGCGAACGTACCGACGCCGTCGGCACAACGCGCCTTCGCGAACCACGTGGGAGTAGTGAGGTCGAGGATCTGGGTCAACATGTTGGTTCGTCTCCTTGTTCGTGTTGGGGAAGCTTGCGGTTCGAGGTGGTACTTGGGACTGCGGTACTCGTGTTGGTTCTGCTCGTGTTGCTCGTGTTGCTGGTCCTGCGGGTGGTGCGGGTAGATCGAGTGGTGTGCATGGGCTCGTAGTTCGATTCGTTTGGTGCGGAAGGGACTCGTTCGGGGCGAAAAGTCGCCGGGAAACGAAAAGGCCGCCGGTGCATGTGCACGGGCGGCCTCTGAGAGGAAATCTGCGGGGAACTCGGACTTATCCGGATCCACCACGCAGGCTCAGGGGCCGCAGCTGCCAGTTGTATGTACGGTCATGCTTCTTGGCAGCGCAGTTGGCGTAAGCAAGACCGGATAGGCGCGTTGTGGCGTTCGCCGTTTCCGCAGCTACTCCCGCTTCGAAACCGTTCGCACAGATGCCAAAGGCAAACGATGACGCAGCCGGCGCGGCAATCGGGGCGAGAATCAACTGAACACTCGGCATGGGGGCGCGCATCGTGAGGGCAGCGGTCTGGCTTGGTTGCATAAGGTTTGCTTGTTTCACGATTCACCTCCTGCGGCGATCTGGTGTTGCGGTCTTGGTGCTGCGATCTTGGTATTGCGGCTTTGCGTGATGCGGCTCGGTACGTTAATTCTGTTCACTCGCGATTCGGCACTTTCGTACCCAAACGTGAATCTTAAGTGTGACCGGCTCAATTTCGAGAGTCAAACGATTTAATTTCGCCCCAGGGAAATTCTCAGAACGTGTTTTCAGATCGTGCGTTGACTTCGTTGCGCGTCGACCTATTCCCAGCCTTGGCGAAGCGAGAGTGACTCGGCCAGGAGGACCGGCGTCGCGGCACCGACAGGCGTACGGCGCTCGGTTGGATCGAGCACGATCAAGTCTCGGCCCAAGGCATCGGCCATGGCCGCTCCCGACTCCTGGCACACCAGAAGCGCGCCTGCGTAGTCCCATACGCCCAATGCGTTACGCGAGCAGTCCATGAATGCGTCGAGGGTGCCATCGGCAACGGCGCACAGATCCAACGCCGCTGCACCGAGGGCACGGAACTGGTTCCAGCCGAGATGGCGCGGTGGCAGCCCCGACAGCGCAACTATGGCATCGCGGAACTCTTTAGTCGTCGAGGCGGCAATGCGCTGGCCGTCGCGGTAGGCGCCGCCTCCGCGAACCGCGTGATAGCGCACCCCACTCGCCTGGTTCACGACGACGGAGACTCGGGGGCCTTCTCGGTCCACCGCACAGAGACTGGTTGCGTACCAGGGAAGTTGATGCGAGGCATTCGTGGACCCGTCGATCGGATCGATGATGACCACCAGATCTGCGTCGCCACGACGCAAACCGCTCTCCTCACTCAAGACGCCAACCCCTGCCGTGTCGAGTAGATCCAACGCAACGGCGTCGGCCACCACATCGTGGCGGTATTGCCCGCCATGCGCGCCCTCTGACCCCAGATGACTCCAATCGGAAAGATTGTTAAGTGCACTTCGAACTTCTCTACATACGTCGTCGAAAAGCTCGAGAATCTTGTCGTCGGTCCAGCTCGTAGTCATACGCACACCTATTGAACTCGGGAGTGCTGTGAGCACACCTCACGAATACGGTTCAGAAACACCGAGTCGTCGAACGTCTCCACGGTTCGCTTGCGGGCGGCTTCCCCCATGGCTACTCGGCGAACGTCGTCCTGCAACAACTGGACGATGACCCGAGCGGTCTCCTCGGCGGATGTCGGGTCGACCAGCACGCCGGTGACGCCATGTATAACGGCCTCGGGAGCACCGCCCTGTTCTCCGGCGACCGACGGACGCCCTGCGGCTCCGGCCTCGAGATACACCATGGCGAACCCCTCGACCTCGTTGTTCGCATCGGCGCGGCTGACCAGCACATGCAACGTCGACGCCCGATATGCGCCGGCCAAGTCGCTCTCGCTCAGCGACTCCATGATCTTGACCCGATCGCGAACCCCGAGCTCCTGAGCCAAGTCAAGGATGGGCTTCTGGTCGCCCTTCCCCACGATGAGATAGTGAACGTTGCGAACTTGGCACGCGATCATCGGCAACGCCCGAATCACCACGTCGTGTCCCTTGCGCTCCTGCAGACGGGCGACGGTGATCAGCAGGTTCTCAGTCCGTCCGCTGAGCCCGGCGAAGATCGCGAAGCGTTCCGCCCGTTCGTCGGTTGTCGCAAGGTAGGGCGCGGCGTTGATACTCGGATGCAACGTTTCGACGTCGACCGCACCGGCGCGGGTCAAAGCCTCTTGCGTAAATCCACTGTTGGCGAAGGTGTGCTTCGACCCCTGTAGCGCACGTTTCAAGAGCAGGCGTTTCCACGTCGAGTCGGCGACGATCGCAACGTCTTCGCCGTGTGAGTAGACGACGTAGGGGGTGGCCCGGAGGCGAGTGGCCAGGTAGGCGAGAGCCGCGCTGGAATACGCGGTTCCACAGAAGATCAGGTCGTAGCGGTTCCTGGCCACAAGCCTGCCTAGTGTGCCGCCCATCGCAGTGACCGTCTTGAGGTTCTGCAACTGCGCGTGTACCCGACGGACGTTGTAGTTGGCGGCGTCGTCGTGCTGCTTTTCGACGGCACTCCCCGAGCCGAATGCCAGCACGGTGACCGAGTGACCTTCGGCCGCCAATGAGTCGGCGATTCCCCCCAACATCCGGCACGCCCCGCCGACCTCGGGTGGGAAGTATGGCGTGATCACCAGGCATTTCATCGTGGTCGCCCTTTCTGACGAGATCGCCCAGCCACGGGATCACAAACCGGTCAAACCATAGTCCGGCGTCCTGAACGGTCGTAGCACCGCTAGAGTCGAGGGGCCAAACTTCAGGAGGAAATGTGGCGGTCATCGACGTCGCCGGGTACATAGCGGATCTCAAAGATCATGCGACCGTTGATCACGGTTTCCATGTGCACGACGAACGCCACCTCGTGGAGACGTACTCACTGCGTCAGGCATGGGAAGTCGATTTGCATCCCGAAGAGGGCTGCAACGGTCCACTCGACCTCCACCTCACCTTGGAGGTCGACCCGCGGGTCCTACTCAACTTCGAGGACAAGGTCACCGAGGTCGGGGAAGAATCGGATCTTCCCGACACGTTCTTCTTTCCGCTCACGCTCACATGGTCGCTTCCCCCGTTGCCCAACCCGCCCGATCTCCTGGTGTTGGCCACGGAGCTTGCCGGAATCGGCGGCCCGGAGCTCCCGCTGGAGGTTTCTGCGATCGACTCGTTCGCCGCAGTCACCGACGCTCCCGAGCGCTCGCTCACCATCGTGGCGCGGCGACCGGTGTCGCTGGCTCGCATCTTCGCCGGTGAGGAAATGCTGTGTGATCTGCTCGACGGGTGCAAGCGGGTGAGCATGTTCCTGCTCGAGCGCTCACCAACCTGGCTCACCTAGCGGCCGAACCTGGCTCACCTAGCGGCCCAACCTGGTGGCGCACACACCGTAGGTTCACATATGAGCCGTGCGCTTCGGCCTCACGGCCGTTCACGCAGCCGGTAGTCCTCCAACGTCGCGAGGGGCGGACGCTCACCACAGTTCACCGAACGCGGCGAACGTCCCGGCTGACGAAGGATAGGAGCCGACGCCAGCAGCGCTGCGTCGATGCCGGCTCGCGAAAGCACCGCGTGTTGGATCTCGAGGGCTTGCGCCGCCAAGTCGTGAAGTGGCTGATGACGGTGGCGTCGTACTCCGAGGTCCACCTGCACGATTCTCTGTGCACCTACGGATTGCCACGCGTCGATGAGGAGCCCGATCTCGACGCCGTAGCCGGTGGAGAACGGCAGCTGTTCGAGGACCGCCCGCGTTGCCGCATACTCACCGCCGAGCGGTTGTCGTACCGATGCCAACTCCGCGAAGAACAGCGACAGGAGCGGTCGTGCGACCAACTCGGTGTTTCGGCCGCCACCCTCCCCCGCTGCGTCGAGCGGTCGTTCGTAAAAGCCCTTTACGAACGCAACGGCATCGTCGAGCACGAAGGGTGCGACCAGGCGTTCGACGTACGCCGGCGTGAAGCTCGTCAGGTCGCCGTCGCACCACACTACGATGTCCCCGGCGCTCGCCGCAACCGACGCCCATAGGGCGTTGCCCTTTCCGCCAGCCGGACCGGCGGCCGGAAGCATGTCGGATACCCGTACCACCGTTGCGCCGGCGTCGGCGGCGACAACCGCCGTCGTGTCGACCGATCCGTCGTCCATCACGAGCAGTTCGTCGACCAGTGGGAAGGGAACGTCCATAAGACGCGTTCGAATCTGGGTCACGATCGTGGAGATGGTCGCCGCTTCATTGCGGCAGGGTATGCACACCGACACGCTCGGTCGAGTGTGAGGGGCCATGGTGCGGACGCGTTCGATCGATGCCGCTGGCAACTCAAAGACACCGATGCCGGGCAAGTTCGTCACCGTGCTAGCTCAGGTCGAGATCCTCGACTCGTTCAACGCCACCGGAGGGAAGGCGCTCGTTCCAGTCTGAGGAGACCACCTCTGCACCGACGTCGGCGAGTGGCGCCATCACGAATCGGCGTTCCCACATGCGCGGATGAGGGATGGTCAACTCGTCGGAATCAACTCGTACGCCCGCATACAAAAGCACGTCGACATCGAGCTCGCGTGGTGCGTTTCGATACGTGCGAACACGACCGGCGTTGTGTTCGAGGCGACGACACAGCGCGAGGAGCGCAAACGGATCCATGTCGGTGTCGAGAGCAACGACCATGTTGAGATAGCGGCCCGAATCATCGGAGGTCCCGACCGGATCGGTCTCGTACACCCCTGACACGCTCACGACGTCGGGTAGACCATGGATGGCGCGTCGTAGATGCGCCCGTCGATCGCCGAGATTGGAGCCGAGGGCAATGTAGGCACGGGCCCTCGGCCGCGGTTCGAACTCGAGATGGGACCGCGTGCGGTGAATACGCACCGCTGTCGACGACATATCGTGCGGAAGCGGAGGCTGAAGCTTGCGCACGATAACGCCAACCGAAATCACCTTCGGCGACCGCAAAACCTCCTCAGCAATTCGCGTTGCGACCCGTTCGAGAAGCACATGGCCCTCTTCTTTGATCACTCGTTCGGCCGCCGCTGTCGGCTCGGCATAGTTCAGCGTTGCTGCCAGATCGTCAGTCGCTCCAGCTTGCCGGATATCGGTTTCGATATCGATGTCGACCTCGAAGGGCTGGGGGCGGGTGCGCTCTTCTTCCAGAGCGCCCACGATCCCGACCACACGCAGACCGCGAATTTCGATGGTGTCAAGCACGGCGTCAACGGTAGCGGGGATCTGCGCGCACCCGAATCAGTCACATGTCGGTGACAACGGACCGGCCCATGCCGGGGAAATCAGAGAAACTTGGCTCCGGGAGTAGGGCTCGAACCTACGACATTCTGATTAACAGTCAGACGCTCTGCCAGCTGAGCTATCCCGGAAAGGCATGAAGAACTTAGCACCCGGTTTTGAATCCTCGGCGCATATTCCAGGCGTTCTCGGGTTGCGGCACCACAAACCCCTGCGGGCACGTCGAAGTGGCACAACCCACGGCGGACTCGCCCGACGTGTGGAAGAGGGACTACGGAACGTATTGCGCCTCTCCTTCGCGATCAGGTCGCTGCGCCTTTTGCCGCATTACGCTGTACGCGTGCGGTTCGATCAGTGGCGGCTCCGAGCGCGGGGGTTGGTTGGACTCGCGCTGATTTGGGCTGGACCAGCCATGTTCGTGACCGGCGTTTTGTCCAAGTCGATCAACGTCGCGTTGTCGGCGGGGCTCGTCGTTGTACTGGCACCGCTTGGCGGTTGGCTCGTTACGGGCACGCCGCACAGCCGCCAGTCGGCCGTTGCCCGCAGAGTCGATCGGCTCCAGTCCGGGCGACTACGTGCCGCCGACGTCGGGTGGCTGCTAGTCACCGTCATCTGGGGTCTCGGCGCCCTTGGGATTCCGGGATTTGTACGGGAGTTTTGGATTCAAGATGTCCAAACGGACGGGGAATCCATTACCGGTATAGCGGAATACATCTGGGCCGGGGCACTTACCGGTGTCTTTGGCTACCTGTCGGTTTCGTTTGCGTACCTACAGTTCATGGGATCATGGCGGCGGACTCGGTGGGGCTACAGACCACCGGCTCCAGAAGTGACCGAGACGATGCCAACCATGCCAACAAGGGAGCACCCTGGGATGTCGAAGGCACGGTATGTCACAACCATGACTCTGTTGGCGGCGCTTGCGTTTCTGATCCTTGGCGCGTCAATCGCTGTGACGATGCTCGTGAACTGGTGATTGTTCACTTTGTAACGCTGTCAACGTCGGAATTCATTACTTTTCGTGAAGACCGACTGGGCAGACTCCCAGAGGCTGTCCGGCGTGAATATCACCTATCCCGACGCCGCACACCTGCTGCGTCGCACTGGCTTCGCTGCGTCGAAGGCGGTCATCACCTCGCACCTCACCAAGACTCGTGAGCAGCTGGTGGACCATCTGCTCGACTTCTCGCCGAATGCGTCGATTCCGGCCTTCATGGCGCCTCCGTCGGGTGACTACGGGACCCCGTACGTGCGGTACTGGATCGAGCGCATGGCCAAGGCGCCGGCACCGCTCCAGGAGCGACTGACGCTGTTTTGGCACAACCACTTCGCAACAAGTTCGTCGAAAGTCGGCGGGCAGCGTATGCAACAGCAGGTGGATCTCCTCCGTGCGATGGGTGACGGTGACTTCAACACGTTGACCAAAGCCGTGTCGCTGCATCCGTCGATGCTCTACTGGCTCGACAACGCCTTCAGCCGCAAGCCAACGCCCAACGAGAACTTCTCACGTGAACTCCTTGAGCTCTTCATGCTCGGCGAGAAGCAGGGCTACACCGAAGACGACGTGCGAGCGCTGGCGTTTGCGTGGACGGGGCACTCGACCGACAGCGACATCCTCAACTACGTCTTCAAGCCGACCTGGCACGACACCGCGAACAAGACCATCTTCGGCAGCACCGCGAACTGGGACGGCCCGAACGTCATCGACCAAATGGTCGTGCAGGGCGGGGCGCTGAGCGTCGTTCGATCGCGTGTTGCGAAGTTCGTCGCCACGAAGTTGTGGTCGTGGTTCGCAACACCCAACGCTTCACCGGCCATGCAGGACCGGCTGGGCGCATTGCTCGGCGAGGATCCGAACATGAACATCCGGGTGTTTCTCCGAAAGATGTTCCTGCTCGACGAGTTCTACGCCGACGACGTCAAACAGGGACTCGTTCGCAACCCGGTCGACTGGGCATTGGCAATGGTGCGACCGGCGGGGTTCGTGAACTGGTCGTCGCTCGGGAACCACTTCGCAAGTGCAGGTGGTTACATCGGGTCGATGGAGATGGTGCTGTTGCAACCACCCAACGTTGCCGGTTGGGAGAACAACGACCATTGGCTGTCGGAACCCGCCGTGTGGCAGAAAGCTCAGGCCGCCGAGTACATCTGCGGCGAGGCCGTGAAAGCCGCGCCGGCCGGTGCCGGATTCCTCAACGGGTTCGAGGCGATCGCCCCCGACCAGGCGTTGCAGTTCGCATTGGACTCACTTGGTGAGGATCGCATCACCGTCGGATCGCCGACCTGGAACGCGCTGCTCGCCCTGATCAACAATGCCCGAAACACGACGACTCGACGCAACGTCTTGCGTGCCATTTCGCTCACCCCCGAATTCACGCTCGCGTAAAGGACCCCATGAACGAGCATCCCGAACGTCTCCTTTCGGACTTCACCAAAGGACGGCTCTCCCGCCGTGGCTTCATCGCGTTGGCCGGAGCCATCGCCGGCGGAGAGCTTCTCGCCTCACAACTCGGTCCGCTACGACGAGTCTTCGGTGCCGAGTCTGCCTCGAACGCGGCCGGCACGGCGCCGGGCAACGTCTTCTTCATCTATCTGGCAGGCGGCAACGACGTGTTGAACACGATCGTTCCGGTACAGCAGTTCAGTAGGTACGTGGACTTACGATCGGTCGACGATCCTGACAACCCCGGCCAGAAGTATTCCATCGCCTACCCGTTGCCCGGGACCGGACCGAGTGCCGCACTCGAGGGTGACGGCGAAATCGCCTTCAATCCCGGGTTGGCGAACATTGCCGCCTGGTACCGGGCCGGGCGGGTCGCAGTCGTGCAGGGTATCGGTGTGCTGCGCTACACAGGCAGCCACTTCACCGAGCAAGAAACGTGGTGGTCCGGCACCGGTATTCCGCAGAACACGGGTTCGAGCGTGCCTGGATGGCTTGCGCGATATGGCGACGCGGCCGGGCTCTCGCGGTTCGGACTCATCGGCACGGGAGGCTCACTTCCTCGAGCGATCCGCGGGTCGGCCAACACGGGCATGAACCTGGGGCTGTACTCGACACGGTTCGTTGGCGGGGGCACCAACGTTGACGACCAGAAACTTGCCGCGTCGATGCGCGGATTCAGTGCTGCGTCGTCGGGGCCTCTCGGCACGCTCCATGCCCAAAAGAGCATCACGGCGCTCGACACCGCGCCGAACGCGCTCGCCGCGTACACCAGCCTTGCTGCACCGACGAGCATCGGACGACAGGCGGAAATGGCCGCAAACCTGTTCAATGCGAACGTAGGTACACGTGCAGTTCATTCCGCGTTCGGGAACTTCGACATGCACAGCAACCAGCGCAACACTCCCGCTGGCATCGACTGGCATCAGTCAACGCTCGCCGACCTCGATACCAGCGTCAAGACGTTCTTCGACCGCCTCAACCCGGCGATGCACAACAACACGGTTGTGGTCGTGTACTCCGAATTCGGACGTCGACCGCAGATGAACAACACCTACGGCACCGATCACGGGACCTCCGGCGTTGCGTTCGTCATCGGCAACAACGTGCGCGGCGGGCGTCATGGTGCGTATCCATCGCTCGCCGCAAACCAGCTCGTGAACGGCAACCTCAAGGTGCCCGTCGACTACAGAAGTATGTACGCTTCGGTTCTTCAGGACTGGATGGGCGTCGAGAGCGCGCAGGTTCTCGACCCGGCTGTGACTCGCCTCTCCCTGTTTGCCCGAGCACCGGGCGACGATGGCAGCACGACGACGACTACGACCACGAGTTCGACGCTGGCCCCAACGAGTTCGACGTCGACCACCGTTGCGCCGAGCAGCACGTCCACCACGTCACCTCCCTCGACCAGCTCGACCACACCGTCCTCGACAAGCTCGACAACCCCGTCCTCGACAAGCTCGACAACCCCGTCCTCGACAAGCTCGACAACCACGTCTTCGACCTCGACCTCGTCGCCGTCGTCCACCACCACAACGACGATCGCCGCGACCACGACCATTGCGACGACCATCGCGCCGACGTCGACCACCTCGACCACGACCACCACACCCTCGACGACCTCGACCACGACTACAACCACCACGACCGTGGCGCCAGCGATGCCCAAGGTCGTGATCCCACCACTCCCCCCGTCTCCGAACCTCGGGCCCGACAACGATCCACGCATTGCCTCGGTATCCATCGTCGTCGCCACCGAACCTGCCGTCGTCGTGCCGCC
>JANOWU010000178.1:0-13770 GCA_031418035.1 Acidimicrobiia bacterium
AGACACCGCTTTGCGCAAGCCGACTCACGACTCGACGTCCTAGCGCGCCCGAAGCGCCCGTAATGACTACCGTTGACATCGCTCTACGATGCCATCTATGGCTGGCGATACCAGCGATCCAAATGATCGTGACCCATCAGACGAACTTCCCGACGATCCGTTCGTCTCCGGGGACCTTGCGCCGACGTCGGGTGACGGCTCGGTCGACGGCCCGGGTGACGGCCCGGGTCAGGCGGCGGATGCGGCGTCTGAGTCCACCCGAAAGACCAACGAGCCTTCCGATTCGGGCCAAAACCAGGTTCCCGATCCGGCAGCATTCGAAGCAATGCTTCGGGCGATGGGCGTCGACCCCCAGGCCACCACGGCTGCGGCATCGGCGGGGCAGGCCCGCCCCGACCTCGCGGGCCTGGGTCCGCTCGGACCACTCCTCGGCATGCTTGGGGGAGCAAGCGGAGGGTTTCCGTGGGACGCAGCTCGACAGAGCGCACTGTGGACGGCGGCGGGCGGCACCGTCGAGCCAAGCGTCGATCCGATTGATCGGATCCGGATCGAAGAACTTGTTCGTCAGTCGGCGTCGGCGATCGAAGAGACCACCGGTCTTAGTGCGGGGCAACCGAAGGTTGAGGTCACGACCCGCGCCGGGTGGGCGGCGTTTGCGCTCGAAGATCATCGCCGCCTGTTCGAACGAATTTCGGCGGCGATGTCTGCTCGACCCGAGGAGGCAACATCTGACCCTCTCGCTGGGATCTTTGCCGTGCTCGGTCCGATGATGTTGAGCTCACAAGCCGGTTCGCTCGTCGGTCAGCTGGCCACGCTTTCTCTGGCGACGTACGACTGGCCGATCTCGCGCCCCTCGGATCGACTCACGATCGTCGCGTCGTCCATCGATGCTTTTGCTGCGGAGTGGAGTATTCCGATCGCCACCGCTCGTTTGCATGTCTGCGTGGCCGACGTCGCACTTCACTCGGTGTTGCGAATTCCCCATGTTCGGGCGCGGCTGATGTCGTTGCTGGAACGCCACGCCGATGCAGCCAGTTTCGATGTCGAATCAATGACGGAGGAGCTGGGGCGCCGACTCGCCGATGGAAGCGATCCGGGCGATGCGAGTGACGCGGACAACCCCTTTGCGGCGCTTGGTCTGGGCGGGCTTGGCGGCTTGGGCGGAATGAATTTAGGCGCGCTTGCGTCGTTCAACGCAGCTGAGTTTCTCGGCGGCACTTCGACGCAGATCGCATTGCAGGCGGAGATCGAGATGCTCCTTCAGCCGATCCTCGGATACTGCGATTACGTCGTCGCGATCGTCGGCGCTCGACTTCTCGGCGACAACCGTCAGGTGATGGAAGCCTGGAAGCGTCGACGTGTTCCAGACGCGATTACTCGCAATGCCGGTCGGCTGCTTGGTCCGATGGTTACTCCGTCCACATACGAACGCGGTGCTGCGTTTATCGGCGGCGTCGTGCAGCGGGCCGGGTCCGATGGTCTCGCCATGTTGTGGGGCGAATCGGAGAACTTCCCGACCCCGGCGGAAATCGAGGCCCCCGGCCTGTGGCTGGCCCGGATCGGACTCGACTCGCTGGGGTAGCCATCGTCGAGGAGGTCCCCGATGCGGAGCTCGAGCGGTGCCCGACCTCCACATGGGTTCACGGAAGCTCCTGGCCGAATCGTCAGATCGTCAGAGGTCGTCGTCGGACAGCCAGTCGTTTGCGGTTGGTTTCGCCGGACGGTGCCAGCGGGATCGGCCCGCAGCGAGGGTCCCGTCGATGCGATGGAGCGAACGTTCGCCTCCGTACTGCACCACAATCATAAGTACGCTGATTGAAAACATCAGGAAGAATCCAACCGGCCGTGAGAGCACGATGGCGACGGGGATGAGTGCTCCGATAACCCACGCAAGCTGGAACCTTGTTTCGGACTTCGCAAAGAGCGAACCCTGTTCTGCGGCATTTCCGAAGCGCTGGACAATGGCGTCGTAGGCCAGTCGCCCGACGTTGGCCGAGAGGCTCACGACGAACGCAACGATCGCAGCGGCAAATCGAGTGCTTCGGAAGGTGGCGAGCAAACAGACGATGGCGGTCATGACCAGGCCACCCAGCAACATGGTCATCTCATCGACACGGCCCCGAAGCCTTGGGGCAATCGTCGACCCGATCAGCCCGCCCAGGACACCGGCGGCGGCCGAGACCCCCAACCACCACGTCGGTGCCTCTTCCCGCTTCAGGGTGAACGCGACCAGAAACGTGATGAGTCCGATCTGTGCACGCTGACCACTCATGACGAGGCCGGCGAGTCGCAGCGTCGTCAGGAACGAATACGTCGGACGCTGCGTTCGCCTTGGCAGGGCGCGTGCCCCTCCCGGCCCGTGAGCGGAGCGATTGGGCGACGTTTCGACGCCCGCCTCGCCGACGAATGGCTCATCGGCGAGGATTATCCGTCCGGCAAAGAGGGCCGCTGCGCCGAAGATCAGCGATGCGAGCAGGGCAACCCAACCTGGTCCGGCCAAGCTGAACAGCCCGCCCGGGATTGCGATGAGCGCGCCGGACATGCCTGCGAGAAGCGACAGCTTCGAGTTGGCCCGCACGAGCTCAGAGGAACGAGTCACCACCGACGGAATCACGGAATTGCGTGCCACCGCGTATCCCTTGCTCAGGACGAGGAGCGCAAACGTTTCGGGGAACAACAGCAGCGGCGTGTCGTAGTCGCGAGCCAGAAACAGACACACCAGGGAACGGAGCGCGAGCAGGACCACGAGCACATGTTTTCGCTGCGACGAAAATCGGTCGATGAGGGGTCCGACGAATGGTGACACGACAGCGAACGGTGCGAGCGTGATCAACAGGTACAACAGTACCTTTCCGCGTGCCTCATTGGGGCTCACGAAGAACAGCGTCTTCGCCAGGGCGATCGCGACGAGCGTGTCGCCGGCTGCTGCCGCAGCGTGGGTCAGACCCAGTCGAGCGAACGGAGTCGTGGGAAGGGCGAAGTTGCTCCCGAACGGCTCTCGGTATTCCCGCCAGTCCCGCTCCGAAGCGCGTCGGGCGGCGCTCTCGGATAGCTCGCGGCGTCGGCGATCTCCACTCGAGGACTCGGGTTCAAACGCCACAGATGAAGTGTAGGACGGCCTCTCACGTGTGCGAACGACTTACGAGACGTCGGGGGCTGTGGTGTCTGAACCAGGAATCTGCGGCAGGGCCGGAATCTTGAGGACGAAAGTCGAGCCCATTCCTTCGACAGAGTCGACGGCGACCTCACCGTTGTGGTTCACGGCCACGTGGCGCACGATCGCCAGCCCGAGACCGGTACCTCCGGTGTCACGGGCCCGAGCCTTGTCAACTCGATAGAAGCGTTCGAAAATTCGCTCTCGGTCTCGTGCCGGAATGCCGATGCCTTGGTCTGAGACCCGGAAGACGACCATCGGTGGGGGCGACAGTTCGAGGTCGACGCTGACGTCCACGACCTTCCCCTCTCCGGAATACTTGACTGCATTGTCGACCAAGTTCGTAAGCGCAGATACGAGTTGGCGTCGATCCCCACGAACAAAGAGGTCCTTCGCCATCTCGGCGACTCGAAGCTCGACGCCGGCGAACTCGGCACTTGCGTCGGCTCGCGTGACCACTGTCGACACGATGGACCTGGCGCTGATCTTCTCCATGGAGGCGCCGCCCTCGGCTTCCACCCGCGTCAGCGAAAGCAGGTCATCGACCATCGTGGCCATACGGTGCGCTTCGGACTCGAGGCGGCCAGTCAGTCGGATTCGGGTGGCCTCGTCGGTTTCGTCGGTGAGGGTTTCGGCCAGGAGCGCAATGGCGCCGACGGGGGTCCGCAATTCGTGGCTGATGTTTGCGATGAAGTCACGCCGAACCGCTTCCACTCGACGAAACTCCGTCACGTCTTCGACTGTGGCGACGGTCGCTCCGCTCTCGAGGAGATGTGCGGTCACTTTCAGGCTCTGGCGCGGTGGCCCGTGGACCTCGACGATGTCGGTGACGGGACCAGACGATGCGTGGCTGATCATGTCGTCGACCGCCATCTTTGCGAGGACCCCGTGCAACGTAGCCGTGTCGAGGTACGCCGCATTTCGAAACAGCTCTGTTCCGTCGACATGTTGAACAACCACGCCAAGAGGGATCGCGAAAAGCACCTCCTCGAGAAGTCCCAAACGATGTTTCAGCGCAGTCAGCTCGCGCTCTGAAGCCCGGACATCCACTGTGGCTTCGGATTTTCGCCGAAAGGATTTCACCGCCGTCACCATACCCGGTGAGGGATCCCACGAGTCGCGGCGCCGTCCGTTCGCCCAGCTCGCGAGGACATTGTTCGCCCGTTGTTTACCTTTCCTTTACTGTTCGCGTAGACCGATGTTCCTTGCCGACTTCTAGGCTATGAACATGCAGGAGGCTACGCGTGTCACAAGGTGAGATAACCGTCTTGGTCGTCGACGATGAAGAGTCGTTCGTCGATGCCGTAGTGGTGGGGCTCAAACGTGAAGGGTTTCGGGTTCTGGTCGCCCGCGACGGAGAGGAGGCACTCGCCCTCTTCGAGACCATGCGTCCCGATATGGTGTTGCTCGACGTGATGCTCCCCAAGGTCACCGGCGTCGACGTGTGCAAGTCGATCCGGGCGCGTTCGAACACCCCGGTGATCATGGTGACGGCGAAAACCTCCGAGCTCGACACGGTGTTGGCTCTCGAGCTCGGCGCCGACGACTACATCACCAAGCCGTACCGCCTGCGTGAGCTTGTCGCTCGGATGCGGGCCGTTCTCCGTCGCTCCCCGTCGGAATCAGATCAGCCGTCCAGCGACGAGGCCGTGGTAGTGGGCCAGGTCGTGCTCGACGCCGACTCGCACGTCGTCACGGTCGACGGTAACGAAGTCGACATGCCGCGTAAGGAGTTCGAGCTGCTCGAGCTCCTGATGGAAAACGCCGGGCGCGTCCTCACCCGGACGACATTGATGGATCGCGTGTGGGGTTACAGCTACGTAGGCGACACGAAAACCCTAGATGTACATATCAAAAGGCTTCGTGGTCGAATCGAACCCGATCCGTCGGAGCCGACCCGCATCCTCACCGTGCGCGGCGTTGGCTACAAGTTCGCCAAATCAGGGGCTACCTAAGTCCGAATCGCTGTGCGGGAACGTAGGTCGCAGTCGTGAATCGACCGGTGCGGGCGTCGGTTTCCAGGAACCAGATCGATCCCTTCTGGCATTTCGGCGACGGCCCCAAATCGACTCCGTCGGTGTTCACCAGGTGTTCGAGGACGGCAGGGATGATGTCGCCGTGGGAGAAGAGTGCCGCGTCGTCGTCCGCCCGAGCTCGAACGAGCGCGATTGCGGCATCAGCGGGCCCCTCTGCGAGGTCGTCGGTGATGATCATCGCCGTACCGAGGTAGGCGGCGAGCGGCGCGGCAGTTTCTATACAGCGCTTGTAGGTGCTTGTGTACACGGCACGGGCGCCGAAGTCGGCGAGAATTCCGACGAGGGCAGCAGCCTGATGACGCCCTTCCCCGGTGAGCGGACGAAGGGTGTCGTCGGGCAGGTTTGCTTCGGCCCGCGAACCAGCCTGGGCATGACGTACGAGAAACAGGGCCATGGCTTTACGACGCTAGTGCTCAAGAAGGAGGGCCCGAAGCGCGGCGATCGTGCCGAGTGACATGCCGGCGTCGCGAAGGAGCTGTTGGACTGAACCGCGCTCGGATCGAACGTAATCGATCGCCTGCGCCAACGATCGCACCGGCGCAGTGTCGAACAGGTTGGCGTGAACGGGGATCGGCAGTTGCGGGAAGCGTTGTTCGAACAGCGTTCGAAGACGCGGCATTTCGGGTTCCGACAGCGTGTAATCGTGAAGGATCGTTTCGTCGGCAACACCGAGGAGATCCAAGATGGTGGCGGCGACCACGCCCGTGCGGTCTTTGCCAGCCATGCAATGGAACACCACGGGGCCCGGCTCTCGCACGATCGTCTCTATGATGTCGGCCAGTCGTGACGTGCACTCCAGAAACATTTCGATGTAGCGAGCGGCGAGGTACTCCACAGGGTCGACGGCTTGCGGGGGGACCCATAGGGAGGTCAGCAACGGAAGCGTACGCAACTGTGCGCCGACGTGGCTCGACACCACACCGTCGAGCTCTTGTTCTTCGGGCGTACGCAGATCGATGATCGTCTTGACTCCGAGATGGCGCAAGGCACGAATGTCATCGTCTTCGAGATGGCTGAGGGTGGCCGATCGGAAGACGGTCATGCGGCGAATTGCAACTCGGTTGGCGGTGCTGTACATCCCAAGATCGCGAAAGTTGATGACTGCAGTCGATGGCTGCTTCGTCTTTTGATCCGGGAGAACGACGCTCATCGGGAGTCCCTTCGGTACTCTGGGCACGGATATGTGCAGTGCCCACATAGTAAGTGTGCAAAGTAAACGATTCGTATCTGAACCGTTACGAGTTTGAGCAGGAACGAAGAACTCTTTGCTCGTACGTCCACGTGCGATCCAGCGACGGCTCGGTCGCTATGCCAGAGCTGGTCAGGTCGACGGCTCGGAACGGGCGACGGCAACGGCCTGGAAGAGCCGGTGAGCGTCGACCGCTGGCGCAGCGCCCGCAACAGCGTCGACCTTCGTCCACGAACCCTGTTCATCGAGCGTCCAGGAAAGACGGGTGTCGGCGAGCAGCGTCTCCAGTACATGGTCGATGTACAGGCGGGCGGTCGGATCGACAATGGGAACGATCGCTTCGACACGACCATCGAGATTGCGAGGCATCATGTCGGCGGAGCCGATCAAGTACTCCGGGGCCCCGAGTCCGGCACCGTTCGCGAACCGCCACACTCGGGAGTGCTCCAGAAATCGGCCGACGACACTACGTACTCGAATGTTCTCCGACAGACCGGTGACACCCGGTCGAAGACAGCAGATCCCTCGGACGATGAGATCGATTTGCACGCCCATTCCGGAGGCAACGTAGAGCGATTCGATGATGTCTTTGTCGACCAGAGAGTTCATCTTGAGCACGATCGAGCCTGCGCCGCGCTGGCCGCTCGGGTGTTCGTTGCGGATCAGATCGATTATGCGTTCGCGCATTCCCTTCGGCGCAACGATGAGCTTTCGGTAGGAAGCCGGTTGCGAGAATCCAGTCAGCGCGTTGAAGAGCATCGTGAGGTCAGACCCGAGGTCGGGGTCGATGGAGAAGACGCCGAGATCCTCATAAATTCGTGCGGTCGAAGGGTTGTAGTTTCCGGTCGATATGTGCACATAGCGTCGAATCCCATCGGGTTCGCCGCGCACCACGAGGGCTACCTTCGTGTGCGTTTTCAAACCAACCAGGCCGTACACGACGTGCACACCGGCCTGCTCCAACTTGCGCGCCCATGCGATGTTGGCCTGCTCGTCGAATCGTGCCTTCAGCTCGACCAGTGCAACAACCTGCTTGCCGCGCTCTGCGGCATCGATGAGGGCTTTCACAACGGGCGAATCACCAGACGTTCGATAGAGCGTGAGCTTGATCGTAAGTACGCTTGGATCTGTCGCTGCTTGGCTGATGAATCGTTCGACAGAGGTCACAAACGAGTCGTACGGGTGATGCACCAGGACATCACCCTTTGCAATGACGTCGAACATGTCGACGACACCTTCGACGCTGTCACGAAGCCGATTTTGGGTCCGGGCCACCCAGTGTTCATCTTTGAGTTCGGGCCGGTCGATACCGGCAATCGTGAACAACCCGGTGAGGTCGATCAGGCCCGGGAGGAACAAGATGTCGTCGTCGCGAAGCTCGAGCTCTTCGCGCAACATGTCGACGATCTCATCGGGTGCGCCGGCGACGATTTCGAGACGAACCGCTCGGCCGAAGCGTCGACGTCGAAGCTCCGTCTCGACGGCCGCCAACAGGTCGTCGGCCTCGGATTCTTCGAGGGCAAGATCGGCGTTGCGCGTCACACGAAAGGCATACGACGCGTCGATCTCCATGCCGGGAAAGAGCGCGTGCAGGTTGGCGGCGATCACCTGCTCGAGGGCGATCCATCGTCGGCCATCGTCAAGGGGAATGAATCGGGGGAGCAGCGGCGGGATCTTTACCCGGGCGAATCGGCTGTCGCCGGTGTTGCGGTCGCGGACCATCACGGCGAGATTGAGCGACAGATTGGAGATGTAGGGAAACGGGTGTCCGGGGTCTACGGCCAACGGCGTGAGCACCGGAAAGATGCCCTCGAGGAAGACTTCTTCGATGGCGTCGGTGTCTTGCGCGTCGAGGCTCTCGTAGTCGACGATCTCGATGCCTTCCTTGGCCAGCGCGGGAAGCAAGATCTTTGCGAACAGATCCGCGTGCGCCGCGGTGAGATCGCGGACGGCTTCGGCGGTTACCTTCAGCTGCTCGCGGGGGCGAAGGCCGTCGATCGACGCGTTGGCCACGCCGGCGGCCACCTGGTCTTTGAGTCCTGCGACTCGCACCTCGTAGAACTCATCGAGGTTCCCGGCGAAGATGGCGCAGAACTTCACCCGTTCCAGAAGTGGGTTTCGTTCGTCGGCGGCCATGGCCAACACGCGGGCATTGAAATCGAGCCAACTCAGCTCACGGTTGATGTAGCGACCCGACGCGATGGCCTTGGTGCCAGCGGAGGTTCGGGTGGCAAGTGCTTTCGCAGGCACGTCGGTGGCTTTCGTGCTCGCGAGGACGCCGACGTCGATCAGACTCGTACGCCGAAGTCCCACTCGATCAACAGGGCCTCGCGGTCGGCGTCGTGCACGACTCGATCGTGGTTCCGGCGAAATTGCGGGTCATGACGAGGGACCAGCTGCAGACGCGCAAGGGTCCGTTGCCGGAATTCCTCGATGAGGTTGCGGTCGCCGAAGTCGCTCTGGACTTCCCAGTGGGGAGCAACCGGTCCGAGATAGATCACGCGGACATGACCCTGGGGTTCTGCGGGGGCCGGAAGTTCTAGTGGTGCAGGAGGCATGATGCATCAATCTTTCAGGGGAATCGCTTCAGGCGAAACGACTCGAAGGGATACGCAAGGAGGCTGGTGCCCGTGGGATGGCGACGTTCGACCTGGAACCGAGGACGCCGTTATTCCTTGGGCTTGTCCTTCTCGCCTTCTTCGGTACCGTCGTCGATACCCTTCTTGAATTCCTTTTGCGCTTGTCCGAGGGAACGCGCAAGCTTCGGCAGTTTTGATCCACCGAATAACAGCAGCACAATCACAAGGATGATGATCAGTTCGGTAGGGCCGAAGTTCATGGGGCCATAGTACCCCGCAAAGGTGCTTACGCCGTTGCGGCTTCGTTGGCGCGGCGAGCAAGGGCACGAGCCCGGCGCACCTTGCGTCGTTCCCGCTCACTCAAACCACCCCAAATACCGAACTTTTCGCCGTTGGCCAGGGCATATTCGAGACAGTCCTCGCGAACAATGCAGCCTCTGCAGACCTCCTTGGCTTCCCGGGTGGACGCACCGCGCTCGGGGAAGAAAAGCTCGGGATCGACACCCATGCAGTTCGCCTTGCTCTGCCAGGCTCTGACTTCATTGTCGAGCTGTGCGAGACCTCGTTGCATGTAGACCCCTTGCTTCTTTCTTTGGTGACCGCGAGTGGTGATCGGTGCTTCGTATGGCGGAAAGTGTTGCTGCGAGACTGGTGCTCTCGTGCGTGTTGTTCGAACGAGTTGGCCTGCGACTACCGATGGTGATGGCCTGCGCATTGGCGACGGGGAGAACCCCGACTACCTGCGGCAAAGCCGTCCTTCGTAATTACAGACGTGTCATTGTTCCTTGTTTTCCGGGATTTTGCAAACGGAACCTGAAAAGCGACCACGCGAAGAGGTCGAGACGTGATGGCTGCGTGGGCATTTGCAACGTTTTGGGTGGTCGTTTCGAACGCAATCGCTCCGTGGTCTCTTCCCCCGTGTCACCGACACTCGTTCACGGCTCGCAGTCGCGCCAGCGCCAGCGCCAACGCCATGCGTCACACGCTGGTGTGTTATCGCCTATTGTGTCTCGGTCCGACGCCACCCGGGTGTTCTCGGACTAGGGGAGAACCTGTATGAAGAAAACTAAGCTCGCTGCTTCGTTGTTCGTAGGTTTGGCGCTGTTCGCGTCGAGCTGTAGCAAAGACGACTCGTCATCAACGGAAGCGGCTGCGACAGAAGCAGCAGCATCTGAGGCTGCTGCGACTGAGGCAATGGCATCCGAGGCCGCTGCGACTGAGGCAATGGCGTCAGAGGCGGCTGACACTGAAGCGATGGCTTCGGAGGCCGTGGCTGCTGCGGGCGCTGGCGGAAAGGTCGGTTTCATCCTGCCCGACTCCAAGTCATCGGCTCGTTGGGAAGCATTTGACCGTCCGTTGATCGACGCTGCCTGCAAGGCCGCCGGCATCGAATGTGACATCCAGAACGCCGAAGGCGACAAGGCAAAGATGGCGACGATCGCCGACTCGATGCTCGCCGCCAAGGTAGGCGTACTTGCGATCGTGAACCTCGACTCGCCGTCGGCTGTTGCGATCCAGGAAAAGGCCGCTGCGCAGGGCGTCAAGCTCATCGACTACGACCGACTGACCCTCAACGGCAAGACCGACGTGTACGTGTCGTTCGACAACGTCGCCGTGGGCAAGGCCCAGGGCGAAGGCATCATCCAGTGCCTCGGTGGCGCCGACGCGGCTAAGGGCAAGAACATCATCCAGCTCAGCGGCTCGCCGACCGACAACAACGCTACCCTGTTCAAGCAGGGCCAGGACGAGGCCATCAAGGACTCGGGCATCAATGTTGTTGCCAGCGAAGCAGTTCCGGATTGGGACAACGTCAAGGGCGGCCAGATCTTCGAGCAGTTGCTCACGAAGGCTGGCGGCAAGGTTGACGGCGTCCTCGCCGCCAACGACGGTCTCTCGCTCGCCGCTCAGGCTGTCCTGACCAAGGCTGGCCTTTCGGTTCCGGCAACGGGCCAGGACGCTACGCGTGACGGTCTCGCCGCCATCCTCATGGGCACGCAGTGCATGACTGTGTACAAGCCAGTGAAGGCCGAAGCCGAAGCAGCAGTTGCTGCAGCCGTTTCGCTCCTCAAGGGTGAGGCTGTTTCCACGAACGCCACCATCAACGATGGCGCCCGTGACCTTCCCTACGCACAGGCTCAGATCACCGCTATCTACAAGGACAACGTCAAGGACGTCGTTGCTGATGGCTTCGTGAAGAAGGAAGAGCTGTGCACCGGAGATGTTGCTGCGAAGTGTGCAGAGGCCGGCATCGCCTGATCTTCGGATCCCCGTTCGCGTGAGTGTGCTCACGCGAGCAGAACTGTTGTGTGAAGGGACCCGCTTCGGCGGGTCCCTTTTCGTTTGCCATCCTTTCCGGTGCGACATCGAAGGCTCGTGACCGTCGACACCGCCCCCGCAAATCGACTAAACCTTCCGGTACGTTTCTTCACCCGACCAACACGTTCGGGTGCGAATTTCAGGGGAGAGAGACTTGTCCGATTCGGGCGCGCCATTATTCGAAATGCTCGGCGTCAACAAGAGTTTTGGGCCGGTGCACGTCCTTCACGACGTTGACTTTCGGGTGTATCCGGGGAAGGTCACGGCGCTGGTCGGCGACAACGGCGCTGGCAAGTCGACGCTGATCAAATGCGTCACGGGGATCTACGGAACCGACAGTGGGAAATTCCTGTTCGAGGGTTCACCGGTTCATCTCTCCTCGCCGAAAGATGCCGCAGCGCTCGGCATCGAGGTCGTGTACCAAGATCTCGCCCTGTGCGACAACCTCGACATCGTCCAGAACATGTTCCTCGGCCGCGAGACGAAGAAGTTCGGTCTCCTGAACGAGCGGGCGATGGAACAGCAGGCTCGCGAAACGCTGGCGAGCTTGTCGGTGCGTACCGTGAAGAGTGTTCGCACGCTCGTCTCATCCTTGTCCGGTGGTCAACGCCAGACCGTCGCGATTGCGAAGGCCGTGCTGTGGAACTCCAAGATCGTGATGCTCGACGAGCCAACCGCAGCGCTGGGTGTCGCGCAGACCCGCCAGGTGCTCGACCTTGTGACTCGACTCGCCGACCAGGGTCTCGGCGTCGTGCTCATCAGCCACAACATGAACGATGTCCTCGAGGTCGCCGACCGGGTGTGCGCCATGTATCTCGGCCGGGTCGCGGCCGACGTCGCCGTCGACGAATTGCGTCCTCACGACGCTGATGCGATCCTCGCCGAACTCGGTCCGGTTGGTGGAAAGGCCGAGATCAGGGATCGGTCCCGGAAGCGTCTCGTCGATCTGATCACGTCGGGTCGTAGCGGCGACATTGGTTTGCAGCGAGTGGAGGCATAGCCATGACTGATTCGCACCCCGCGCCTGCGGCCGGAACTGCGGCGAGCGACTTTGCGCTCGACACGCAGAAGATGACGGTCAAGTCGTCGTGGAGTTCCTACCTCGCTCGCTTGAAGGGCGGCGAACTCGGCTTGATTCCGGCGACGCTGTCGATCCTTGTTCTCGTCGCGGTGTTCGGCTTCTCCCGTCCCGACACGTTCCTGTCACTCCTCAACTTCGGAAACCTCCTGCAGCAAGCGTCGGCCGTGATCATGATCTCGATGGGTGTGACGTTCGTGTTGCTCCTCGGTGAGATCGACCTGGCTGCAGGATGGACCGCGGGTGTGACCGCTGCGGTCATGGTCACGGCATTTCGCGACGGCCGTCCCTTTGTCGTTGCGATCCTCTTGAGTCTTGCCGTGGCTGCGTTGTTGGGTCTCCTGAACGGGTATCTCGTTGCCTATGTGGGCATACCTTCTTTCGTCGTGACCTTGGCGTTCTTTCTCACGTTTCAAGGCATCCTGCTGAACATCACCGGTGAAGGTGGCACGGTCCAGCTCACGAACAAGACGATGCGCGCGATCATGACGAAGAACATGGGTATTGCCGGATCGTGGATCCTTGCCGCCGTGGTGGTGGCGGGAATCGGTGCGCTCCTCTATCGCAAACGATCCGTAGGTGTACCTATGGCTGCACTCGCGATTCAGTTCGGCGCCATGGCGTTTGGGGTGGTGGTGTTCACGTTGGTGCTCGCTCGCAACCGCGCGTTTTCGAATTCGACCGTGAAGCTCGTTGGCATTCCGATCGTGGTTCCTTTCGTGCTCGTGGTCACTGCGGCGCTCACGTTCCTGTTGCAACGCACCACCTACGGACGTCACCTCTTCGCGGTCGGCGGGAACACCGAAGCGGCGCGTCGTGCGGGCATCAACGTCAAACGGATTCGCATGTCGGCGTTCGTGCTGTGCGCGTTGGTTTCGGGGCTGGGTGGGTACCTGCTGGCGTCACGGTCCGGTTCGGTGGACCCGCAGATGGGTGGTAACCAGACGTTGCTCCTTGCGGTGGGCGCCGCCGTCATCGGTGGCACGTCGCTATTCGGCGGCAAGGGCCGGATGGTCAATGCGCTGCTCGGTGGTCTCGTGCTGGCCATCATCGACAACGGCTTGCCGCTGGTTGGGAAGGCGTCGCCTTTCGGGCTCAAGACGATCGACTTCAGCCGTTCCGGCATCAAGTTCATCGTGTCTGGCCTCATCTTGCTGATGGCTGCCTCGGTCGACGCACTCAGCCGCAAACGCGCCAGCTAGCTGCTGCACCCGAGCCTGCGCCCGTCTCCGTCTCAGCTTCCGCTTTTCCACGTCTCAGCTCCCCCTTTTCCACTCGACGGCGAGTTGCAGGGTGAACGGCGAGTTGTTGGTGGAGCTAACCTGCCGTCGACCCTGCAACTCGCCGTTGAGTGAAGGCTGGACCGTCGACGTGAGGGCTGGTGGCCGACATTTGCATGGGGTGGCGACGTCAGGCGA
>JANOWU010000179.1:0-1989 GCA_031418035.1 Acidimicrobiia bacterium
GGCGTTCGACTCATCGGGAGATACTTCGGACTTCCGTGCCGGCGTCTTTAGAAGCGGACCTTCGCATTGCAAGGATTCAACAAATTTGATTGGTCCCCCGACGAGGGCTTTTGCAGGGCCGCGGTTTTTCCTCGGAATTCACCAGAATTTGCCACGTGATTCAAAGTGCTTGCTAAAGTTTGCACTTGGAGGTGCCGAAGGCACCCTGACGGACGATTTCTCTTCTTTAGGAGCCCCCAAAACATGTTCTCGCTTTCGCTCGACGAAGACCAGCTGCAGATTCAGAAGTGGGTGCACGACTTTGCGGAGGGCGTGATCCGCCCCGTCGCCTCGGAGTGGGACGAGCGTGAAGAATTCCCGTGGCCGGTCGTTGAGGAGGCGGCGAAGATCGGTCTCTACGGGTGGGAGTTCATCATGAACGCCTTTAACGACCCGACCGGTTTGACCATGCCGGTAGCGATCGAGGAGCTCTTCTGGGGCGACGCCGGTATTGGCATGGCCATCATGGGCACGTCGTTAGCCGTGGCGGGTATCGCCGGCAACGGAACACCCGAGCAGGTCATGGAATGGGTGCCGCAGTGTTATTCCGATGGCACGAAGACAGCGCTTGGTGCGTTCTGTGTCTCGGAGCCCGACGCCGGTTCCGACGTCTCCTCACTTCGTACGCGCGCAGAGTATGACGAGAAGAAAGACGAGTGGGTTCTCAACGGAACCAAGGCGTGGATCACCAACGGTGGCATTGCCAACATCCACGTTGTCGTTGCGGCAGTCGATCCGGTCCTGAAGGGCCGCGGTCAGGCGTCGTTCGTCATCCCGAAGGAAGCCAAGGGATTGTCGATGGGACAGAAGTACAAGAAGCACGGCATCCGTGCGTCGCATACCTCTGAGGTCGTGCTCGACAACGTTCGTATCCCCGGTTCGTTCCTCCTCGGCGGCACCGCCAAACTCGAAGAGAAGCTTGCCCGAGCCCGTGAGGCTGCGAAGTCGGGCAGCACGGTGCACACCGGAACGAAGCAGCCGGCCATGGCGACCTTTGAAGCAACCCGCCCGTCCGTCGGTGCGCAGGCACTCGGCATTGCTAGGGCCGCTTACGAATACTCACTCGAGTACGCGAAGGAGCGCAAAGCGTTCGGTCGGCCGATCATCATGAACCAGGCAATCGCGTTCAAGCTCGCCAACATGATCACCGAGATCGACGCCTCACGTCTGCTCGTATGGCGCGCCGCATGGCTTGCGAAGAACGGCGGCTTCAAGAATGCCGAAGGGTCCATGAGCAAGTGGAAGGCGTCGGAGACGGCGGTCCGCGTCACCGAAGATGCGATTCAGATTCTCGGTGGCTACGGCTACACCCGTGAGTATCCGGTCGAGCGCTGGCACCGCGACGCAAAGATCCACACGATCTTTGAGGGCACGTCCGAGATCCAGCAGCTGGTGATCTCACGAGCCATATCTGGCTTGAGGATTGAGTGATTTCGTCCGCCCCGTAGTGGGGCGTCCTGAAAGTCATCCCTACTGCAATCCCTACTTGTCGTACCCAGTCGCTATGGTGGCCGGGTATGGCAACCATTCGCGAGCGCAAGCCGGGTGTCTGGGAGGTGCGCGCCTTTTCGGGGCGTGACGCCAACGGGAAACCGACGCAGGTTTCCCGAACGGTGCACGGCACCAAGAAGGACGCGCTTCGTGCAGCGGCCGAGTTGACGGTTGCGCCCGTTGGCCGGTCAGCGGGCCGGACTGTCGCTGATGTGTTGGACGCGTGGGTGACGCGCAGCTCGCCGACGTGGGCACCTTCTTCGCATCGTGATCAGACATCGCGTGTTGCGCGGATCAAAGTCGATCGCATCGCCCGGGTCCCGTTGGCGCGGCTTGGTATCGCCGATGTGGAGAAGTGGCATGGTCGTCTGCGCGCAGAGGATCTGTCCGATGTGTCCATCAGGAACTTGCACGGTGTGTTGCGTGCCGCGCTGACGCAAGCTGTCCGGTGGGGATGGA
>JANOWU010000180.1:0-12352 GCA_031418035.1 Acidimicrobiia bacterium
CCTTGACGTTTCACAAGACGAACTGCAGTCTCCAACGTACTCTGCGCGCCTACGAAATCCAGCACCGCATCGCATGGAAGGTCGAGCGAATCCGGGGCCTCGGCATGGAATGCCCCGAGGGCAACGGCCGTCAGTTGTTTGCTCTCCGCCACATCCCCAACGACCACCTCGGCGTCGGTGAGGAGACGAAGGTATTGAATCGCGAACTGACCGAGCCCGCCGGCCCCCAACACGGCAACGCGAGGGTGGGCGATCGAACGCACGAGGCCGAGTGCATGTTTGACCGCTCGATACGCCGTAAGCCCGCCACAGGCAAGCGGCGCCGATCGCACAGGGTCGAGCCCGTCGAGGACGTGAAGATAGGAACGGTCCTTCACCGCGAATCGTTGCGCATAGCCGCCGTCTTGGAAGAGGCCTATCTCCTTCGAATTCGGGCACAGCATCTCCTGACCAGAACCACACATGACACAGTCGGGGGCCCGACATCCCCACGGGGCGTACACCATGACCGGGCCCAAGTCTCGATGCAGCCCGGTTACCTCATGGCCGAGAACGAGCGGCATCGGGCTTGGATAGTCACCGTCAACCACGTGCAGGTCCGAGTGGCAAACTCCGCAGCCCAACACGTCGATGACGTTGTCACCCGTGGGCTCTGGTCGCTCCTCGATCTCCAAGCGCGCATGTGGGGATCGGAGTACGACAGCTTGCATTCCGTGATCCTACGAGCCGCGCAGTTCATCAGCGAGTTGTCCGTGCTCGACAACGAGTCGGTCGTCGAGTCTTACCGTGCAGTTTCTCATCGGAAGATCAAAATGCCCTGCGCTGAATCGCCCTGCGTTTTCGTTCGCGCCACACGAATAGAGGAAGTTCCCGGCGAAGGCCCGTAGCTCCGTACCCCACAGTTCGCGTTTGTCATAGAGCGCAAGCGTCTCCCAACGCGCCTGCGCGTTCATGCCCCATCCCACGTGGCTTGTCGCGTAGGCGTCTGCTTCGTCAAACGCGCCAAGATACGAACGGAACAGTTCGACGTCGAGCCCTACTCCTTCAATCACCACGATTCGGTCGTCGACGATCGTCAACGAGATCGGCCGTTCGATGTAACGGTTGAACGTGAGGTTCACGTCGCCTTCGGCCAGCACGATCGTCCCGTTCGTGGTCTCTGCGGCGGGAAACGCCAGCACCAAACCGCCGGGCCAGTGGGCAATCGATCCCGGGCCGTCAGTCACTCCGGTGGAACCTGCCGTGAACGCACCCGCCAACGTCACGGTCAGATCGGTGCCGGCATCACTGGTCACGTGCATCACCGAAGAAGCGTCGAGCCAGCTCTGACCGAGGGCGACTCGCCGGGGCATATCGGGGTCCCACACGATGCGGTCGAAGGTGTCGAGATGTTCGTTGGAAATCATCAGCACTCGTGTGCCGCTCCCAAGGATCAACCCCAGTTCCGGCGAATGAAGGAGTCCTTCGACCGTGCAATCGAGAACTAGATCGCAGGCTTGAAGCGCCGCGATCACCGCCGGGTTCGCGGCGATAGCCTGCGACGCGCCGGTGGAGCGGATCGGGACCGCGTGTGCACTCGGTGGCGTCGGTACGACAACGCTGACCGCCCGGGCACCGAGCGACTCGGCCGCCAGGTATGCGGTATCGACAAGTTCAGGGCGGCTCTGGGATTCGCTCAGCACACATACGACTTCGCCATGAACAAGTCCGCACCGTTGAAAGTGGTCACGAAATGCTTTGACGAAACGCCATTCCGGTCGAGTGATCATCGGTTCTGTCCGACCTGTTCTACTTGTTCGAGGAGGATCGCATTGATCGCTTCGGGGGCCTCCGCGTTGAGCAGGTGTCCCGCCCCGGCAATGACATCGACCCGGGCTCCGGAGACTCGCTTCGCGATTTCTTGGGCGTATTCCGGCGGCGTCTCCGTATCGAGCGCTCCCACGACGCATCGGGTGGGGGCGGTGATCTGCGAAAGGATCGACGTGCTGTCGTGGGTGACGAGACAATCAACGACTCGGCGCAGCGCTGCTCCCGAGATTCGCGTCATCGCCGCGCGCTGTTGGGCCAAGGCGGCTTCGGTGATGTTTGGACCGGCCAGCGCCCCGAGAACTCGATCGGCGAAATCGCTGGGTTCGAGGCCGGCATCGAGCGGGGCCAGACGTGCGGCTCGCCACGACACCGGATCCGTGCCGTCGAGCCCAAACTTGGGACTTGTCGCAAGCAACGTCAACGAACACAACCGCTGCGGTCGCAGTGCAGCGACGTACTGCGCAATCATGCCGCCGAGGGACAACCCGACGAGGTGGAAACTCGACACCCCTGCCACGTCGGCGAAGGAAAGCACGGACTCCGCTAGGGCGGCGAAGGTCGTGGTGCCCGGCAACGGGTCACTTTCGCCGTACCCCGGCATGTCCCATGCCAACAGATGAACCCGATCACCGAGACAACCAAGTTGCGATTCCCACGAGATCCGCGAGCCACCGAGGCCGTGAAGCAGCAACATCGCCGGCAACTCCACGGCAGGCTGCTCGCTCTCGCGCCACGCGAAGCCGCCAACTCGCCGATCACGTATCACATGGCCTCGCTTCGACATCGCTTTCCTGCTCTCCAGGGTGACCGGTTGCCGTCAGAAAGTCAACACTGTTGACATCGCCCTCCAGTCCGTTGAGAATCAACACCATGGCATCAGTTCCGACACGCGCCGAGTTGGTGGAACGCGTGTGCCGCATGGCTCCTCTCATCCAAGAACGGGCGATTCGCTCAGACCGAGAAGCGCGCTTTCCGTTCGAGAACTTTTCCGACTTTGCCGACAACGGACTTCTAGCCGCATGCGTGCCGAGAGAGTACGGAGGGCTCGGCGCAACCTACAGCGACTACGTTCGCGTGAGTGAAGAGATCGGACGCTCGTGCGGCGCGACGGCACTCACATTCAACATGCACAACGCCACCATGCTGTGGTGTGGCCAGGTCGCAGATTTTCTTGATATGTCCACCGAAGAACGCGATGCCCACGACCTGACTCGAGCGGAAATGTATCGCGGTGTTGTCGAGCAGGGGCATATTCACAGCCAGCCATTCTCTGAGGGCATGGCCCCCGGTGAAACCGCCGGCATCGCCACGAAGGCGAAGAAGGTGAATGGCGGGTTCGTCGTGTCCGGCAAGAAGATCTTTGCTTCGCTCTCGGGTGCTGCGACGTACTACAACGTCACCGCTCAGATTCCGGGAGAAGACGCGATCCGTCTCCTGGGCGTTCCTGCGAAAGGCGACGGCGTCTCCCTGCTCGATGACTGGGACCCGCTCGGCATGCGCGGCACCGTTTCGCGCACGCTCATCATGAACGATGTGTTCGTTCCGGCGTCGAATGAATGGATGCCACCCGGTACCTACAATCAGGCCGCCGTTCGCTTTCCCTGGCTCTTCCTGTCGTTGTGTCCCAGCTACCTCGGTCTCACCGGCGGCATTCTGGACTTCACCGCGGGCTACCTTCGCGGGGAGATTCCCGGTCAGCGGGGATCGGCCCGCCGCGACCATGCTGTGAAGCAGTTCGGCTGGGCGCAAATGCAGATAAAGCATGAGCAGTCCCGAGCGCTTCTCTATCGTGCCGTCGATGAGGCCACCATCGACCCGACCGAGACCGACCTCGTCCTCGCTTGGGCCGCTGCATCAACGGTTATGGAGAACGCCGCAGAAGTTGCCTCGATCGCCGTCAAGGTCTGCGGCGGACAATCGATGTTCAAGTCCCTTCCACTCGAGCGGATGTATCGAGACGCCCGGCTCGGATCGCTCATGTTGCCGTGGAGCGCAGAAGTCTGCCTCGAGCGTCTCGGGCGAGCCCGGCTCTTCGACGAGACCTCCACGCTGTAGGCGCTGTAGGCATCGTGTCACTCAGTCGTTCGACGATCATTGACGGATGCCTCGAGGTCATCGAACGAGACGGCGCGAACGCACTGTCGCTGCGAAAACTCGGTAAACATCTGGGCGTCGATGCCACTGCCATCTACCGCCACTTTCGCGACAAAGACGACCTGCTACGCGGCATCGGCGACCGACTTCACGAATCAATTCTGATCGACCTCCCCACGCGCGGCTCGTGGCGCAACATCGTCAAGGAAATATGTGTGCGCTTACGACAGGCACACCTACAACGGCCCGACCTCGCCGCGTTTGTTCGCTCCGGACCTCCCCTGCATGAACAAGAATTTCTTCTCACGGAGACGCTCTTGCGACATCTGGCCCGCGCTCGCCTGCCACCAAAAGACGCGGCTCTGGCCTACCACGGACTCATCGAGTTGACCGTTGCGTCGGCAGCCATTGATGCACCGATGGCCAGCCGCACGCCGCAAGAGCGCCACGACATCTACGCGCGCTGGCGCGGCATCTATGCGTCTCTTGATGCTCAGCAGTACCCCGCCTCCGTCGCTCATGCTCCACATCTCTACGCAACGACGGCCGACGACCGATTCGAGTTTGCACTCGAGCGTCTTCTCGATGGGTTGGAGGGCCTTCGCCAGAGCGAGCCCGGTGTCAGTCGCCAGCTGACAAAGCCGGGGCGCTCGCGACGGCGGACGAACCAAGATAGGCCGCTATGACAAGGGGGTCACGCTGTACCTCATCGGGCGTTCCCTGCGCTATGACCACCCCTTGGTCCAGGACCGTAATATGTTCACATATGTTGGTAATGAACCCCAGGTCGTGGTCGATAACCAGCACCCCACAGCCGATCGCCTCCGCAAGTCGTCGGACGTGATCAACCATGGCGATCGACTCCTCGGAACTCATCCCCGACGTGGGCTCATCGAGCAACAAGATGTCCGGACGCAACGCGCCTGCCCGCGCGATTTCTAGCCGACGTTGGTTGCCGTAGTCGAGGGTGTCTGCGGGCCGATCGGCCAAGTGACCGAGACCGGACAGCATCATGAGCATTTCTACGCCGGGCCCCGAACGCGTCCCACGGTGACGCTGCGCGACGAGGTCGGCGACCTCGATGTTTTCGCGAACCGTCAACGACGAAAAGACCCGCAGATTCTGGAACGTTCTCGCAATACCCTGACGCGCCCGCTCGTGGGGTGGACCATCAACGACGGCCCGGCCTAGGTGAACAGAGCCCCGCGTCGGTTCAACCATGCCCGTCAACAGGTTCACCAACGTGGTCTTTCCGGCACCGTTGGGCCCTATGAGGCCGTGAATGGTTCCGGGCGTTACCCGCAATTCCACGCTGTCCACCGCCGTGAATCCACCAAACGTGACCCCCAGCCCCGACGCGACCAGCGACGAATCCTCCGGCCGAGTGTCCGGGCCAACGCTGAACCTCGACGATTCCGAACCCACAACTGGGCCGTCGGCGTCGGGAGCGATGCGATCACCTTTGCTGGTGAACAGACGCCCGAGGTCCATGTTGCCGAGCAGCCCTGTCGGGCGGAGCAGCAGTACCGCGAGGAGCGAACACGCGAGAAAGAGATCCGGCAAGCCGTCGACCGTGGGCCAGGTGAAGCCCAGGAAATCGGGCCCATCGCCGAGAAAACGCGCGACCTCCTTTCCGACGGTGATGAACGCCGTTCCGACGATGGCGCCGCTGACCGTCCGCATGCCGCCGACCACAAGCATGGCCAGTATCAGAATCGTGAAGTCGAAGCTGAACTGTTGGGGTCCCAGGGCGCCCAGTGATTGCGCGCGGAGAATGCCGCCAAGAGCGACGATCGCTCCGCTGACGATGAACGCCCAAAGCCGGGGGCGAAACACGTCGACCCCCATAGCGCTGGCGGCAAGCTCATCTTCGCGTGTTGCGACCGCGAGGCGACCTGTCCGACTCGACCGGAACGCAACCGCAACGATGACCGACGCTGCGGCGCCAAGAAAGGGCCAGAGGTTGCTCGATAGACGTGGGATTGAGGAGAGATTGCCTGCACCGTTGGTGAGGTCTTTCCAGTTCTCTGCGACCTGTCGAACCACGAACAAAAAGGCGAGCGTGATCATGGTGGCCGACAACCCGGATGTCCGTGCCACGACCAATCCCAAAAGCGCGCTTACGACTATACCGACCAGGATCGCAAGAATCGATGCTGGCACTATGCCCATCGAGATCTCCGGAATTCCCCAGGGTGCATTGGGAATGAGAAGCAGCTTGCGATCGCTCGGGATCGAAAGCAGGGCCATGACGTAGGCCGAGAAGGCCGCGATACCTGGATGACCGAATGAAAGAACCCCGGTGTTGCCGATGAAAAGGTGAAAGCCGATGACGATGATCATGTTGACCAGGAGGTCGGTCAAAAGGCTGTCGCGAGCGCTGCTTCCACTTGATGCGTACAGCAATCCGGCAAGCGAAACTGCTCCGAGCAACGCAAGGTTCGCTGAAGCCGACCGAAGATCAAAGGAAAGGCCGCGGCGTTTCGGGGACATCACCGTTGCGGTGCTCATACGCGCTCCGCTGTCGCAACGTTGAAGAGCCCTTGCGGGCGGACCACGAAGAGGGCAGCGATGACCACAAACACGAACGCGTCGGTGAGCCCCTGTATGTCGCTGGGCAGCCATGAGCGAAAGAACACCTCAGCGACACCGAGCGACAGACCACCGACCACCGCTCCCTTCAGGCTACCGAGGCCGCCGATGATGGCTGCGATCACCGCTTTCAGGAGCGGCTCGGCACCCATTCGCGGATCGGCCTGACCTCGACGAAGGAGCCAAAGCGCGCCACCGATACCGACGAGCAGACCGGCGAATGCGAATGCACCCGAGATCACTCGGTTGGCCCGGACACCCATCAGTCGCGCCGCATCGAAATCCTCTGATGCAGCGCGAATCGACAGTCCGAACATCGTGGTCCGAAGCATCAGCGCCGTCAGTGCGAAGCATGCGATGGCCACAGCGATGCTGATCAGGTCCCAGTACTCGAAACGAAACGAACCAACCGTGAAGCTCTTGAACACGAACGACGGTGTCTCATAGCGCCGAGGTTTGGAGGACACACCGATGCGCCAAACGGCATGGGAGAGAATTTCGATGGCAAACGATGTGAGAAGGAGCGTAAAGGGGCTCGCTGAGCGAATACGACGAAATGCAACGAATTCCACGCACACCGACAACGCAATCGAGGAGATGATAGCGACCGGAACGACGATGACCCACGCAACGTTGTGCGAACGCAGTCCATAGATCACGTAGGCGGCGATGGTCAGCAGTTCGCCGTGTGCGAAGTTCACCAGATGCATGACACCGAAGAGCATCGACACGCCGACGGCAAGAAGGGCGTAGGTGCTTCCGTTACCCAACCCGTCGATCAGGTTCTGAATCAACTGGGTCATCGATCTTCAGCCCCCGACATAGGTCGCAAACAAATCACCATTGGCCAGCAGGGACGCTCCCGTGCCCGAAGCAACGATCTCCCCGGTTCGAAGCACATACCCACGGTCGGCGATTCCCAGGACTCGTTGTGCTTGCTGTTCAACGACCAGCACCGTTTGCCCTTTGTCACGAAGCGTGTTGAGCAGATCGAAGATCACGTCGACCATGGTGGGGGCAAGACCAAGACACGGCTCGTCGAGCAGCAGGAGTTTGGGGTCGCTCATAAGTGCACGTGCAACTGCGAGTTGCTGGGCCTGGCCGCCCGACAAGAACCCCGCCGACAGATCCCACTTCTCCCGAAGCACGGGGAACAGCGACGCCATTTCCTCCATTCGACCAGAGCGCAAGCCCTTCGGAACCGTCGTCGCCGCGAGCCGGAGATTTTCCGCGACGCTCAAGTCCTTGAAGATGCGACGTCGCTCCGGAACCAGCGCGAGCCCGGCGGCCACAAGCGCCGCCGGGTCGCGCCCGTTTATGGTTTCACCGTTGAACCGAACCTGACCGAGCGCCGGACGAACGAGCCCGACGACCGAACTCAAAAGCGTCGTCTTTCCCGCCCCGTTGGGCCCGACCAAAGCAACGACCTCACCGCGGCCGACGGTCATCGAAACGCCATGAAGCGCAGTAAGCGCGCCGTAGCGAGTCGTGATCCCGTCGACCTCGAGCAACATGAAGGAAGTGCGCTTACTTGGCGATGTTGGTCGGATAGAACGCGCTGTCGATGACGGGCTTGCCGTCCTTCACCGTCAGGATGGTCACGTTGCGCTTTGGAGTGCCGTTTGTCCCGGCGTAGCTGATCGGGCCGGTAACGCCCTCGACCGAGAGATCGTTCAGGGCCTTCATGATGTCGGCACCCTTGGTCGAGCATGCCTTCTTCGCAGCCTCAGTTGCCACGATGGCCGCATCGCCTCCCAAAGCACCGAACGCTGCGGTCTCGATCTTCTCGCCGCCCGACGCAGCGTAGGCGTCCAGAAACGCCTGAACCTTGTTCGTCGAGTCAGGGAATGTATGGGTACTGAACAACACTCCCTCGGCATCTTTCCCCGCGGTCCAAATGAGGCTTGCGTCGAACCCGTCCGCACTCATGACGGTCGACTTCACGCCTGCCGATCGGAGTTGCTTCAAGAAGACCCCGGCTTCAGGCATGAAGAACGCGGAATACACCGCATCGGGCTGAGGGTTCATGGAAGCGATCTCGTTGACTTGCGCCGAGAAGTCGGTTGTTCCGAGTTTGAACGAAAGGTCCTTTTCGACCTTTCCGCCGCCGGCCGTGAAGACGGACGTGAAGGCTTCCGGGTTGACCGTGAGGTACGGAATTTCGTTCGACGACATCGTCACCGCAGTCTTGAATCCTTTCTTCAGCGCCGTCTCCGCTATCGCCGACGCCTGGACCTTGTCGTTGAACGACACCAGGTATGAGCCTCGGGCCGGATCGGTGAGCGAGATCTCGGTGGAGGTCACGAACAAGACGGGAATCTCCCCTTTCGTGACTTCGAGAATCGGGAGTCCGTAATCCGAGAATGGCGGTCCGAGAAGAATGTCTGCACCGCCGTCGACCAGTTCTTGAACAGCGCGCTGTGCTGCTGCGGGGTCGGCCGGAGTCTGGCTGATCTGCTTGATCTTGAACTCGACGGGCTTACCGCCAACTCCACCTGCCTTGTTGATTTCGTCGATTTGGAACTTCGCCGCTCGCGATCCCGGCACATCGCCGATTCCCCCGAGATCGAAGTCTGCTGCGTACGCAATCTGCAATGGCTCGCTCAACACACAATCACCGGCTGGCGCCGCCGCCGCATCTGTGGCCGACGCCTCACTTGCCATGGCTTCGGTTCCCGCTGCTTGCGTGTCGCCGGCCTCTGTCGCCGTGGCTTCGGTCGCGGCCGCAGTTTCGGTCGCTGCCGCTTGCGTTTCTGTTGCATCGGTGGTGTCGGAATCGCTGCTGCTGCATGACGCCGCAGCCAGCGATAGCGCGACAACTACGACAAGTCCCGGTAGTCGTTTCATGTGGTTTCTCCCTTGAGTGGTTTGGTGAAATAAGAAATCGAGCAACGCCGACGTGGTGAAGTGGCCTACAGAACGTTCATGTAGTAGTTCAATTCCCAATCCGTGACCGCGTCGTTGAACTTCCGCCATTCATCGCGCTTGATCGCGAGATGGACTTCAACGGCCTCGCGGCCGAACGCTTCCACGAACGGATCGTCGGCTTCGAGCGCATCGCACGCGGCGCCGAGGTTGGGCGGTGTTCGCCGTTCGGTGTTCGCCGTTTCGAACGCGTCGCCGTCCTCGATTGCTGGCGGCTCGATGGTGTTTTCTACACCCAGGAGTGCCGCCCGCAAGACTGCGGCGGTGGCGAGATAGGGGTTCGCTGAACCGTCGGGCAAGCGATACTCGATACGCGTCGCGGCGTCACGCTCCTTCGGTACACGTACCGTCGCGTTGCGGTGGTCGAGACCCCAATTCGCCCAGACCCCGGCCAGCGTTCCCGGCTTCAATCGCTTGTAGGCATTGACCGTGGGAGCACAAATCGCGGTCATTCCTTCGTGATGTTCCAGCAAGCCCCCGATCGAATGCCGGGCCACGTCGGAAAGTCGGTACGTCTTCGAGGGTTCGTTGAACGCATTGCGCCCGCGCTTGTCGTTCAGCGAGAAGTTCACATGCAAACCGCTGCCCGCGAGATCGGCAAAGGGCTTTCCGAGAAACGTCAGGTGAAGACCCTTCTTCCTGGCGATTTCCTGCGCCATTTGCTTGAACAAGAAGACATTGTCGACGGCCGCTAGCGCCTCGCCGTAACGCAGGGTCATTTCGAATTGCGGCACGTCGTATTCGCTGTTGACGCTCTCGAGCGGGTACCCACAGCGCTCGGCCATTTCCATGACTTCGTCGATGAGCCCGTGCGGGTCGACAAACGGGCCGACCCCGTAGGTCATGCCTCCGGGCGTATCGATGGCCTTCCAGCCACCTGTTGCGTTCGGCTCCAAGACATACGCTTCGAGTTCGATCCCGACCATCGGTGTCAGCCCGTGCGCTTGCCATGCCTCGATCGCTCGACGAAGCACCGTACGCGGTGCATGAGCGAGCAGTGTTCCCTCGTAGTGCAGGTCCGCCACCACAACCCCGACGCCTTCGTCCCATCCGGGCCGAGCATCGGCGAGGTCGTAGACCGCCTCGACGTCAGGTAGCCCGGTCAAGAACCCCGAGTGTGGCGTCGTTGGGGTCATCTGCTTGTCGAAGTGCTGGGCGAACATGGTCATGCAGTGCTTGGTGCCGTGGCCCGCCGCCGCCAGTGGAAGGTACTTGCTCCTGGCCACGCCCAAATGGTCGGCGAAAATCGGGCGAATCCGCTTGTAGGGGAGCGCCCGGGAAGCGTTCGCTGTGTTGGTGGTCGGACTGGCGGCCATTACTCTGCTTTCCCACTCGTGTGACGGTCGTCGCTAGCATATCGTTTGGAAGCGAAGCATTTCTGTTCTCCCGACTTCCACGAGGTCAGGGGCGATACCGAAGGCCGAAGGAGAATCTCTGTTCGCATACGGAGTGTTCCCATCACGTGTCTCCACGTGATGGATCTTCGCTCCGGACTCGACCTAGTAGGAGCGGGGCAAACCCATAACGTTCTGCCCGAGGTACGCCAGGATCAGATTGTTGTTGATAGGTGCAACCTGGTAGAGGCGAGTCTCACGGAACTTTCGTTCGACGTCGTATTCGGTCGCAAAACCGAACCCGCCATGGGTATCCATACATGCGTTTGCCGCCGCCCATGAAGCTTCCGACGCCAAAAGTTTGGACATGTTTGCTTCGGTGCCACACGGTCGACCCTGATCGAACAACCCGGCGGCCTGCTTGCGCATCAGGTCCGCAGCCGCAAGTTGTGCGTATGCCTTCGCCAACGGAAACTGCACGCCCTGATTTGCGCCGATCGGACGTCCGAACATCTGGCGGGCATTGCCGTAGGCGACGGCCTTGTCGAGGAAGAATCGCCCATCTCCGATGCACTCCGACGCGATGAGGATTCGTTCTGCGTTCATACCGCTCAGGATGTAGCGAAACCCCATGCCCTCCTCGCCGATCAATGCCTCGGCGGGAACAATGACATCGTCGAGGAACACCTCGGTCGTGTTGTGGTTCATCATCGTCTCGATGGGTCGAATCGTGACGCCGCCACCGGGCTTCGTCGCCAGCCGCAGATCAATGAGGAACACGGACATCCCATCGGTCTTTTTCGCGACATCGTCGTACGGGGTCGTCCGGGCCAACACGATCATCAGATCGCTGTAGAGCGCCCGGGAAGTCCAAATCTTTTGACCATTGATTCGCCATCCCTCCGGACAGCGTTCGGCTTTCGTTCGGATTCGCGCGGTCTCTGATCCGGCAACCGGTTCGGTAACACCGAACGCCTGCAGTCGAAGGTCACCGCTCGCGATCGCAGGAAGATATGCGCGCTTTTGGTCCTCGGAGCCGTGCCGGAGCAACGTCCCCATGATGTACATCTGCGCATGACAAGCCGCCGGGTTCCCGCCCGAAGCCGAGATCTCCTCCAAGATGACGGAGGCACCGGCAAGGGATAAGCCGCCTCCGCCGTACTCTTCTGGAATCAGCGCTCCGAGGTAGCCCTGCCTCGTCAGGTCATCGACGAACTCCGAGGGATATCGATCGGGTTCAAGCGATCGCCAATACGCGTTGCCGTATTTGTCGCAGAGGCGTCGCACCTCGGCCTGCAACGACTGGAACTCTTCGCTGACCCCGAAATCCATCTCTTCTCCAATTCATCGCGAACGCTAGCCTGCTTGTGTGCAAACGTTCTTCGTCGAAATCAAGTGCCACCTCGGAAAGACCTACGAAGTCGCGAGTCTGTTGGCAGACGCAGACATCGCCTCGGAGATCTATTCCACGGCGGGAACCTACGACGTGCTGGCGAAATTTCATGTTGAAGACCACGAAGATATTGGCCACTTCGTCGCAAAGAAAGTTCAGGGAATCCCGGGGATCCTCGACACCCGCACGATTATCACGTTCAAAG
>JANOWU010000181.1:0-3410 GCA_031418035.1 Acidimicrobiia bacterium
CTCTTATGCATCTTCGTGATGACCGTGATGAATCTGCGCGGCGTCAAAGAGTCGGGGTCAGCGTTTGCCGGACCTACGTACTTCTACATCTTGATGTTGATCGTGCTGATAGTCGTGGGCCTCTATCGGGTGTTCGTGCAGGACCTCGGGCGCATCCCCGACCGTCTTCTTTCCGAAGAAGCAATCGAACTCTCCAAGGGCGCCAAAACGCTAAGCCTCTATATGTTGCTTCGAGCGTTCTCGTCGGGAGCCGTCGCGCTCTCGGGCGTCGAAGCGGTCTCGAACGGTGTGCCAGCGTTCCAAAAGCCAGAGAGCAAGAATGCCTCGACAACGCTCATGTGGATGGGCGCAATTCTCGGGAGCTGCTTTCTCGGAGTCTCGGTTCTGGCCTCGCACCTCAAGCCCTTCCGTGGTGAGAACGACGGGAACGGACTCGGGCTCATGGCTCAGTGGATCTACGGCGGCAAGGGCGTGCCCTTCTGGGCGACGATGATCGCAACCTTCGCCATTCTGATCCTGGCCGCAAACACGGCCTACGCGGATTTTCCCCGACTTGCCTCGATCGTGGCCAGGGACGGATTCCTGCCCCGACAGTTCTTCAACCGTGGAGCGCGCCTGGTCTACTCGAACGGGGTCCTGTTCCTGGCCGTCGTTGCAAGCGTGCTTGTTGTTGCCTTCAACGGCGACATCTCCAAGCTGATTCCTCTGTACGCCTTCGGTGTGTTCACCGGATTCACGCTCAGTCAATCGGGCATGGTCCGACACCACCTCAAGCTCAGGGAGCCAGGCTGGAAAGCAGGCATCGTGATCAACGCAGTCGGTGCGGTCACGACGGGCATGATCGCCGTGATCGTCGTTGTTTCGAAGTTCACCGAAGGTGCCTGGATCCCAGCGGCGCTGATTCCGATCATGGTGTTGGGATTCACTGCCGTTGGAAAGCACTACGAGGCGGGGGCGCGCTCCATCGTGGTGACTCCCGGCTACAGGCCGCGTCGCGAAACACACACCATGATCGTGTTGGTCGGTGGCGTCAACAAAGGCGTCCTCAACGCCGTGCAATACGCAACGTCGTTGCGACCCGATCGCATCATGGCCGTCTCGGTCGTGAGCAGCGATGAAGAACGTGTAGCCCTGGAGAAAGAGTGGGAGGCCTTTGGGGTCTCACTGGAGCTGAACATCCTCTACTCTCCGTACCGCGAACTCACCCAGCCGATCCTGAGTTTCATCGACGAACTCGATGAAAAGTACGCGGACGACATCGTGACCGTCGTGATCCCCGAGTTCGTGACGTCGGTGAAGACACAGTGGCTCCACAACGGGAGCGCATTCGCGCTGAAAGCAAAACTGTTGTACCGACCGCATACCGCCGTGGTGTCGGTACCGACCCACATGGATATCGACGGCAAGAACCCTGATGGGTTCGCCCCGATTTCCACGACGACCGTCAACTGACATGTTCGGTCGAAGCGCAACACCTTGCTTCATCAGAAAGAGGACGTGATGCACATCATCGTTGTTGGTTGTGGGCGAGTTGGATCGACCGTGGCGAGGGAACTCGTCGAGTCGGGCCACTCGGTGTGTGTCGTCGATCGCAAGGCAGATGCGTTTCGGCGCCTGGGCGTCGATTTCGCCGGCAGAACGTTGGAAGGTGTCGGGTTCGATCGAGATACGCTGATCGAGGCGGGCGTGAGCGAGTCGTGCTCCGTTGCTGCGGTCACGAGTGGGGACAACTCGAACATCTTGATCGCCCGTGTGGCTCGGGAGGTCTTCGGCGCCCAGGTGGTAGCCCGGATCTACGACCCCCGCCGAGCCAGTATCTTTCAGCGCCTCGGGATCCCGACGGTTGCGTCGGTCGAATGGACCGCAGGTCGGGTGCTGTCGTGTCTCCTTCCCGATCCGAAAGCCAATCAGTGGGTCGATCCAACGGCGCGTTTCGTATTGGTGGAGCGACGTGTTCCCCCATCCGGAGCCGGCACGTCGGTGGCGACCTTCGAGGCGAACGCCTCGTGTCGAGTGGCGCTGTTGTCACGGGTCGGAAGTGCCTCGGTTCCCGGACCGTCCACGGTTCTGCAACAAGACGATCTCATTCATGTCATGGTCTCGGGGGCAGGGCTTGACCAAGTCGACGCACTACTTCAATCGCAGGAGGCACACCGATGAAGATTCTCATTGCGGGCGGTGGAAGCGTCGGCCGATACATGGCGTCACAGCTCCAGGCCTCGGGCCACGTCGTCGTCATCATCGATTCCTCGCCGGCCGTTGTTTCACGCCGAAGGTCGGAACCGGAGTCGAAGGGCGTGACGTGGCACTTGGGCGATGCCTGTGAGGTCAAGGCCCTTCGCGAAGCCGGGTGCGAAGGAGCCGACGTGGTCGCCGCAGTGACAGGCGACGACGAAGACAATCTCGTGATCTCGCTGTTGGCGAAGCAGGAGTTCGCCGTACCACGGGTGCTGGCTCGGGTGAACAATCCCAAGAACGAATGGATGTTCACCGAGATGTGGGGCGTCGATACAGCTGTCTCCACCCCCCACCTCCTTACGGCGTTGGTCGAAGAAGCCGTCAACGTCGGATCGTATGTACGCCTTCTAAGTCTCGAGCAGGGGAAAGCGCGGATCGCTGAAGTCACGTTGGCCGCGAACTCGCCGGCGATCGGCCTCCATATCTCGGGGCTTCGTCTGCCTCGTGAGTGCGCAGTCGTCGCCATAGTTCGCGGCGGACATGTCGTGGTGCCCTCAGCCGAACTGGTTCTCCAAGCTGGCGACGAAGTGATCGTCATCCTGTCGGGCAACTGTGACGACGACATCCGTCTCGCACTGGTGGGTTGAGTTCGATGGCGTTCCTTCGCCGACGGAGCAAGTCGGCGGTCGAGATTCACCTCGAGGCCGAGGTCGCACCGCCCCCACCGATCGCCCAGGCCAGCGCACGTCAACCGTGTCGTGTGCGCGGGACCATTACGCGCATGAAGAGTCGACCCAGTTCTGTAGGCCTACCTTCGCTCGTGGTGCAGGTATCCGACGACAGTGGCACCGTCACGGCCGTCTGGACGGGCCGACGAAGCCTGGGTGGATTGAAGCTCGGCGGCGTGATCGAACTTGAGGGAGTTCCGGTATTGGCTGCCGGAAAGCTTGAGTTTCTGAACCCTATGTACACACTGCTTCCTGCGGAAGCCCACTAACTGGCTTTTGCGGTACTCCGCTAGATCTCGACGTGTGAGCCGAGCTCGCATACGCGCTCGGGGGGCAGTTCGAAGAATCGAGCCGCGCTCGACGCCGTGAGGTTCTGGGTCGCAAACAGCTTTTCTCGCCATTCAGGCATGCCCTCGCCGGCGGCCGAGATGACGGTCTCGCTGCCAAGAAAGTACGTGACTTCTCCGAGGTTGTATTTGAGCTCTTTCGCGACCAACGCCATCG
>JANOWU010000182.1:0-3962 GCA_031418035.1 Acidimicrobiia bacterium
GATTGGCACAGCACTCGTAACCGGCATCGTCCTCATCGGTGCTGCACTCTTCTCGCAGTTGTTCGGCCAGACCGACGAAACGATCAATGTTGCTGCACCCGCCGATGCAACCGTGCCGAGCGCGTCCTCCTCCGTTGACACTGCCGATGGCGCCAATACGACGAGTCCGCTCGCATCTGCCGAGCCGCAAACCACGGCCACGGCGCTCGAAACAACGACCACCGTTTCTGCCTCGGCTGATGCAACCTCGACGATCGCACCGACGACGACAGCCGCCACCACCACGATCGCGGTAACCACGACCGCTCCCACGACGACGTCACCGGCAACCAGCGCACCGGCGACGACCACGACGACCAAGACCACCACGACAAAGACCACCACGACGACCAAGACCACCACGACCATCCCGACGACGGTGACGACAGGTGTATCGCTGTCACCCGGCCAAGCGCCCTGCCCGGCGGCAGACGGAAGCTCCAAACGAGTCGCGACCTTCACGGTCGCCCCGCCCATGTGTATCAAGCCCACCGCAACATACCGAGCGGTCATGAAAACATCAGAAGGTACACTTACGATCGCGCTCGATGCCGCAAACGCTCCGCAAACCGTGAATAACTTCGTGTACTTATCGAGGTATCACTTCTACGACGGCCTTACGTTTCACCGGGTTGTGCCGAACTTCGTCATCCAGGGAGGCGATCCACTCGGCAACGGGCTCGGTACCGCCGGATACGAGTTCGCCGATGAGCTTCCCCCCCGAGGTAAGTACACCGTGGGCGCGCTGGCCATGGCGAACGGTAATCCCGCCCAGCCGAACACGAACAGTTCGCAGTTCTTCATCGTTGTGGGAACCCTCGCCGACGGGATGGATCCTGACTTCCCGTTGTTCGGGACGGTCGTCGACGGAAAGTCCGTGTTGAAAAAGATTGCGGCGTTGGGCCCAGACCCCGACGTCGATAAGACGGGAAAGCCCTCGAAGGCCATCACGATCGAAAGCGTCGCCATTACGGCCCGCGGAGAGTGAAAGTTACCTCTGGAGCCGCTCTGGCCGGTAACCTTTGCAGTCCCCGATCACGACGCAAGGAAATCACTATGTCCACTCCTCAATGCCCGGCCGCCGACGGATCGTCGCCGAAGACGCAGAAGTTTTCGGCCGAGCCGCCGATGTGCATCGACCCGGCGAAGACGTATACCGCGGAAATGAAGACATCGATGGGCACGATGGTCATCGCGCTTGATCCAATCGGCGCACCGAAGACCGTCAACAACTTTGTCTTCCTCGCCCGCTACCACTACTTCGATGGCATCATCTTCCATCGAATTATTCAAGGATTCGTCTGTCAGGGCGGCGATCCCGACGGCAACGGACGCGGCGGACCCGGATATCGGTTCGATGACGAACTTCCCCGGCCCGGTCGCTACGAGATTGGTTCGGTCGCAATGGCGAATGCCGGGCCGAACACCAACGGCTCCCAGTTCTTTTTGATAAGTGGACCTAGCGGTGCGGGACTGCCACCACAGTATTCGCTGTTCGGAAAGATCGTGAAGGGTCTCGACGTGCTCGACGCTATGGAGAAGGTGAAGACCGGACCCGGCGACCGGCCGCTCGTCGACGTCGTCATCGACAAGGTCACCATTACCGAATCATAAGCACACGTATTTACGGCGACGGTTCGACGCTGATGTCGTCGAGCACGTGCAAGTCGTTGGTGTCGGTACCGTTTGCGTAGATGCGAACGGAGCCGGCACCTTCTGCATTCCAGACACCTTCGGGGCTTCGCACGAGTGCAGTGCGCTCGTCGACCATCGCCAGCTGCACACCGGCGCTCAAGAGTTTCAACGTGCGTTTGGTTCGCTCCGGGGACCATTCGTCCGCGTGGGGGAGCACGGCTATTCCTGAGAGCAGACCCAGCCCGATGCTGAAGGCACCTCCGCGTGGGTCGAGCATCGGGTCACACAGTGCCATCGCCCCGGCCGAGGATGCCGCGAGGGTGTTGCCCGCGAGCCAGCCCTGGCGCAGCGCAGCGAACGCAGCGGTGTCTTTCAGTGTCGACCGTAGATGCATCGGCGATCCACCGGCCACGTAGACAAAGCGGGCCTCGCGTAGTTGGGCCGCGAGTACCTCGTTCTCGGCGTCGGCTCGCGTTCGGATATCGCATGCCACGACAGTGGCTCCGAGCGTGGCGAACCACTTCGTCGCCCACGTCACGGCCCCGGTCGGGTTCTCGAAGGCTGCTGCCGTCGGAAGGACCGTCACCACGTTCGAGCCGCTTCGCTCCAACAGCGCCGCATCGAAACTGCATCCCTCCGTCCATTCCGCCCCACCCACTAGTGCAAGCCATCCAGACATCTCTGCACGTTACCGGCTCTGGCGAATTGTCGAACACGATTCCCGGACGCGTCCGCAAAGATGGGGGCGTGAGCGGAAAGGGAACCCCTGCGACCAGAGTCCTCGATAGTGCGGCCGTTGCGTATCGAGTGCACGAGTACGAGCATGATCCGTTGGTCACCGACTTCGGACGTGAGGCGGCAGACGCGCTCGGCGTCGACATCGCCCTCGTCCATAAGACGCTCCTGGTGCAGATCGATCGCAACGGACGGCCGGAGTTCGTCGTCGGCGTCGTTCCGGTTGATGCGACCCTCGATCTCAAGGCCATCGCCGCAGCAGTGGGTGTGAAGAAGGCGGAGATGGCCAAACCTGGCGACGCCGAGCGGGTCACGGGGTACGTCGTGGGCGGCATCAGCCCCCTCGGGCAACGACGCAGCCTCACCACCGTCATCGACGAGGATGCGCAGATCTACGACACCATCTTCGTCAGCGGCGGACGACGCGGACTCGACCTCGAACTGGCGGGCGTCGATCTTGCCCGGCTGACCGGCGCCGTGTTCGCGCCCATCGCGACGCGGAGTTGAGCGAGGTGACGACGCAGCACGACTCGTTCGTGGTGTCGACCGCCGCAGTCGGACATCGTTGCGGGGATGGCCGCGGGCATGGCCCCGGCGATGGCCGCGGGGATGGCCGCGGGGAGGTCGTTCATGACCGACCTCCATACCGACGAAGTGGTGGTCGGTGATGCCCGCTCAGTTGTCGCCTGACTTCGCCTCGTTGCAGCTGACACTGGTGGATCGATTCGTGGAGCTCGGACTCGGCACTCATGCCGATGGCGTGCACCGGCTCACCAACTTCCAGCGTCGTTTGGGTTTGGGCACGCCGACCGATCCACCATCGAATCACGTGTGGATCGACGTTCTGGAGCGAATCAACACCGCAACTACCCATGCCAAGCGGGTCGAGACGGCCATGGACGCACATTCCTCCCTATCGCCGCCCGTTCCTGAACACGTCGTCCGAGGCTGGCCGACCGCCGGCGCTTTCTCGATCGAGATCTCCGGCAATGTCGCCCACACCCACTTCTACGCAATGGATGACGACGACAAAAGTCCGCTGCACCCGTCAAAGCTGGAAATTCGTCGACTCGAACTCCGGTCCGTGTTGACGACCGTCCGCCGGAACCATCCGGAACTCGAGTGGGTGGTTGGCGGATCGTGGCTGTACACGACGGCGTCGTACGCCTCGCTCTTTCCTCCAGCACACGTGGCCGGTGCCGTCGTTCGGCGGGGTGGTCGGACGTTCCGGGGGATGTCGCACTGGGGCCAGTTCCTCGACCATCGGTGGCACCTTCGTACTACTGGTCTCGCTGAGCAGTTTCGAGATCGCGTAAAGAGCTGGACCGGGAAAGATCCGAGTTCTCTCTTCCCGATCGACACGTTGGACCTGTGTTCGCCGATCACGGTGTTCGACATGCCCCGCCCCTCGCCGATCGGTAGCTAGTCTTTTCCGAGCGTGTGCACTCCTACGTGCACAGTGGTCCTGCCGGTCCGAGACTCACGACGCGACGCGACGCGACGTGACGCGTTCGTGTACCTCGCTCTTGCGAGGTACACGACACGACTGGTTT
>JANOWU010000183.1:0-2665 GCA_031418035.1 Acidimicrobiia bacterium
AAACGATTGCCTACGCGATCGCTCGGTGGTTCGACCCACGTATAGAGCGGTTCTTTGCGGGGGCGTCGGAGGCACCAGCCAAGCTTTTCCTGTGGCACCTCGCCGAAGAGGTCGAACACAAGGGGGTCGCATTCGATGTGCACAAGGCAATCGGTGGGAAGCGGCGAACGTTGGCAGCGGCCTCTGCGTTGTCGTTGGTGATCTTGGCGGTTTCCACGATCATGGGAACGGTCATGGGACTCTTTCGCAGCGGTCGATGGTGGAACCCGTTGGCGTGGTGCCGTCTGTTGATCTGGTCGGTGAGCTTCTTGTTCGTCGGCCTACCGCTGCTGGCCGTCTCGCTTACTCGAGATCATCACCCCTCCGACCTCATCGATCCGGTGACGCTTCCCTGGTGGCTTTCCCGCTACGACGTCGGCAGCGGTGTGTTTCCCCATTGGACGTCTCTCGACACGCTGGGGTGACCCAGCTCGTCGGGACTCTCGTTGTTGGTTCACTCGGCACCCACTTCTTCGGTTTCGGCCGAGCACTTCGAATTCGGACAGACTGCGAAGGTGAACAACTCGACCGAACTCGTTGTCAACCGCTCGTCCGTGGGAGAAACCCTGCTGCGTGAAGTCCCCACGGCCGACCTCGCCCCTGACCACATTCGCATGAAGATCGAGCGGTTTGCGCTGACCTCGAACAACATGACCTACGCACAATTCGGGGCGCAACTCGACTACTGGGGCTTCTTTCCGGCCGAACTTCCGTGGGGAAACGTTCCTGCGATGGGGTGGGGAAGGGTCACCGAGTCGAACGCCACCGGAGTCGCCGTGGGTGAGCGATTCTACGGTTGGTTCCCAATGGCATCGAGCGTGGACGTCCTCGCAACGCCGGTGCCGCTCGGGGTTCGTGACGACGGTGCGCACCGAGCGAACCACGCTGCGGTCTATCGGGTGTTCACCCGTTCCGACCTTGATGGTCTTTATACGATGGCCGAGGACGAAGATCGTCATTCGCTCCTGCGCGGATTGTTCCTCACTGGATTCTTGGTCGATGGCTTCTTCGGCGCAGCGTCGTACAACGACGCCACCCAGGCGATCGTGTTGTCGGCGAGCAGCAAGACCGCGCTCGGGTACGCGCACAGTGCGAAGGACCGAGACCTGCAGCTGATCGGACTGACCTCCGCGTCGAACAAAGCGTTCGTGGAGGGCGTCGGGCTGTACGACATCGTGCTGAGCTACGACGAAACGGAGCAGATTCCGTTGGAACCCTCAGTGGTCATCGATATGGCCGGCTCGGGGTCGGTCGTTTCCGCCGTGCACGAACGACTCGGCGACCGGATCACGTACTCGATGGGCGTCGGCAAGAGTCATCACGATGCACCATCGGCCAAGGTGACGGCCGGGCCCAGGCCGCAGACGTTCTTCGCGCCGACGGCGGCGGGTGATCGGGTCCAGGAGTGGGGCATAGACGGGTATCAGCGTCGTATCAAGGACGCACTCTCATCGTTTATCGACGACAGCCGTCGGTGGTTGGAGATCGACGAGCGCCGTGGGCCCGAGGCGGCTCGCGCCACGTGGGCTTCGCTGTTCGCCGGCACCGTCGCCCCGAGCACCGGGCTCATCGTGTCGATGCACGACTGAGCACCTCGCATTGGTGGACTTGCTGTTGCGCGTCGGTTGCGTGTGGCCGTGCGATAGTTGATGCCCGTTGCTACGAAGGGACCCTGTGATGTCAGTACGTGTCGACCTCAACGTCTCACTGGATGGGTACGCCACGACCGAAGGCGGAACGCCGGAAAATCCGTTCGGTGACGATTGGACCAAGCTCACCGCGGCCTATGTTGCCACGCGCACCTTCCGTGTGCGGGTCCTGCACGACACCTCCGGCGAGGGTACGACCGGCGTCGACGACAGCTACGGAGCCGCCTATTTCGACAATGTCGGTGCCGAGATCATGGGAGCCGGAATGTTTGGTTTCCACACGTATCCCGACGACCCCGACTGGAAGGGCTGGTGGGGCGACGAGCCGCCCTTTCACTGTCCCGTATTCGTGCTCACGCATCGGACCCGCGACTCGATCGAGATGTCGGGCACGACGTTCCACTTCGTGAGCGCCGATCCCCACGACGTGCTCGCCGCCGCCACTGCTGTCGCCGGCGGAAAGGACGTGCGAGTGGGAGGCGGCGTGAGCACCGTACGCGAATTTCTCAAGGCGGGTCTCGTTGACCAGCTGCACGTGGCGATCGTGCCCATCGTGCTCGCTCGCGGTATCAATCTGTGGAGCGATCTACGCGGGTTCGAGGACGGCTGTGACGTGCGGACCGAGGCTGCCGAGAGCGGCACGCTTCACGTGACGTTCACCCGACGACCCGTTACGTGATCATATGCTCACATATGGTATGGGCTGGCGTCGTCGTCGTCGTCGAGTCCGCTTGAGGCGCGAGCGAGAATTTCGGATTTTTTCGAATTCTTTTGATTTTTTCGTCACGCCCCGAAAACTGATGCTCCTATCGTTGTCAAGCGGCTTTTTGGGTGCTCAGCCAGGTTTGGTAGCGGGTGGCGAGGGCAGTGTTGTGGGTGAGTCCGCGTTCGAGGCGTGAGAGTCGAATTGGCCAGGTGTTGAGTTGGTCGGCTGCGGTTTCGAGGCTGATCTTCGCGGCGGTTCGTTGGCTTCGGAG
>JANOWU010000184.1:0-32186 GCA_031418035.1 Acidimicrobiia bacterium
GCCCGAACGCACCACAAGCTTGGAGGGGGTAGGAGGGGTAGGGGGTTGGCGCTCGTGAGCCGGAACGCACTCGAACACCCGTTTGGTTACGAACACACGTTCGTGTAGGGTGAAGGGGTGGTGTTTGCACTCCGACCCGTGAACGACCCCGTCGAGTCCGTCGACTCTGTCGAGTCTATTGACTCCGCCGCTACTCCTTCACGAGCCTCCCTGCCCGAGCTTCAGGCGCTGGTGGGGCGGGCGGGTGGTCGAGTCGGTGGCGTCGAACGCATGATTCCGGTGAGAGCTGACCTTGCTGCGCTCCTTCCGCTCGGAGGCATCCGGCGCGGCACCGTTGCCGAGATCAGCCACTGCGGGCTGCTCTATGCCGCGTTGGCCGACGCCATGGCCGAGGGGGCATGGGCGGTTCTCGTCGGTGCTCCCTCACTGGGTCTTGCCGCCGCGGCTGACCACGGTGTTCCTCTGGAACGGCTGGCGATCGTGGCGACGCCACCGCCGGATCAAACGGCGGTCGTCGTTGCTGCACTTCTCGATGCCATCGATCTTGTCGTGCTCGGCCCGCAGGTGGCCGTACGACCATCCGACGCTCGCCGGCTGAGCGCGCGATTGCGTGAACGCAACGGCGTGCTCTTCGCCATGGGCACATGGCCCGAGAACGCCGAGTTGAAGCTGGCGGTTACCGCTACGACGTGGGGAGGAGCCGATCACGGTCACGGACATCTGCGGGGTTGGTCATTGCAGGTCGCCGTACGGGGCCGCGGTGCCGCAGCACAGCGTCGACGTGGGACGGTGAGCCTGGCCGCGCTGCCCGTGACACCGACGCTCGCGGTGTTGCCACAGACGTTCACCCCAACCCCAGCCCCAGCGCCGAACGTCGTGGAGGAGCAGTTCAGCCTGGAACGGGTCAGTTGAGTACGAACGCGTCGGCCACCCGAACGATGGTGGTGTGGTGTCCCGACTGGCCAGTCGTTGCTGCAGCGCGTGCCGACCTTTTCGTCGACGGCGACCCGGCAGCAGTGTTTCGAGCCAATCGAGTCGTTGCCGCGTCCTCCAGTGCCCGAGCCGAAGGAGTCCGAAGAGCAATGCGCCGACGCGAGGCGCAGTCTCGGTGCCCGGAGCTTGTGGTGCTCGACGATGACCCGGGCCGCGACGCCCGGCTCTTCGAACAGGTTGCGCTGGTCATCGATACGTTCACACCCCGCATCGAGGTTGTGCGTCCGGGGCTGTGCCAGTTCCCGACCCGTGGCCCGTCTCGCTACTTCGGGGGCGACGCTGCGCTTGCCGACATGTTGCGCCTGGAGCTAGCTCGCATTGCGGTCGAGGCCCACATCGGTGTGGCCGATGGTGCGTTTACTGCGGCCCTCGCCGCCCGCACGGTCGAGTCACGCGAATCCACCGACGCGACCTCGAATCGGATTGTGCCGCCGAACACCAGTGCTGCGTATCTGTCGAGCTTTCCGATCTCGGCTCTCGTCGCGGTCGAAGGTGGACGCTCGGTCACTCGGGCTGCCTCAACGCTGCGTCGATCGCAATCATCTCGGTCGACCCCGACGGATGCACTTGCGCTGATCGACCTCGTGGAGTTGCTGCAACGTCTCGGCATCACATCGCTCGGTTCTTTTGCCGCCCTTCCGCAGCTCGACGTTGTCGCACGGTTCGGCCCGGTCGGTGAGCGGGCGTGGCGGCTGGCGCAGGGTCTCGACGCTCGGCCGATTCAGACCCGAACCCCGCCACCCGAGCTGACCATCCAAACCGAACTCGATCCCCCGGTTGATCGCGTTGATACTGCAGCGTTCATCGCCAAGACCATGGCCGAAGAGCTCCACGATCGACTCGCTCGCAACGGGTTGGCCTGTACTCGGGTCAGCATCGAAGCCGAAACCACAGATGGTGTACACCTGGCTCGCCTCTGGCGTCATGAACGTGCCGGGGCCACTGGAGGCTTGACCGCGCAAAACCTGGCTGATCGCGTGCGATGGCAAATCGACGGCTGGTTGCAACAGCGATCGATTCTCGACCAGAGAGCTATGCGCGCAGATGGTGTGCCGCTGCATGATCTCTCCGATCTTCCGGAACGCCTCACCGGTGGACTCACCATTCTGCGGCTCGTTCCTGATGAGGTGGTGCCCGACGAAGGACGCCAACTGCGCCTCTGGGGTGGCTCCAGCGCAGCCGACGAGCGGGCATCGCGTGCGTTTGCCCGCGTGCAAGGTCTCCTCGGCCCTGATGCAGTGACGACGCCGGTTCTGGTCGGTGGGCGTCGGCCTGCCGATCTCGTCCAACTCGTGCCGTGGGGGGACGAGCGAGGCGAACCTGTCTCTGCGAAGCAGCCGTGGCCGGGGCGTCTCCCCTCGCCACTTCCTACGATCGTGCACTCTCTTCCACCCCTGGTCGAACTCCTCGATGCTCACGGGCAAACCGTTCAGGTCACACGACGCGGGGAACTCTCGGCGCCACCTGCATCGCTGGTCCTGGCGTTGGAGAAGAGCACGTACGCATCCCACCAGATCGTCGAGTGGGCGGGGCCGTGGCCGCTGGAGGAGAAGTGGTGGGACACGCAAACAGCCAGGCGTCAAGCTCGAATGCAGGTCGTCACAGATACCACGTGTGCATATCTTGTCGTGGCTGAGGGAGGAAGCTGGTGGCTCGAAGGTGAGTATGCCTAGTACACCCTCGCGCAAGTTCCTGTGACAACGACCCGCTTCGGACCTCGCTGGCGCTCGGGCCTCGATGGGTCTTGGGTGTTACATGAACTTACGAAATCGAGCACTAGCGACTTACAACGAGTGATCCTTCAACGCTGTCGCTTCGACCTGTGCGCGCATCATTTGATGAATTTCGACCGTCAGCGCATGCACGTTCTTGATGATCTCGTCGGCTTCGATGTTGGTCTCGTAATCGTGCAACGCTAACTGCGATGCGATCTGATCCTGGCGCTTTGCGGCGATGAGCAAGATAGCGCCCTGCAGTGCAGCGACACACGAGAGCACCAGGTTCAGAAGAATGAACGGGTACTTATCAAACCCGGTGTTTCGATTGAAGCTCACCCACGCGGCAAGAAATCCAACAGCGCTCAGCACGAAAGGCCACGAGCCCATGCCGTTTCGGAGGGCATCGGCCGCCTTCTGGCCGGTGGTGAGGTTGTGCTCGGTGGAGATGGCCGGGTGCTTCGCCCACAGAGATGGCTCAACTGATTCGGGCATGATCTGGGTTCCTTTGGTCAACGAGCAGTGCGAAGCTCTGCGGTGCGCACCGTAGTGCCTACCGCAGGCGACTCACTTTTCTGAGTTCGCCGAGCGAACGACGACGACGGGGCAATGTGCGTGTTTCGCAATCTGGTCCGAGACAGAACCCAGCAGCAGCCCCAGGAACCCACCGTGGCCGCGTGCGCCGACCACCAACATGTCTGCGGTCTTCGACTCGGTCTCGAGAACACCAGAAGGGTGTCCACACACGACGACCTGCTCGACCTGCGCTGCTTTGGCCGGATCCTCGATCGCCTTCTTGATTGTCTCGTCCAGCCGAGCCTTGGTCTCCGTTTCGAGCATGTCGAGGGACAGCGCAACGACCCCCTCGCCATACATGTAGGGAAACTCCCATGCGCTCACGGCCCGGATCTTTGCATCGCGTAGGTCGGCCTCGGTGCCCGCCCAGCGGAGAGCCTCGATGCTTCCCGCAGACCCATCGACTCCAACAACGATCGTATACATTATGGCCCCCTTGCCCTTTGCGCCGGTATGGCGGCTGTCTCAAGTCTGCATGTTTGCCATCGGTCCAGCACAGGGTCGTCGTTCCAACACCGCGAGGACCTAAGTCCCCTAGATTTTGGGCCTTGGCGACTGGTCCCTTCGAGCGGTCAGCGCGACAACTATGAGTATGGACACGCCGACAAAGATCGTCACGCTCTCCGAAGTCGACTGCATCAGACTCGTAGGCACACATAGTGTCGGACGCATTTGCATCGTCGATGACGGGTTCCCAATCGCGGTCCCGGTGAACTACCGGATGGTTTTCACTGCGGGTGACGCCATGTCGATCATCATGCGAGTGCGACGCGACGGCCTGGTCGACCAGCCCGGTCGTACGGCAAGCCTCGAGATCGACGACATCGACCACTGTTTGCAGATCGGGTGGAGCGTGGTTGCCCGAGGAGTTCTGCATCGTGTCGACGAAGAGAATGCGCCCCCGTGGCTTGCACAGTGGGACCCGCGGCCGTGGGTCGTGGAACGAGACACATGGATCTATCTCGAGGTCACCGCACTCTCGGGCCGAGAACTGATCGAGTCCAACGCTGCGTGGTCCTTCGAAGTCCGCGGCTACCTATAGCGCTCCGCGTTGGCCTCGCTGTAACGACCTCAGTGAATTGCGTGATGAATCTGGTTCAAGACGGCCACGATCGCAATGATCGCGGTGCCGAACACGGCATTGATTTCCGCGAGCCGAAAAAGCGCAGGACCGGCACCATCGGGGAGGTCCTCGTTCGCATGGGCTCCAACGCTCGCCAGATTGGACTGCCGCACCAGCGACACACGTGTCGGGAGCATCTCTCGGATCCTCCACGTCGACACCACAGAGCCGACGACCAGAAACATCTTGAAAAGAAAGAGGCCGAGATACAGGCGTCCGAGATCGCTGGCCAGGAGTGCCTTCGGCGTGCTCAGCCCCGGCGACGAACGATCGATGTTCGTAAATCCGGTCGCCAGCACCAGCGCAAGACCTCCGAGGGCCAGGAGGGGATAGTGCTTCGTGATCATCGTCGTGATTCGACGACGTTCTGCTCCGGGCCCTATCCGGCCGACGAAGGCAAGACAGAGCGTCGCCGAGAGCCAGGCCATGGCCCCGATCGAGTGAGCCAGCATGGCCAGAACCCCAACGAGGTCAAAGGTACCCGGTGGCTCGTGGCTCACCAACGCGCCGTTGATCGCGGGCGACTCACCTCCGTGTGAACCCGAACCGGTGCCGCTGAGAGCCTGGAACAACTTCCTCGACGGCGAGGTATACGACGTCGGCGTGACACCACGGACGTCGACCGTAAACAGATCCACGGCCTGAATGGGTGCCTGGAGTCGGACGACGAGAACCCATGACCCGTCCTGTGGGAAGTCGAGCGTCGCACGGTAGCCGTTTCCACTGGCGACCATCGGCCTCGTCGGCACGCGAAGGTCCGGGTCGTCTCCCAGACCACCGATGTCGAGCGTTGCGCCGAGGATCGGAACGCCTTTGGAGTCGAACACCTCCGCAACGAACTCGTGGCCCTTTTTCGTGACCGCCTCGCGTGAGAGACGAATCGAGACGGGTGCATTGTCGCTCACTTCGCGCGCTGTCGTGGTCGGGGCCACGTCGATCGGCTCAGCTTGCTGCGAACCCTGTGCACCCTGTGCTTGCGGCGAACCCAGTGCACCCTGTGCACCCTGTGCACCCTGGACCACCGTCGCCGTTTGCGTCCTCCCGTGAGCTCCAGCCTGGTGTGACCCGGCCAGAATCATACGTGCACAGATTAATGTGGCGAATGCGGTGCGCATGAGCCACGCACCCCCGATAGGTCGGTCTGCCGTCGTGCCTCTCACGGTTTCACGGCCCAAACCGTCGTCATTCCGTGGAGTCCCTTATCTGATTCGGCATGCGTGAGGATGTGACAGTGAAACGCCCAGGCCCCTGTGTAGAGGGACGTGACGATCACGTCGTAGCGTTCACCCGGAGCAACGTTGAGCGTGTCTGCTTCGTAAGGTAATGGAAGGTAGTTGCCATCTTTGGCGACAATCAGGAAGCGATGTCCATGCAGGTGCATCGGGTGGATGATCAAACCCTCGTTCATGAAACGGATGAGTGTTTTCTCCCCGACCTTGGCAACGATCGGGCTCGTCGCCGGAAAACCTTTCCCGTTGATCGTGAACCCGAGCGGTCCGTCGCTCAGAATCTGCGTGTGCTCGCTGTCGTGTGCAGCGAACGATGGCATCGGCGTCGTGGTGCAATCGACGATAAGCGCACCGAGCAGACCGAGCGGTACTTGAGCGTCGGCGGCGTGATGAGAGTGGTACATGTGGGAGCCGCAGTTGATGGGCGTTAATGTGTACACATATGTTTGACCGGGTAGGACCGGATCCTGTGTCACGAAAGTGACCCCGTCCTGTGTGTTGTCGGACATTTCGAGTCCGTGCCAGTGAATCGAGGTCGACTCCGGAAGTTCATTCTTGAGTCGGACCTTTATGGTCTGTCCCTGTTTTATCCGGATTTCGGGGCCGGGCATCGTCCCGTTATATGTCCATGCCTCATAGACCGTCCCGGGGGCGACTTCCCACTGCACGATCTTGGTCGTGAGGTCGTAGACGGGCACGCCGTTCTCGATGGTTGGTTTGAGTGGCTGATTGCCAAGACCCGCGGTTTTCGCCGGCGGCCCTGACAGGAATGATTGCACGACCTCTCGATGCGCGACGTCGACTGCCTTCCAGTCTGTGGCGTCGGTCGTTGATTCTGCGGTGTTGGACCCCGCAGCGGGTGTCGGTTGCGTTGCGCCGGCAACTGGCTTGGCCCCGGTGGATTTCGTGACGGTGAACTCCGTCGTCATGCCCAGGTCTTTGTGGCCGGGAACCGTGCATGTCAACGTATATTTCCCTGGCTCCAGGGCCGGGATCGTCAGCGTGGCCGTTTCGCCCTTTTTCAGGTTGTTGATCTTTGCGACGCCTTCCAGCGAAATGTTGTGCACGGTGGCTGCAGTGTTGCGAACGGTGAACTCGATGGGGCCGGATTCGAAGGTGTTCTTGGAGAGCACGATCTCGTAGTCGGAGAGCGTGGCGACCGCCGTAGCTGCTGGCGCAGTCGATGCAGTTGACGGGCCGCTACTACCCCCTACCTTCACTGCTGCAATGGCGACGGCACCCATCGAGAACATGAATGCGACCGCCGACAGGGCTATGGCGATAGTCCAACTTCCCCAACGATCAGTGGTTTGGTTTTCGATTTCTCTCGGCGTCAGTGTTGCGCTCATGAGGTCTCGCCTACGTTGCGGGGCACCACAACGATGGGGCACGAGGCGTGCTTCGTAAGTTTGCTTGTGACCGACCCGACGAGGAGTCCGGTGAAGCCGCCTGCTCCACGAGCGCCAACGACGAGCATCTCCGCATTCGCAGACTCCTCCAGAAGGAGCGTGGTCGCGTCGCCATACCGAATGACCTTTCGAACCTTGGGGTCCATCGTTGCGCCGGCGTCGGCGAGGACGTCATCGAGAAGTTTGGACGCGGAGGCTTCGAACATTTCGAGCTCCGACGCACTCGCCGAGTACTGGCCGCCTCGGGCTGGAAAGAGATGCCAGCAGTGAACAACGAGTACGTCGCAGGCGCGATGCTTTGCCTCGACGAGTGCCCAACGCAATGCGGCCCCACTAGCTGGCGACCCATCGACGCCAACCACGATTGGTTTGTTTGTCATGCGCCGATCATGACCAAACACGAAGGAACGTTTCGAGGGCTTGTGGTCCACGGGCTTAGGGACTCAAGTCCCAATAGGAAATCAGGTCGACGCGTGTCTCGGATCCGAAACGACACCCGGCGCTGATCGGGAATCGCAGGACCAAGGTCCCTTGGCCACACTCGCGTATTCATGCTCTACTGGGCGGGTGAATGGAGAGGACACGTCCCAGCCGATCCGCGTGTTCTTGCTCGACGATCACGAAGTGGTTCGCGAGGGCGTGCGACATGTCCTGGAGGCGACCGGCGAAATCGTCGTGGTCGGAGAGGCGGGCACGTGTGCCGACGCGCTCCCGCGCATATCCGCGACATCTCCACAGGTGGCAGTGCTCGATGTACAACTGCCCGATGGAAGCGGTGTCGAAGTCTGTCGCGATGTGCGATCGGAATACCCCGACGTTGCGTGTTTGATGTTGACGTCCTTCTCCGACGACGAAGCTATGTTCCAGGCGGTGCTGGCAGGGGCAGCGGGCTTCGTCCTCAAGCAGGTAAAGGGAAATGACCTCGCAAACACCGTGCGTCGAGTCGCTGCCGGCGAGTCCCTCATCGACCCCGCGATGACGAAGAAGCTTCTCGATCGGATTCGCAACCCACAGGCCCACGAAGACCCGAGACTCCAATCGTTGACGAAGCTCGAGCGCAGCATTTTGGATCTGGTGGCGGAGGGCCTCACCAATCGCCAAATCGGCGCACAACTCCACATCGCCGAAAAAACGGTCAAGAACTACATGTCGTCGGTCCTGTTCAAGCTTGGATTCTCTCGTCGGACCGAGGCCGCCGTCTATGCGATCCGTGCACGGGAAACTCGTTAGCGCAGAGGTCGTGAACGATATGCCGTTCGTCGAGCACCTGTCCTCGGAAGAGTTCGTCGAACTGCTCGAGCAGCTGCCCGACGGGCTCTTGATCGTGAACGAGCGCGGCGAAATTCAGTATGTGAATCGTCGTCTGGAATCCATGCTCGGTTACTCGCGATCGGAGTTACTCGGAGCAAGCGTCGACGAGTTGATTCCAGCGAGCGTCCGCAGTCGCCATGCCGATCTTCGCGACGCATTCGTACGTTCACCTACTATTCGTCCGATGGGCTCGGGTCGGGAACTCGTCGCGCAGTGCAAAGACGGACAGTTGCTCGCCGTTGAGGTCTCCCTGAGCCCGTTTGGTCGGGGGACCTCGGCAGATGTGATGGCGATAGTCCGCGACGTGACCGTGCAGCGAAAGGTGGCCGAGGAGCGACGACAGAATGCCGATCTCTTCCGAGCCCTCTTTGATCAAGCTCCGGTGGCGATGGCGCTCACGACCCTAGCGTCGTCGGGTCAGCAGACGGTGCTCCGAGCGAATGAGTCATTGGCGAGTTTGGTTGGGGTACCCCTCGACGAGATGCGTGGAATCGCACTCACGCGATTTACGCACCCTGATGAACAGGCGGCCGACAAACGACTTGCCGACGAGATGATTCTCGAGGGCAAACCTCTGGTTCGAGAACGTCGATACCTGAAGGCCGATGGGTCAGCGATCTGGGGAGAGCTGCACGCCGTGGCCATCGTCGACGAGGCGGGAACGGTGAGCCGAATGGTGGCGCACATCGTCGACATCACCGACCGAAAGCGATCCCAGCTCACGAAGGAGCGTCAGTCACGCCTCTGGGAGTCGCTGGCCACCTTTTCGACATCGTTGTTCGGTGACCGGTTCGCCGATGTCCTCGGCGAGCTCGCCGAACGAGTTCGCGAACTGTTCAGTGCCGATGCCAGCTTTGTGGTTGCTGCTCCTGTCGAACCGGGCGTCGTGGACGTGCGGTCGGTGTCGGGCGCGATTCGCGTTGTAACGGAGATCAGGGGCGGTATTCGCAAACCCTCGATGCCACTCCTCGAGTGGACCTCAAAGGTGGCGGCGTCGGGCGACGCAATGAGGGTTAGCTCCATCGGATTGGACGCCGAGTGGTTTGGAACGTCGGACCTCGTCGCTCGTGGGCCGGGACTTCTCGCACCCGTGCATGACGGCGACGGTTCCTTTATTGTCGTTGTCGTTCGTTCGGTTGATGGGGATCCATTCGACGACGAAGAACGTGAACTTCTCAGCCGATTCGTCAAGCAGGCCCAGTTGGTGATCGAGGTTTCAGATCGAAGGCGCCATGAACGGCGGGTGGCGATTCTCGAAGACCGTCATCGCATTGCCCGTGATCTTCACGATCGAGTCGTCGGTCGCCTCTTTGCAACGGGGATTCGACTGCAGGGGCTGATGTCTATCGGTGAGTCAACGATCTACGACGAGGCAAATCGTGCCGTCGAAGAAATCGATCTCGCGATCACCGATCTTCGTCAATCGATCTTTTCGTTGATGCATGCCGACGAACAGATCGGTATCGAAGGGGTCCGGAATCTTCTTCGCCGTACGCTCATGGAAAAGCAGGGTCTCGGCTTCGACTTGGACTTTGTCGCCGATGGCCCCGAAATCGCGTTGAGTCGGGTCGCTGTCGACCATCTCGTGGCTGTTCTGAGTGAGTCTGTCGTGAACGCGCATCGTCATGCCCAGTGCGGACGAGTCAAGGTGGAACTGAACAACGACTCCAAAACGGTGCTGCTACGTGTGACCGACGACGGCCGAGGTTTCACTCCGGGGTATTCGTCGGGCAACGGTTTGAGCAGCCTGTTGGGTCGGGCACAGGAGCTTGGCGGGACCTTCGAAGTGAGTACGTCGCCGAACCAGGGCACTTCGGTGGCGTGGCGAATCCCCGTGTGATCCTGACCCGGTGATGTGACAGACTGACAGTCGAACACGTGTTTGACAACGAACATATGTTCGATATGATGCACGGATGGGATGGTCGAACGGACCGAAGACGTGGTCGGAGCTCAACGCCCGGCTGTCTGATCGGCCTCGACCTCACTCTGGGGTGCCCGATGATCGCACTGCCTTGCCGAGCAGCGAGCACCCCGGAGATCCCAGCCCACAACGCCATGGCGATGATGAACGCCACGGCCGGGTCCCCTATGCCGAACTTCACTGCCACACGAATTTCTCGTTTCTCGATGGAGCATCCCACGCCGAAGAGCTTGTGGCGGAGGCAGTCCGTCTTGGTCTGAGCGGACTCGCCGTTACCGATCACGATGGTCTGTACGGCGTCGTTCGCTTTGCGGAAGCGGCTCGGGCCCACGGCCTGCCCACGATCTTTGGCGCGGAGATAACCCTCGAAGCAACCTCATCTGCTGCCGCACGAGTTGGTCTGCCCGACCCGGAAGGGGACCATCTCGTGGTTCTCGCAACAGACCCGATCGGCTACGGACGATTGGCGCGAGCGTTGTCGGCGAGTCACCTGGCAGCAGGGGAGAAGAGTGCGCCAAAGTTGCTCCTTGAACAACTCGGTGCCCTGGGGGAAGGGTCGACAGTTCCATTCCACGAGGCGTTGCGTCGCGGTCCCTCTCCCGAAGGACTGGTACGCGGCGACATGGTTCTTGCGTCGCTCCAGGTCACACCGCTCCATGAGGCAACCGCGGATCGTGCTGCGCTCGAAGCAGCGATGGCGCGACATCCCGCAGCGACGGCCGAGCTATACGCAGCGAATATGCAACGCACACATATGAACGCGCCTCTGCCGGGGAACCAGGCGATATCGAGTTCTGATCCCGGGGCCCACTGGAAAGTGCTCACCGGGTGTCGGAAAGGGGCTGTACCGCGGGCTTTGATGAACGACGGCCCGCGGAGTGCGGCACGCGCCCTTGATCGACTGGTGGACATCTTCGGACGAGACCGAGTGGTGGTGGAGCTGTGGGACCACGGAGATCCGCTCGATGCCATACGCAACGATGGCTTGGCGCAGCTCGCAGTGCATGCGGGCGTCGACTTGGTAGCCACCAACAACGTTCACTACGCCCACCCGTCGCGGCGTCCGCTGGCGACCGCACTGGCGGCCGTACGAGCGCGTCGAAGTCTTGACGAAGTCGATGGCTGGTTGCCAGGAGCCGCTGGTTCACATCTGCGAAGTGGCGTGGAGCAGGCACGTCGCTTCGCTCGCTACCCCGGTGCAGTGCAGCGTGCAGCCGAACTCGCCGCGGAATGTGCATTCGATCTCAAGCTTGTGGCCCCGAACCTTCCGCCCTACCCCTGTCCAAATGGGATGAACGAGATGGGATTCCTACGTGAACTTACTGAACGCGGTGCTGAGCATCGCTATGGTCGTCGTCTCGGTGGCCCTCAGGGCACGGACAGCGAACGCGTGCCGGGGGCATACGGGCAGATCGACCATGAGTTGCAGTTGATCGAGCACCTCGGTTTCGCCGGTTACTTCCTGGTGGTCTGGGATCTTGTCGAGTTCTGTCGTCGTTCCAACATCTTCTGCCAGGGGCGCGGGAGTGCAGCGAACAGCGCCGTTTGCTATGCGCTTGGAGTAACCAATGCCGATGCCGTGTCGCTCGGCCTTCTCTTCGAACGGTTTCTGTCGCCAGAACGAGATGGCCCACCGGATATCGATATCGACATCGAGAGCGACCGACGTGAGGAAGTGATCCAATACGTCTACGCGCGCTACGGGCGTGAGAACGCTGCGCAGGTGGCGAACGTCATTACCTATCGAGCGCGTTCGGCAGTACGAGATATGGGAAAGGCGCTTGGCCACTCACCCGGCCAACTTGACGCATGGTCGAAACAGGTCGACGGTTGGTCCCGTTTAGGTGCCACGGCCGATGACCCGACAACCACTATCCCAAGACCGGTCCTCGAGTTGGCAGCCCTCGTCGAAGACTTTCCTCGCCATCTCGGCATTCATTCCGGAGGAATGGTGATCTGCGACCGGCCGGTCGTAGAGGTGTGCCCAGTGGAATGGGGTCGCCTTGCCGTCGGTGGTCTCGAAAAGAACACCGGTGATCGCGACGTCGAACCAGCTGACGACGAGGTAGGGGGGAACACCCGGTTGCCGGGCGGGGTCTCAGCCGACGGAGTTCTGTCGCGTCGCAATCGCACCGGATCAGGGGGAACCCCGTTACGCACAGTCTTGCAGTGGGACAAAGAAGACTGTGCTGCTGCTGGTCTCGTGAAGTTCGACCTTCTCGGTCTAGGAATGTTAAGCGCACTTCATTATGGGGTTGATCTCATACGAGATCATCACGGCTTGGCTGTCGACCTCGCGTTGATCGATCAGGAAGACGATGTCTACGACATGATCTGTGCCGCCGACACAGTCGGTGTGTTTCAGATCGAGAGCAGAGCGCAGATGGCGACGCTCCCTCGACTGAAACCGCGCACGTTCTACGACCTCGTTGTCGAGATCGCCCTTATTCGGCCCGGCCCTATTCAAGGCGGATCGGTACACCCATACATCCGACGTCGAAGCGGTGAGGAACCCGTTACCTATCTTCATCCTCTCCTCGAGAAGTCTCTGAAGAAGACGTTGGGCGTCCCGCTCTTCCAGGAACAGCTGATGCAGATGGCCATCGACATCGCCAACTTCACACCGTCCGAGGCGGATCAACTCCGCCAAGCAATGGGTTCGAAGCGCAGCACCGAACGCATGCAACGCCTGAAACATCGTCTCTTCGAAGGTATGTACGCAAACGAAATTTCCGAAGAAACTGCCGAGATCATCTTCGACAAACTCGCCGCCTTTGCGAACTACGGCTTCCCCGAGAGCCACTCAGTGAGCTTCGCCTATCTCGTCTATTCCAGTTGCTGGATGAAACATCACTACCCGTCGGCCTTCTGTGCGGCGTTGCTGAAAGCGCAACCCATGGGCTTCTATTCGCCGCAGTCGCTCACTGCCGATGCACGTCGGCACGGCGTGCAAATACTTGCCCCCGGAGTGAACGACAGCGAGGTCGGGGCAACGTGTGAATGGACTCACGATCAGCGCGCCGAGCATCACCATGTCGAATTCGATGAGCGTGGCTATCCCCGTCATCAACCAGCAGTCCGTCTGGGCCTGGCCGATGTTCGCTCCGTCGGTACGGCGCTCGCCGATCGAATAGTCAAGGAACGTCTGACCAACGGGCCCTTCGAGAACCTTGCCGACTTTGCCCGCCGGACGGACCCGGGAGAACAGGCGATGGAAGCAATCGCGACTGCCGACGGATTCTCGTGTTTCGGTCTCGAGCGTCGAAAGGCCCTCTGGGCCGCCGGAGCATTGGCTCATGCCACGAGCAATCGGCTGGCTGGAATCATCACCGGGGAACATGCACCAGCGCTACCCGGAATGGGTCCGGTGGAGGAAATGGCGGCCGACCTCTGGGCGACGGGGGTCACGCCGCACGGGTACCCCACCGAACTCACCCGAGCGCGACTTGATGCCCTGGGAATCGTCACCTCCGCAAAGCTGCGCTCCGTCGAGCACGGCAGCAGAGTCTGGGTGGGGGGCATCGTGACGCACCGTCAGCGTCCTCAAACCGCCGGAGGAACGACCTTCATCAATCTTGAGGATGAAACCGGACTGATCAACGTCATCGTGTCGAAAGGAGTGTGGACGCGTTACAAGTCCACGGCGCGAGGGGCAGGGGCGTTGCTCATTCGAGGGACCCTTGAACGCAGCGAATCTCGTCCGTCGGCGCGTGACCTCGAGTTCGGTAACCCTGTGGTGATCAACATCGTTGCCGATCGTATCGACGTACTTCGTCTCGACGTTCGACCTGGCCGATCCCGCGACTTCCGGTGAAGCACGACCACCACCAGGAGAAAACACTCAGGTCCGAGGGTGTTTCGACCGAAGTAGAAGCACAAAGGTTTCGAGTGCTGAACGACAGAATCGTCGCGAATGCGCGGAGTGAGGAGCTTCATGGAACAAGAAAACAGCAATGCCGAGCTACGTGTACTTCTCGATCGCCTTTCTCGAAAAGTGGACTACATCTACCGCCACGTCGGGCTGGAATACGCCGACGAGACAGTACCGGTCTATGTGCTGCGCGCCCAAGAACTTGTCCGCGAAGGTCGCGATAGCGAAGCGATCAAGATCGTACGTGAGCATACGGCAGTCGGAATGGTCGAGGCTCGAGCCATCGTTGAAGATCTCGCGCACCGAATCGGGCGTTTGACGCTGCATATTGAATCCGTCGTGCCTCCTGTGGGTGTCGCCGGTGCGCGCTCTGGCATCGACGAATCGCTCGGGAATCAGGCTGCGGTTGAAGACGCATGGCGTCGAGCAGTCCGTGAAAGCGCGCAGCGCGACTAAGCGGCGCCCAGCGCCACAAGTACTGCGCCAACGGGCGACTACGGGGCCACGGTGTCGACCGTTTGTCCCGCAACTTGCACTGGCCCGGGACTCAGGGACGGTGATGCTGGCGATGCCGGTGCCGGGTTTGACGGAACTTCGACCGGAGCATCCGACGATCCACCGATGACCGGCACAGTCGTCTTTCGCTTGGCCTTTGTGGTTTTCGGACGTGCTCGCCGGGTGGTTCGTGTTCCCGAGCTGCTCGGATCGGGGTTCACCGAACCCGGGACCGTTGGTGCCGTTTGGGGCGCATCCACTGCATTCGTTGCCGCTTGGTTCGGGTCGAGTCCAGTCCCCAAATCGTCGAGCCCCAGACCATCTGAGCCCGTTCCGGCGTCTGTCGCGTCGGTCGAACGTTCGAATACGACGGTGTCGTCGACGATCTCGCTCTGCAAGCGATTCGACGCAGGGAGCTCGCCCACGGTCTCGACTCGCTGGGCGAAGAAGAACCCGGCTGATGTTTGGCCCATGACCACGACCCGCGCACTACGACGCAAGGTGTAGACACAGCGGGCTACGCCGTTGGCCGTCCCACAACCTTGGTTCCGAAGCTCCGGGCCCCATCGCGTCAGGAAGAGCGCATCCACCGCCGCCGGCGTGGCGTAGAGCAATGCACGCGGACGGTCGTCGTCGCGCCACGCGTCCCACAGGTTCTGGCTCGCCGCTTCGACCGTGTCGAGCCCTTTCGGCACCGCAACCGTCGTAGGAGGCGCCGACGTGGCCGGCGGTACCGTTGGGGCTTGGCCCAGGTTGCCCGGCACCGTAACGGGCGATGCCGATGGCACCGTCGACGTCTCCGTCGACGTCTCCGTCGATTCCGGGTTCTTTGAACTGCTGCCGGTACATCCCGAGAGCGCGATCCCAACGACCATGGCGACCGAGAACGGTATCAGCGCACCGGCGTGGTGGGTCCGGAATCTCCTGGCATGACGACCCAACACGAGGACAATCGTAGGGGACGGCCCGAACGCGACGATCAGCCCGTTATCGCGGAATCCATTCGAGGTGCTGTGGGTCAAAGTTGTCGAACGTGCCTCCCCACCGAAAACCGTGCCGTCGAAAGATCGCCACGACCTCCGCGATGCCGGGATTTTCGTCCACGACCTGCTCCCAGTTCGCATTGTCGCTGAACGGGCGAAAATCAACGGCGATGCCGTAACTGTGTTTGCTGATGCACCCGGGAATCCAATCGCCCGTGAGGGCGTCACGACATCGCCGCTTGTTCACGGTTTGAAACTGCGAAACATATTCCCCGAGGTCCTCCTGGACCACCTCGGCGAGGGCCGCTTGAAAGGCAGGAAGCGCTTCTCGGTTGACCTTCACCGAACAGACTCCGGCGTCGCGACAGGTCGCAATCTTCGGATCCAAGATCAGGTCGGTGAGGGATACGCCAGTACAGGTGACTCGCTCAGTGGTGCCGACGGCTTCACAACTGCCAACCCGTCGCCATGCGGCGCGCTCACGCTGATTTTCGACGTACACACGCCACCCCTGCCACATCATGATTGCGAGAATTGCACCGAGCAGGATTGCGGAGATGACCACGGGAAACGAAGCGGTCTTTGCCGACGCCGTGGACCGTCGGGACTGACGTCTCGTAACCATCGTCGCAGGAGGCTACTGCCCCGCCGCGTCGGCTGTCTCTAGCGAGATGGTCGGAAATTGGAGTCACGTGCCGCCTCGGAAACCGAGGTCTCAAGGTGATTCGCATCATCGCCGATGTAGGACTTGTGATGACGGGTGGCAACAGCGGACCGACACGATGAAGTTTCGAAAAGACGAGTCTGAGCTGGCAGAGGGCGTTTCTTCCGCCGCGCCCGCCAACGGCGCCAAGCCATGGGTGCCAACTGTTCAATGGGTGACCAACGACGGCCTTCCACCACCGATGCCGAGCGACGATGTCCTCGACGACGACTTGATTTTCGAGGCCCAGCATCGGGTCGCTCACTACAACCTCATGGTCCGCCATGTTCTCCATGTGGTGTTGACCTTCGGCGCGTTCCTGCTCTACAAGGGACCGTCGAGTACTGCACTGATCACGGGGCTGTGCATCTCGACGTTCGTTGGCGGCCTCCTTTCGACGTTGCTCCCAAAGCGCTCCTCCACGTTGTCGCCGGTTCCGGCCGTATTGGAAGCACTAATCAACGTTGTTCTGGTTGTCTATGCACCAGCCCTCTTTCCTGTCGTGGCGATCGTTGGCATGGCCCAGTTCGGGGTCGCGATCGTTTCGTCGGGTGCCATGACGGCATGTGTGACGTCGGCGCTCTTTCTGCTTGTCCTGCCTTTGTCGTTGATCACCGGTCACAAACCAGCAATCGATCGGCCCATTCTGTTCGTGTTCGCCGCGGCCCTGCCGGCCGTCGGCTATCTCCATCGCCGTACGCACATGATCGAGCGCTCCACGCGCAAGAAGTACCTCGAATTGCTCGGGGAACTCGATGCCGTGGTGTGGGAAGCCGACCCTGCGACGCTTGAACTCACCTTCGCCTCCCCGCAGGCTCGGTCGGTGTTCGGCACCGCGCCGATGTTGTTCATTCGACGGTGGTCTGACTTCGTTCATCCCGACGACAAGGAACTCGTCGAGCAGCAACAGCGCGGTGCCATCGACGCTCGAGAAGAATCCTTCGCTCTGGAACATCGCATGGTTCACCGAAGTGGTGAAACCGTCCATGTGCGGAACTCCTACTCCATCCAGTACGACGGGGCGGGGCGTGCCAAGCGTGTGCGAGGTGCAATAGTTGATATCACGCGGCAACAGGAAGCCGAGAACACGATTCGAAAGCAGGCCCAGTACGACACGCTCACAGGCCTTCCAAACCGTAGCCTCTTCAACGATCAACTGAAACGCCGTCTCGATGAAGCGCGTCGAACGGGAGAAGGTTTGGCAGTGCTGTTGCTCGACCTCAACGGCTTCAAGGAAGTGAACGACACGCTGGGTCACGCGGTTGGTGATCAACTTCTCCAAGCGATAGCCGGGCGCCTTGCGGCGTATCTTCCGGAGCGTTCGCTGGTGGCCCGACTCGGCGGCGACGAGTTCGCCGTCATGGTTCACCCTTCGAACCCTCGCTCGGCGGCCGCCATTGCCGAAAGCATCGCTGCGTGCTTACAACCTCCAGTCACGGTTGACGCCATGACAATTCAAGCCGGCGCGGCGACCGGTATTGCCCTGTTCCCCCAGGACGGGGATCAGCCCGCAGTCCTGCTGCGACGTGCCGACGCGGCGATGTACGAAGCGAAACAATCAGGACGTACACATATGTTCGCGACGCCTGACGACGATGACGCGAACGTCCGGCGCCTCCAACTTCTCGGCGAGCTGCGAGCCTCGATTACGAGCGGCGATTTCCGCCTTTACCATCAGCCAAAGATCGATCTCCGAACTGGCGCGATCGTCGGCACAGAAGGTTTGATCCGCTGGCAACACCGACAGTTCGGGGTGTTGAGCCCGGCCGAGTTCGTCGAACTCACCGAAATCTCCGGCTTGATCCAACCGCTGACTCGATGGATCGTCGAACAGGGTATTCGAGATCTCGCCGAATGGCGCAAGGCCGGGTACGAGATCATGGTCGCCCTCAATCTGTCCGTGCGGAACTTCTTCGATCAAGGATTGCCGGCCTTCATCGCCCAGCTGCTCACCGACTTCAACGTGCCAGGTGACCAACTTGTTCTCGAGATCACCGAACGCGAAGTCATGGCCGATCGCGCACTCGCACGGACGGCGCTCTCGGCATTCCGGTCGCTCGGCGTCAAAGTTTCCATCGATGATTTCGGTACTGGCTTTTCGTCGCTGTCGCAACTTCAGCTCCTCCCGATCGACGAGATCAAGGTTGATCAGTCGTTCGTTTCGGGGATGTTGGCCAACCCTCAGGACGGGGTTATCGTGCGTTCGATTATCGACCTTGGTCGAAACCTCGATCTGGAGGTAGTCGCCGAGGGCGCGGAGACGTTCGAGCAGCTTGCCGCGCTTCGTGATCTCGGTGCCGATCGCGCCCAGGGTTACGTCATCTCTCGGCCCCTTCCCGGCGAAGCATTCAAGGAGTGGTTGAGCCAACTCGATCATCGAATGATCGACGGCAAGCTTGCCCTGATCTTTCCGGGCGCCCCTCTTGGTGAAGCAGCCCCCGGGAAGTTCGGTTCGGCGTCGGGCCGAGTGCTGGTGCAAGCCGGTTCACGGTCGACAGATTCTGCCTCCACGGTGGCCGTTGCGGTTCCCACCGCAAAGCCCGTGAGTTCGGTGAACATGTTGACGCTTTCCGCGCTGCGCGGTGAGCCCTCGACGAATCAGGCCACGAAGCTCGCTGGCGAGCGAAGAGTTGATTCCTCGGCGAATCTGGTGTCGTCCCCGCCGCCCTCGACTCCGCCCAATCCTTCACATGGCGAGCGCACCACAAACGGCTCCAATGCGGGCGCAACGCCGCCCAAGCCGCAGTTCCCGCCCGCGACGCCCACCGTGCCTCACATGCCCGTGACCTCGCATTATTCCGCCGTTCTTCCGGGGAGCGTACCGGTTCCGCGACCAAGCGCCCCTCCGGCGTCGGCCCTACAGTTTCCTGTGCCGTCGGTTCCGCAGGTCCCTGCCTTGCCGGTCCCATCCGCGCCGCAGGTTCCGGCGGCTTTTCAGGTTCCGGCACATCAGATTTCTGTGCCGACGGTCCCCGCAGCGCTCCAGGTTCCGGCGGCTCTTCAGGTTCCGGTCCCCCAGGTTCCCGCTGCGCTTCAGGTCCCCGTACCCCAGGTTCCGGCCGCTCTGTCGGTCTATGCGCCGGAGTTGCAGGTTCCCGCTGCTCTGCAGATCCCCACGTCTCCCCCCATCGACCGTCAGCCTCACGGGGCAGCGCAGAGACCGGACAACGCCCGGCCCGGAGCCCCACAGCATGGAGCCGGCGCGCCGCGACAAGCGCAAAGCCTGCCGCTGCTGCCCGAATTGCCCGACGTCCGTCATCTCGTCGCCGCAGCGCCTGCTGGTCGAAAGACGCCCGACACCGCACCGGGAGCGGAGCTGCCACCGTGGCTCCGGAGGAACACCGAAATGCCGGCGCCGCCAACCCCGGCCGAACCCGTGAACACGCCGACCGGCCGAATCGATCCCGAAACACTCGGGCTTCCAACTGATTGGCGCAGTCTCGTCGGTTGAGATGTCCGGCACGGGTGCCGTGACACCGTACAGTCGCAGGTATGTCTTCTCCGATACGTCTGCGAACGCATGCAGTGGCGGTCGGAGGTGACGCACTCGGGAGAACCGACGACGGGAAAGTCGTGTTCGTCGACGGCGCTCTCCCTGACGAACTTGTCGATGTGGAGTTCGACGAGGATCGGCGAGACTTTGCGAAAGGTCATGTTGTCGCGGTCCTCGAGCCGAGCAGCTCTCGTCGCGAGCCAACCTGTCCTCACGTTGCCGATGGCTGCGGAGGATGCGGTTGGCAACACGTCGACGACGCCGCACAGGCGCCATTGAAGGTTGCGATCGTGGTCGACGCATTGCGCCGGACGGGCCGGATCCACGACGCTGCGGAACGGGTCATCGCCGGCCCTGCGCTCGCCATGCGAGGACACCGGACCAGCGTTCGCGCGGGAGTGGTGGATGGTTTGGCGGGTTTTCGCGCGTCAGGCAGTAGCCGCATCGTGCCGGTGTCGTCGTGCGAAGTCGCTCATCCCGTGGTCGAGCGTCTGTTGACGGCGGGACGATTCGGTACGGCTCGTGAAGTCTCGATCCGGTACGGAACGACAAGTAAGCAGGTGCTCGTCGTCGTCGAACCGACAACTCGAGGTGTGGTGTTGCCGGACCTTTCGGATTTTTCCGGTGGGATCGACGTCGTCGTGGTCGGTGCCGATGAACTGAAATCGAAATCGTCGCCCGCGGCGGGTCTCGAAGACGACCAGGCGTTCTTCGAGGAGTCCGTCGATGGCGCAACGTTTTGCGTGTCGGCCGATTCGTTCTTTCAAACCCGCCCCGACGGCGCCGAGTTGTTGGTCTCTGTCGTTGAGAGCGCCTTGGCCGACGAGTCGGACCTGTTGCTCGATCTCTACGGCGGGGTTGGTCTATTTGCCGCAACCATCGGACGTCGCTTTCGCACCGTCGTCACGGTCGAGTCGAGTGAGTCGGCCTCCAACGACGCAGTGGTGAACCTGGCCGCGCACCCCGATGCCTTCGTCGTTTGCGAAGACGTCGACGAATGGCGTCCGTCGAACGAACTCTTCGAACCGCGTCGAGTAGCGGTGGTCGCGGATCCCTCTCGAAAGGGCTTGGGCCGTCGAGCCGTTGGCACGATCGCCAGAACAAAGGCGGTCATCGTCGTGTTGGTGAGCTGTGATGCCGGCTCGCTCGGTCGCGATGCGCGCCTTCTGGTAGAGGCTGGGTATGAGCTCACGGGTTCGGTCGTACTCGACCTGTTTCCCCAGACCCCCCACGTCGAAGTAGTCAGCCGATTCGTCTTGCGACGCTGATGCGAACGGTGCACAGCACCTGGGGAATGGGGCGGTAGCGTTGAGATATGGGTTCTTTCGAAGGTCCGCGTAGTCACGACGGCGAACCGCTCTGTGTACTTACAATTCATGCGCACCCCGACGATGAGTCGTCCAAAGGGGCGGGCACGATCGCTCGTTACCGCGATGAAGGAGTTCGTACCGTTCTCGTGTGCTGCACCGGCGGAGAACTCGGCGACATCGCAAACCCGGCGATGGACAGGCCGGGCGTGAGAGAAAATCTGGCGGAAATTCGACGTGACGAACTCGCCGCGGCCACCAAAATCATCGGTTTCGACGACGTCATCATGCTCGGCTACCGCGATTCCGGAATGGCCGGAGATGTCGGCAACGACGATCCAATATCGTTCTACCAAGCTGATATCGACGAGTGCGCGTTTCGCTTGGTCAAGATCATCCGTGAGGTTCGGCCGCACGTGGTCATCACCTACGGCGACAATCAGCGGGGATACCCCCATCCCGACCATCTGAAGGTGCACGACGTCACAGGGCCGGCCTTCGAACGGTCCGGCGATGGCGCCTGGTACCCCGATGCCGGACCCGCGTGGGCACCGAAGAAGCTTTACTATTCGCTGTGGGCACGTGAGCGAACGGTTCGCATGCACGAGCGCTATCTCGAACTGGGGCTGAAGTCTCCGTACGACGAAAAGTGGTTGGACCGGCCGTGGGAGGACCACCGAATAACCACCCGTGTGCCGGTGATGGACTATTACGACGTTCGGGTAAATGCGCTGCTGGCCCACGCGACCCAGATCGATCCCACGTCGCCGTGGTGGTTTGGTCTTCCCCACGAAGTTGCGAAGACGGTTCATCCCTACGACGACTACGTGCTTGCGCGTTCGCTCGTGAGTGGCCAGCCGGGAGAGGATCAGCGAACGGCGGAACCACCCGGCACGCCGCCTTCGATTTTCGAAGACGACCTGTTCGCCGGGCTTCGCCCGTAGTCCATATGCGTCGTCTGTTCCCGTCTTTTTGCATCACCTCTGAACGTCGAAGGAATTCGTATGGCTTTATATCTTTCTGATGAATGGCACAGCATTGCTCTCGAGCTCGCCGACGTCTTGCCCGAACGAGAGGGCGTTTCGATCCGCATCGCGTTCGTTGTCTCGGGCGCGCCGGGCGGTGATCGCAAGTACTACCAGATCGTGGAGAACGGCCGTTTGCTGGCCCAGGCGAATGGAACTATCGCCGATGCCGATGTGACCTTGACGGTCTCGTGGGCCGACAGCATTGCCATGCACACGGGGCAACTCGACCCGAACGTCGCAATGATGCAAGGTAGGGCCAAGATTGCCGGCAACATGGGACGGGTGATCGCGGCCCTTCCGCTGTCAACGAGCGCCGAGTATGCGGTTCTGCAGGAAAAGATTCGTGCACATACCGAATTGCCCTGACCTGTTCTACTTGCGCTGACTCACTCTGAGTTGCCAGGGTGTCAGTTTCCGCTCCGCCGTTGGAGCTCGCGAATTTTTCGAAAGGTCACCATTGCGATGTCTCGATCGCGAACCATTTGCGCAAGATCGATCGCTGCGTCGGTGAGGAACTCATACTGGGCGACTTCGTTGCGCCACCCAGGGGAGAGGGCTTCGATCTCGGGCGATGCAATGGTGGGTGAGAACCGCAGCTCCGTGACGCCTGGTGCCAACCCGTCGAGGACCGCGGCAAACGAAACAGCATCCGGCGACGTGTGCATGAGATCGACGGTCTGGTCGGGAAAGTAGACCCCTTCCTCGCGAGCGAGTGCACGGAGCGGGAAACCCGCCAGTTCGGACTGTTCCGGGTCGGGCAGCCCAAGGGGTAGTGCGAATTCGTCGGCGAGCTCCAAGAGCACGTCGAAGAACTCGGGCCGCATGGCCAACACATCGAGATGGCTCACGAGATGGGTGACGTCGACTCCCCAGATCGATGCACGTTCGATCTGAGCACGACACTCCCGGCGCACCTCATCAAGGTCTGCGTGCTCCCAGAGGTCCTCCGTCGTCGTCGGAAATCCACCGTTGCCATCGACCAGCGACGGAGCGTGGGTGATAGGTCCCCACCGGTACAAGTCGTGCTGGGCATTCAGCGTGAGTTGTACACCGACGTCGTGGTCCTTGTAGCGACTGCTGGCCTCGCGAGCCCACGGACACGGCACGGCGAGCGACGCACTGGCGAGCGTGCTCCGAAGCGCGTCGTAGACTCCGACGTTCGCGGCATGGGTCATGCCGAGGTCACGAAAGGTAATCAGCACCGCTCGCGTGCTGTTCGGGATCGAGGACGCGGGATCGTCGGCGAGAAGTTCCATCATCGACGTCATTGCTGAAACGTTAGGGGATTTCGTCGGGGGTGCGGAACCGATCATATCGACGTCATTGCTGAAACGTTAGGGGATTTCGTCGGGGGTGCGGAACCGATCACGGGGTCTCGGTGGGTTCGTGTTCGCTGGCGCATCGCGACCACAGCCCGACGCGACTCTCCCGCGCTCCGGTAGCTGCCCCGACAAGCTGATCGGCGTACGCCACGTTCGGTGGGTAGGTGAGCGCGGCGGCCATGCCAGCGCGAACCATCTCATGATTGACGAACAAGCCGTCAGCGGATCGGAACACGTAGCCCAGCAGCCGTCCGTAGGTGTCGCGATGCTCGACGTCGAGTTCGATCCGAACCGCCGTGCCCACGGGGATCAACCCGGCAAGTGCAGACCCCGATTCCTTGGCGAAGCACTCGATCGGGGTGTTCGGGCGCTTGCTCTCCGGGGTGTCGATGCCGATCAGACGCACCCGTGTGTCGCCCTTCGCAAGCACCGTCTCGGTCTCTGATGGCTCGACGCCTTCGGAGCGGGTCGATCGGGGCGGTTTCGTGAATCGTACGGTGATGGTGTCGCCGTCGGTGACGTAGGTGACGTGGGCGTTCGGTTCCACCGGACCGCGGATGTCGGGACTGGCGATCGGTGTGCCGGTGGGCCGTGGTACCGAGCCTTCCCGGAGGACGACGGGTGGGGTTGCCGACGAGCATGCGAACGGGACCATGGTTGCGGCCACCATGACCAGAACACGACGGAACCGAGAGCTTCGGGTAGGCACAACGGACCAATTCTTCACACAAAGTGGCATGAGGGAGGGAAAGTTCCTACTGTGAGTGAACGGCAGTTCACGATCGGTGCCCGGTTCAGGAGGGGATGGTTACATGAATACTCGTTTCGCACGAGCAGGTGTGGCCCTCGTCGCCGTGTTGGTTGGTATCGGCTGTGTTGACCACACGGTTTTCGCCGCCGCGAAGAGCGTGTCGGGTACGAAATCCACGGTCGCGTCGAGCCGCAAGTCGACCGCACGAGCAACCAAGAAAGCGCCGACGAAGGTGGTTGCCTTGGCGCCGGCCCAGTCGATTTCGAGCCCGTTCGTGATCGAAGCCTCCAACGCCGCACTCGAGGAGCGGGGTAGGGCGGCGCTCAAGATGCTGCTCGTGAATCCTGCCGAGACCTTCCCCGGCTGGACCGTGTCGTTTCGCCCCGGCCGCGATCGCTTGCTCGGTCTCACGCTGGTGAGCGAACGACGAGTCGAGATCTACATTCGAGACGAGCGGCCGCTTGCCGGCATTGCTCATGATCTCGCTCACGAATTGGGTCACGTGTTCGACGTCTCCTACAACAGCACGGCACGGCGCGAGGCGTTTCTGTCGTTGCGGGGCTTGAACGCCGACACGCAATGGTGGGCCTGCGATTCGTGTCGAGACCTGGAGGTCGGTGCCGGTGATTTTGCAGAGGTGTTCGCGCATTTGATTGGCCCGCCGTTTGCCTTCTATTCGCAGGTAAAGGCTCGGCCCGACGCTCGGGTGTCGGATCTGATTCGCACGCAGATCCTGGCTCCCGTGCTCCGTAGTTCCGCCGCTACGGCGGAGTCGGTGCCGGTACGTCCCGATGCGTCGGTGCCGGTACGTCCCGATGCGACGTCGGTCGTGGACTCCCAACCTGCGCCCATCGTTTCGGGTTGAGATTTAGGCGGCCTTCTTGGCTGCCGTTGTGGCTTCCAGGGCTCGTCGGGCGGCTGCGATGCCTTGACGGCCGAGATCGCGGGTGTGTTCGTCGATTCGAAAATCGACGGCGGTTTTCGTTTCGATGAGGACCAGTTGATTCGAACGCATGAGGCAAGTATGGGGAGGGGGTGTGACAGTTTTGCCGGGGCGTGATTGTGACCTATGTCACATTCTGAAAGGTCGTAGGGTGGAGACATGCGCCTTGGAATGACAGTCCCATTTGACGGAGTACCGCTTGGTGAACAGCGGGAGTGGTTCGAGGAACTCCAAACGCTCGGATACACCGATCTGTGGTCGGCCGAGGCGAACGGTTCCGACGGGTTTACCCCGCTGGTCCTCGGATCGCAATGGGCGCCCAAGCTTCGACTCGGAACCGCAATCATCCCTGCCTATACCCGCGGGGCCGGTCTTCTGGCCCAAAGCGTTGCCTCGCTTGCCGAAGTGGCGCCGGGACGGGTCGCGATCGGGATTGGCTCGTCGTCCAACGTCATCGTGGAGCAATGGAACGGCATCGATTTCGAGCGTCCGTATGCGCGCGTACGAGACTCCGTTCGGTTCCTCAAGACTGCTCTCTCGGGGGAGAAGGTCGACCAGGACTACGAAACGTTTCGTGTGCGCGGATTCAAGCTCGGCCGCAAAGTCGCCGTCCAACCACAGATCATGATCGCTGGGCTCCGAGAAGGAATGTTGCGCCTGGCCGGGCGAGAGAGCGATGGCGCGATCATCAACTGGCTCAGCGCAGTCGACGTCGCCAAGGTCAACGAAATCGTGCAGGCGGCATCACCTGATGGATCGGCGAAGGAGATAGTCGCCCGTATCTTCGTGTGCCCGAGCGAAGATACTGATGCCGTTCGATCATCTGCGCGCTTTGCAATCGCGGCGTACTTGAACGTACCGGTCTACGCGGCGTTTCACGAGTGGCTCGGGAACGGCCCATTGCTCCAGGGCATGTGGGATGCCTGGAAGGCGGGCGACCGGAAGGCAGCCCTTGCGGCGATTCCCGACGAAATCGTCGATCGGCTCATCGTTCACGGATCGATCGATGAGTGCCGGGCTCATCTGCAACGATACGGTGCGAACGGCGTGACGACCGCAGCGGTGGCCCTTCTTCCGCTGGCGAAGTACGACCTTCGAGAAGCTATTCGCGGGCTCGCCGGATAAGCCCTTCGCCAAATGTGGGCCTTCGGCCAGACACCAACGTGGAAAAAGCTAGGCCTTTGCGGTCAACTCCGCGTCGTACGGGCGAATGTGGAGATGCCCCTCAGCTCGGACCGAGAGACCGAGGCCATGACGACTCGCCGTGTCGGCGACCTGTCGGGCGTCGAGCTTTCCCAAGACCCGGAGTTGGGAGGAAAGGTCGAGCAACAGCCTTTCGTGACTTTGCAACAGCTGACGGGTCTCGGCCACGAGAGCACTCATCATCTTCTCGGCGTCGATATCGGTGACCGACTTGTCCATGGCGTACGCGCCGTCGAGCGTGTACGTCGCCTGGTACTCGTCGTCGAAGCCGTATCGTCTGATGTAATCCAACAGCAAGACCGTGGCGGTCTCGCGGTCGCTCGAACGCCCGACCGTCGCAGCTTGCTTCCCGAAGACGTGTTCCTCGGCGAGGCCGCCCGCCAAGTACACCTTGATCTTGCTGACCACGTTCTGGCGGGTCTCATGGATGTCGTGTGGGAAGGTGAAACCTGCCGAGTAGCTTGAGGCCACCTTTGAGGTGAGTTGCAGCGGTGCGAGCCCAAAGAGCGCTCCGTACACCACGGCATGTCCGGCCTCATGCACACTTACGTTTGCCACCACGTCGGAGATGTTGCGGTTTCGAACGCGATCCAGACGTCCGACGTACGGAATCCTCACGGTGTCGCGCTTGCCGAGCTTTCCGACGATCTCCTTCGTCGCCTCGTCGTAGGTCACGTCTATGCGTTTGTCGTTGTTCATCAACGCCTCGAACACCATCTTCGATAGGTTCGACTCCAAGATGTCGGTCACCGAGGAGAACACGGGGCGGACACCCTGTACCGCGAACACACCGTTTCGGTAGATGAGTTCGTTGATCGATCCACTCACGCTCACCGTGAGGTTGAAGTGCTGTTTGGCCGCCATCGTGACGCGCTTGACCTCTCGCGCGACGAGCTCTTCGAACGCGGTGCGACCAAGGGCGCGATAGATCAGGTGCACGTTGCCGAAGCGGGCGACCTGTTCAGGCTTGAACCGGCGCGTGAGCGACGCCTTGACATCGACCACGGTGATCTTCTCGGTGAATGCCCGAAAAATGTCGGCCTCGACGTCGGCCTCCGACGTCATCATGGACATCGCGAACGCGTCGTCGAGGTTGCCCGAGATGATGATCAGGGTCTTCGAATGGTCAACCGGTTCATAGACGACCTTCTTCGATTTCACCGAGAGGAGCTGGCTCAGTAGCTCTCGACGCGACAGCTCGGCGATGTCGTCTATTGCCCCATCAAGTCCCCAAGCCTCTTTGAGCGATCGCGCTTCCCAGATGCCGATGCCGTCGTCGGGGTTGACGTCCTCGCCGCGTTCTTTGCGTTTGCGGGCATCTCGGTCGTAGAAGCTCATTTCCGTGATTGCGGAGTCGAGGTTGTTTCGTTCGCGCCGTGAGAGTCGGCCGTCGGAGAGGAGTTCCCAGAAGTCGTGAACTTGGTGACTTGCAGTGGCTTTCCGTCCGCATCGAGGGTGTTGAAACGTTGGATCTCGTCGAAGAGAACAACCTTCGGCCTGTCGTCGTTGAGTGAATTTCGGTCGAGCACGGCGCCCACCGAGTTGTAGTATCGGGTGTCGTCGCCGTTCGACAGTTCCACCTCGAGAAACCGATCCTGGAGATCCAGGGACTTGATGAGGCGGCGCACCAGGTCCGTCTTGCCAACTCCGGTCATCCCCCAGAGGTTGATGATGATAGGCCGACTTAGTACTTCGGGCATCAGGTACCAGACCCTCATCGAGTCGATCAGCTCATCGATCACATCGTCGATGCCGACGAAAAATGCTTGCAGGTCGGCTCGCGTCCGCTCCAACTGTTCCTGACGAGCGCTAATGAATGCCTTGTCGATTGTGAAAGCCATTGGGCCAGTATGGCCCGTCGGATCCAGGAATTCAGCCCTCCTCGATCACCTCGCGGGAACCCCGCAGTGGGCGTCGAGCCATCCCACCACGTCGGCAAGAACCACCGCACGTTCTGGTTCGTTGAAGACCTCATGGAACAAACCGTCGTAGACCTTCAGCGTTTTGTCCGGTGAGCCGGCCAACCTATGAACGGTCTTCCCGGACTCGACCGACACGAGGCTGTCCGCTGATCCATGAACGACGAGCAGTGGCATGCGGAGCGAAGAGAGAAGCGCAGGAAACTCCAAGGACGACGTGATAAGTGCACATGCAGTTCCCGCCGGAATGCCTCCGGTGTACACCATGGGGTCGGCGATGTAATCCGCAACGACGTTCGGGTCGCGCGAGATTCCCGCCGCCGAGAGTTTCTGGGTTCGCAACTTCGGGGCGATGCGTCCAAGCACACGGGCGAGGAGCTGGAGGGGCTTCGGGATTCCATCGGTGGTTGCCGCTGGTCCGGAGAGCACCAAACCCGTGAGGCGCTCGGGACGCTTCAGAGCGGCGGCGAGCGCAATGTTGCCGCCCATCGAATGACCGAGAAGGAACAGCGGAAGTCCCGGAAAGTCGGTTGCTGCTCGTGTTACGACTCGGTCCAGGTCGTCGAGAAGATAAGCATGTTTATCAATGAGCGCCCGATGCCCGCTCGATCGACCGTGACCGCGATGGTCCGGCGCAAAGACCGCGTAACCCGCAGGGACCAGAGCCTCCACGACATTGCTGTAACGATCCGAGTGCTCGCCGTATCCGTGCGCGATGACGACTACGGCCTTCGCATCACGGTCGGGCAGCCAGGCCTGCCAGAAGATCGACACACCGGCACAACCTATGAACTGATCTTGAGTATGGCGCACGCATCAACTCTGCCATCGACACGCCTCGATTGCCGAACAGCCGAACACAGCCGAAACAATGGTCCCTTTGACGTGTGTCATTCGACCCTAAATAGCCGTAATCACACCTTCATTACCCAAAGGCAGTTGATTGCCAACGAGTGTGGGCTACCGTGGTACTCGTGGATACTTTGGAGCGAGAGACTCGAAACGAAATCGCAGAAGCTATGGCGATGATCGACAAGAACCTGGTCATACTCGTTCAACGCGAATTGGTGTCGTCGGCCGAAATGACCGACCTCCTGCTCGACGTTCGTTCATTGCTCGTCGCCAGCAAGCAAAACTAGTCGCTGTAGCAACGAGCGCCTCGACCCCTGGCCCCAAGCGTGGGCTGTGGGGTTCGTCGTGCGCACCGCAGTAAGGCCGCTACGTAAGGGGGGCGATGGCTCTGACCGTCGCTCCAAACACGAGGCCGACCACGAGCCCCCCGGCCACGTCGGTGACGTGATGGATCTTCACGTGTACGCGGCTGAACGCAACGACGGCGGCCAACCCCCAGATCACGGGACGTGCCGCCGCGGGAAACGAATCGGAAAGCAGCAGCGCCGCAGTCATCGCTGAACTGGTGTGACCACTCGGAAAACTGCTCGTCCGGGGCTTTCGGAGATGGAGCGGACGGTCCTGTTCCCACCCTGGCCGCTCGCGTCGAAACAGCGACTTGATGCCGCCGTTGACCAGAACGGACTCCAAACCAAGTGCTGCTGCGAGCCGGATTGCATCGTGGGTTCGCTCGGGGGCGCCGACGGCCGCGTGGACCGCCCCGATGGCCAACCAGATCATCCCGAAGTCGCCGACCTCGGACGCGGTATAGAACATCGTGTCGAGCACCTTGATGCCGCGTAGCCGCTCCCAGGAGGCATCGAAGCTTCGATCGATCGCGTCGAACCACGTCGGCAGTGCGATCCGGGGAAAAGTCACGTAGGGAACCGTAGACGCCCGGCGACGTTGATCTGTGGCACGTTGGGCCGTGTGTTCGCCCCTACCTGGTGACGTTCGCTACACCTGCAGGGGAAGAGTTTCCTCGATGAGGACTTGATCGGTGTGTTGATCATCGATCGACTCGGCCAGCGTGAGGGTGGCCGGAGCGACGTCGGTGCCCACGCGTTCGGCCGCAAGTTGAGCGTCGGGCACCCACTTGCGGCTTGGTGCCGTTTTGGGGTCGCCGCCGAATGCCGGGCACCACTGCTGAAACGAACAGTAGGAACACAGCCGCGAAGGCTTCGGTCGAAAGTCGTCGCGCATGCACGCGGTCTCCACCGCCTTCCAAATCGCCGACGCCCGCATCTTGAGGCCGCGCAGGGATTGCTCGGTCGGTTCGCTGATGATGGCCACTGGCTCGCTCAGGTACAGCAACTGGACCCGTGCCGGTCGACGGCCAAGCATTTGTTCACAGAGAAACGCGTAGAACTGAACGCCACCAAGCTTTCCCTGTTCGAAGTTGACCCCGGGCACCTTGCCGGTCTTGTAGTCCGTGACGATCAGCTCGCCGTTTTCGTCGAGTTCGAGGCGATCGATAATCCCGCGAAGCTTCAGCGTTCCGAGGTGCGCTTCCATCCGAAGCTCGAGACCGATCGGTCGGACCCGTCGTACATCCTCGAGCACGAACGCATTGCGGACCAGTCGTTGCGCATCAAGGTCGAACGCCTCCCGTGCATCGTCGGTGAAGGTCAGGTCGACGTATTCGCGAGAGCCGAGGATCTCCGGCGTGGACGTGGCGAGGTGCGCAAGCGCGACCTCCACGGTGCGATCCTGCGGCGCTTCCAGGTACAAGAGCTCCAGAGCCCGGTGTACGAGCGTTCCTTTGGCTGCCCAGACGGTCGGGGGCTCGGGGAGATGGTCGATCGCAGAAAACCGAAACGCCATAGCGCAGTCCTTGAACGACGCCACCTTGGATGGTGAGAGCGATGTGGGAAGCGGCAACGGCATAGGTAGAGGGTACCCGGGGCGTGTGACAGTTTGTGCGAAGCGACGCGCAGCAGCTACCCGCGCCCGAGAAAACCGCTGCCGGCAACGATCGACAGATGATCACGAAGGTAGCGGGGGGCGAGGTGAGTCCGGATCGCGTTCAGGGCGGCATCTGCAGCTGCAACGTCTGGGCTGCCGCTTCTTTGAATGACGTCGAGGTCGCTGATGGTCATCTCAAGGGCCCTCGACAAATCCGTATGTGCACGTAGTGTTTCGTCGAGTGGAACGGGAACCGGGCGGTCGTCGAGTTGACCGAGCGTTGCCACGCGGTCCTTGATCCGGTCCGATTCGACTCCCTGAACGTTGGCGAGAACCGCGCCAACCTCACGAAGCGTCGAAGTCATCGAGTTGTGCTCCTCGACCAGAGCGGCAAGATAGATCGGAAACGTTTGCCGGACGCCCTGAAGCACTGATTGCATCATGGCGGCGGTGGCCATGGCCTTTTCGTTGTTGATGAACGGCATGATTTCGTTGCCGATGCCGATGATGACTCCCTCGAGGAGGCCGTCGATGCCGGGGGATGCGTTCATGATGGTGCTCCGGGGTAGCCAAGAAGTTGGGTGAACGAAACGAGCGAAGCGCTACTGGGTTGCAGCAGGTAGAGATGAAGGAACTGTTGGTGGTCGCCCTGGACGCGGGCCTTGATCGCCGAGACGACGGGCACGCCGATGTTCATGGTCCCGAACAAGATGAAGTAGCCCAACTCCTCGGGCGTGACGTCGAACCCGGTGAGCTTGTTGTAATAGGCGAGGAACCCACCCTCGTCGGTCGGGTGCGACATCACCGCTGTATTGCTCATGTTGTCCATGGCGACCATCCAGCCCAAATCTTCGCGAGGGTCGCCGACGCGCGAGTTCTCCCAGTCGATGAGCGCGGTCACTCGACCCTTGGCGTAGAGGAAGTTGGCGGGGTTGAAGTCGCCGTGCACCAACGCCAGGGGAAGCGGACGTGGTTTGTTGCGTCGAAGGGTCTGGGCGGCGTCGAGCATCACCAACGCCGAAGGAACGTATGCAAACGTGGGGTAGGTCGAAACGTATTACTCGTACGTTGAGTCCATGTAGGCGTCCCCCG